>CAIUUT010000001.1 GCA_903902445.1 uncultured Candidatus Marinamargulisbacteria bacterium
TAGTGGTCGCTTGACGACCCGGGTAGGTTAAGTGCAATTGCAAAAAAATCATTTTATTACTCTGCGTTTGGCTGAGTTTTGAAAAGTCTTGATTTTTTTTGCTTCGTTTTTTTATCAAGAAAAAAATGAAGATTAGATTTATTGTGCTTTTCCCAAAAGCCGATCCGAAATGCAGCAATTGTCAAAAAAAGTAAATCAGATTTGCTACTCTTTAATCTAAAGACTAAAAGAAAACTTATATCCCACGCCCCGAACGGTCTTTACATACTCTGTGGTAGTGAATTCTTCCAACTTGGCGCGTAGGCGACGCACATGTACGTCTACGACGCGGTCGTCGCCATAGAAGTCGTGTCCCCAAACTTGGTAGAGGAGTTGCTCGCGCGTGAAAACCCTCTCGGGTTTGCGGGCCAAAGTAAGCAGCAGCTCAAACTCTGTTTTGGTGAGAGCAAGAGGTTTCTTTTGCCAAGCGGCTTCATATTGTTCAGGGTCAATGGTTAGGTCTCCCCACTTAAGTACTTCATAGGTACGGGGAACACTGCCAGCGCCAGTCCCAGGCCCGCTGGCTCTGCGTAGCAGAGCCTTCACGCGCGCTACCAGCTCGCGAGGACTAAAGGGCTTACTCACATAGTCGTCAGCGCCTATTTCTAGGGCGAGAACTTTGTCAAACTCGTCACCTCTGGCCGAAACCATTATAATGGGAATCGTACACAGTTGTGGGTCGGCCTTAAGTTTTTTACACACTTCAATGCCGTTGGGTTCGGGAATCATCCAGTCTAAAAGAATAAGGTCAGGACGCTTGGTTTTTATGGAATTCAGCGCACTGGTGCCATCCTGCGCACTAGCCACCTGATAGCCTTCTTTTTGTAAATTATATGCTATGAGTTCGACAATATCTGGCTCATCATCGACAATTAATATGTTTTTCACGCTACTCATTATAACACCGCTTTGTGACGATTAGGTTACGAAACGTCTACGATTAGGTTAAAGGTAGGTTAAACCAAAATCGGCTGCCATGTCCAGGCGTACTTTCTAGGCCCACAGTGCCATCATACTTTTCTACCACATGCTTAACAATGGCAAGCCCCAGACCCGTTCCTCCCGTTTCCCGAGAGCGGTTTTTGTCTGGCCTATAAAAGCGCTCAAACAGGCGATGATGATGTTCAGCAGCAATGCCAACACCTTCATCTTTAACAGCAAATATGGCGATGGCTTTTTCTGTAGTTAGAGCGATTGAAATTTGTCCTTCTTGGCTATATTTAAGTGCATTGCTAATGTAGTTGAGCATAGCAGAATAAAGTTCACTAGGGTTAATGTTCACCCAAATTTCTTTTTGACTATTATCCAGTGATAGGCGAGGGTGGTTGGTTAGATTTTGGTCTTGCAGAAGTTTCGTTAGTATTTCTACTACATTTACTTTTTGAATGGGGGTTTTTTCGTTTTCAATTTTAGCCAGATGGAGAATGTCTTCAACCAGTAAGTTAAGGCGAATAACATTTTCCTTTATTATTAAAAGAAACCTGCGATTGTGCTTGGGATCCTCTAAAGCACCGGTTTCTAAGGTCTCTATGAATCCCATAATGCTAGTAAGAGGTGTCTTTAACTCGTGGGAGACATTGGCAACAAACTCACTGCGTAGTTTTTCCATTTTTCGCAGCTGCTCGATATTTAGAGAAATTTGCGAGAGTAATTCCTCGAAAGAATGCGTGAGCACTTCGACCTCATCTTGAGTATTTGCTTGCAAATGTTGCAGTTGAAATTTGCTAGAAAAAGTTTCAATCGAGTGAATCAGGTTGCGTAAAGGAACCATGATGCTGCGTGTGAGCCTGAAAACCAACAATAAGATTAATAGATACACCAAGGCATAGAGAACGATTAGCCTAAACAAAATAGCGGATACCTGCTTTTCAATATTGTCCATAGGCAGCGCCGCGCGGATGACGTTGCCTCCAGATACCGCCGCCACATAGAGCATATCTCGACGCAGGGTATGACTAAAGTGTCGATACATGTGCTTTGAACCATGAATGGCATCCGCAACTTCAGGGCGGTTTAAATGGTTTTCCATATTTACTGGGTTTTGATGTGAATCGTAGAATACGTGACCATCAATCCTAAGCAAGGTAAGACGAATGCCAAAAATCTTAGCGTACGATGACAACTTCTCGGGTAAAGAAATAAAGTCCTGCTGTTTAATATAGTCTATGTGCTTTTGTAAAATTTCACTATTTTTCTTTACATAGGATTCATCAATAGCGGTTTGAATAAAGAACAAGGACACGATAAAAGAGACGCCCAAACACGCGGTAAAGAGCCAAATGAGTTTCTTGAAAAGTGAGGCTGATTGTAATTTCATTTACTTAATGTAACAAATTGATTCGTAAAAGTAAAATATATAAATCATTAGTGCTGACTTTTCACGTTAGAAGGGATCTGCGTAGGATAAAGTATATCATTCTAGTATGCAATAACATTTTTCGATATATCGATGAGTTGACAATACATAGTAAGATGCCAATAATGGCTACTAAACAGATAGGGATTATAATATTAAAAAAGGGAGATTGCTGATGACTACCGTACTAATTGCCGATGAATCTGTGCCTTTAGTGCTAGAGTCTGGTCAATCCTTTTATCCAGTTGAAGTCGTTTATGAAGCTTATGGGCACCTAAATGAAGCTAAAAGTAACGTTATTTTACTTGAGCATGCTTTTTCTGGAGATGCACATGCCGCAGGGGATGAAATAGACCCAGGCTGGTGGCAGGAACTCATTGGACCTGGAAAGGCTTTCGATACGGATATCTATTACGTGCTTTGTTCCAATGTGCTGGGAGGCTGTAAGGGCACAACCGGGCCGTCGTCGCTTAACCCTAGGACGAAACTGCCTTACGGTGCAAGTTTTCCAATCATTACCATTAGCGATATGGTAGAGGTACAGCGAAGGTTGCTGGACCATCTAAAAATTAAGGTGCTGCTAGCGGTGGCGGGTGGGTCGATGGGGGGCATGCTTGCTTTGCAGTGGGCGGCTAAATATCCACATCGCTTGCGAGCCGTCATTCCTATTGCCACGACCTTAAAACATTCTCCTCAGCAAATTGCTTTTAACGAAGTAGCCAGACAAGCCATTACCAGTGATCTTTCCTGGAAGGATGGCCAATATGAACAGGACAAACAGCCTGAAAGAGGGTTGGCACTGGCACGAATGATTGGACACATTACCTATATGAGTGAAGCTTCAATGGAGGCAAAATTTGCCAGAAAAAAGAAAACTATTCCTCTTGGGTTCGGTCAGAAGTTTGCTTTTGAGGTTGAAAGTTATTTGCTCTATAGAGGGGAGAGTTTTGTAAAGAGATTTGATGCCAATAGCTATCTGTATTTAACTAGGGCCATGGATGAATTTAATCTGGCAGGTGACTGCTTGTTTGCCAATGGACCGCTGAGTGATGTCCATTTTTTGGTGATCTCCTTTAAGTCGGACTGGTTGTACCCCTCGGCGCAATCTCAGGAAATTGTTAGGAGACTGGTTAGTCAAAACGTGGATGTAACTTATTGTGAAATTTCCTCAACCTATGGGCACGATGCTTTTCTTATTGAAACTAAGGAGCAGATCCACCTTATCAAACATTTTCTAGAAAAGGTGGCAAGAGCATGACGTGGAGTAGGTTAGACCATGAAATAATCGCCAGCTTTGTTCCAACCAAGGCCAAAGTCCTCGACCTAGGTTGTGGTCAAGGAGACCTGCTCTCTGGGTTAATTAAAACCAAAACGGTCAAAGGAGTTGGTATTGAGCTTGAGGAGATAAACATCTATTTCTGTGTGCAAAAAGGAGTGTCTGTCTATCATGGAGATTTGGAAACTGGCTTAGGTGGCTATGGCGACAAGGCTTTTGAGGTAGTCATCCTCAGTAATAGCTTACAAGAGATTCGTAATTTTGATTTAGTGCTGCGCGAAGCGCTGAGAGTAGGGCGTAGAGTTATTGTTAGCTTTCCTAACTTAGCCTACTGGCAGGCAAGAGTTGATTTGTTTTTTCGCGGTCGCTCACCAGTTACCAAATCGCTTCCAAACTCTTGGCACAATAGCCCCAATGTTCATTTCTTTAGTATTAAG
Organism: uncultured Candidatus Marinamargulisbacteria bacterium; assembly: GCA_903902445.1. Classification (GTDB taxonomy): domain Bacteria; phylum Margulisbacteria; class Riflemargulisbacteria; order GWF2-35-9; family GWF2-35-9; genus CAIUUT01. The sequence continues at coordinate 4,109 of CAIUUT010000001.1, forward strand.
GATTTTATCGAATATTCTAGAAAAGAGAAAATAAATGTTCTGGATAGTGTTTTTATTAAAGATCAATCGCAGATTTCGCTATGGCCAAACTGGCGCGCTCAGTCGGCTGTTTTTGTATTGGATAAGTTAGCCGATAATGAGGAGCTGGTCAGTAGCCCCATATTTTTTGCAGGTAGTGGGATTTAACGTGGTTAAGGGACAGGCTTTTTAAAAGCGCAGTAAAATTCAATTTACTTTTCTTGTCTTGAATACAAGAAAAGGTAACAAAA
>CAIUUT010000002.1 GCA_903902445.1 uncultured Candidatus Marinamargulisbacteria bacterium
CAGCATGCACCACCAAATTCTCATCCTTATAAAAAACGTTCTTATCAACTTATGTTATTGAAAAAACAAATTGCTTAATTTATCAAAAAGTGACATTTCTACTTTGCACAAAAGGTGACATTTCTACTTTGGGTTGACAGAGTCATCCTGATCTTGAAGGGTTATAAATAATATAATTTATTGAAAAACCCATAGCAAATAGTTTAAATACTCGGTACTATTGCAACAATAACGCTAAAATTAAAATCCTATTTTTACTCGGCCTTGAAGACTATCTTGATTATATGATAAGCCTAATTCCATAGTGGTATATTTTTCTAACTCTACGCGAAGCTTAATCTTATCTAAAGCAACAGCTGCGGCAATTCCCAAAAAATCAGCCATTAAATCTTTGCTATCAAAACCACTCCCTGTGGGGCTTATCTGATCACTAATTTCTTTACCTAGACCAATTATTCCTGCCGCTAAAGCCGCTTGGTCAGAGTTATTTAACAAGAGGTAGAACGCGTTATATAGAGCATACGAACCACCAAAATGTTCCAATTTATCCATACCGCAAGCAGGGCTTATATTTCCCTTTGCCGTTACGCCATCCTTCAATCCGTCGGCACAAACATAGGCTGCCACGGTACCTGCAGTAGCCCATAGAGCTAAATCACTAAAAACAAAGTAGTTGGGCATTTTTTTATCTACATTTTCTTTTATCAGTTGCTTATTCATATTTTCTAATCCCAGAAAAGACTTATTTGGAAGCTTTTGTAGCGTTGTGGGATCAACTAAAGGGATTACCGCTGAAGTGATAGGAGAAGCCGCTATTGGTGGAGAAAGCTGTTCCGAGGAATTACCTTTTATTGTCGCCGAGGGTGAACTTTCGGGGCTATTCTTAAATTTATTATTATTTGTGTAAATTGGACTTGTGCTAACTAAACTTGTGCTGACCATTATTCTCCTCCTACAAAATATTTCAGAAAAACTTCATCCTATAAATATATATCGGAGGGCATCTGCATAAATTTCAACTATTTTGATTTTAGACAGAAAAATGTTAAAAAGAGCCTCCAAGAACAATACCAACCCCATCGGCGCTTAAGTCTAATAGATCAAACCCAGTCGTGCCGAAATAGTAGTCGTAGGTCTCCTTTAGAATACCAATCGTCAATACGGCAGCCATCGATTTCTCTTGCCCCCACTGGTCTTTGGCTACTTTGTACAAGTAAGCACTATAGATCATATGGTCCAGCTTATCGTGCGCAAAAACTTGTTTTGTCCAATCCGAGTGAATATTGTCGGTAGGAGAACAAAATGAGAGGCTAGAAAGCAGGCAAATCGCAAAACAGAGCTTCTTCATCTTTTTAGTCTCGCAACAATTTTTTCATTGGTTAATTCTCGCAGGGCATCATTGGCTATCCAGCGCGAAGCTTTAGTGTTTAAAGCCTTTATTTCTTCGGCAACAACAATAGCTTTGGCATTCAAATCTCTACTGCGCTTACCGATCTGTCTTAAAGCCCAGTTTACGGCCTTCTTTACAAAGTTTCTTTCGTCAACATACTTTTCCATAAGGAGAGGGAAAAACTCTTCAAAATCCGCATGGGCTCTGGCTTTATCGTGTACTGCTAACACACACATCATTACAAAACCCGCTCGACGCACAAACTCTTCCTCACGCAGGGCCCATTCTATAGCTTTGGCATAAGCAAAGGGTGTTTTACGGAAAAGGTTACTGCACACCTGATCACAAATATCCCAGGAGTCAAACGCTGCTGCCCATTTCTCCATTAGTTCCTGCGTGACCAAACTAGGTTGGGCAATAAGAGCGGCTAAAATTCTGGCCTCATGGATGTCGCAATCCCAAAGCTCCAGCGCCAGTGCGTGATCTTTCTTGATCATTTTGGCCAAAGCGCGAATTTGTACGACCGAAACCCCTAAAGTGTTGCGTGGATTAATTCCAAACTTGGCCATACCCGCCACGTTAAGAGGATTAGCTTGCGATTTTAGAATATCGATTACCTGATTAAGTTCCATGACTCATCTCCAACATTTATTATTTTAACACTAAATCTCCCTGTCAACAAAGTTGACATCCCCCTTTATCAAGTTGGACTTATCTATATTTTAAGTTTCTCCCTCTAATTAAAGTGAGGTAATGAGGATTAAATTCACCATTCACTTCTCACCATTCACTAGTTTAAAGCGGTAGCTTTAGGCTATAGTTGTGGATGCGAATTACTTTTATCTCATAATTTGCTGAAATAGCTAAATTTACACCCGGTAACGTTGTTCGTCCATAGCGATACCCAGACGTTTTAAGTGCCGCCATAACAGCTGGACTGTACTTACCAGAGGGGTAGCAAAGAGAAATTACTGACTTACTAGTGATATTTTCCAAAACTACTTTACTCTGAACCACCTCTGATTCTAGAAGACTGACTTTAAGGGTAGATAAATTGTAGTGATGCACGGTATGGCTGCCAATCTCCATACCCGACTGGGACATTTCCCGAATTTGCGAGGCGTTCAGGTGACCTGGCTTGTTTATCTGCGACGTAATGATGAAGAAAACACCTTTGAGCTTTCGTTTGCGCAACTCCAAGAAAGCCTGCCAATTATCGGCATAGCCATCATCAAAGGTTAAAATGACTGTCTTAGACTTTATATTGTTTCCAGGGATTGTATGTGGTAAATCTTTTAAAGTAATGGGCGTATATCCAGATTCAGCCAGGTAGTCCAAGTGTTTTGAAAAATTAGCAGGTGAAAAAGAAAGGTCGCGCAATAGGGCGTTATCGGTAGGAGAAGGTGTTCGAATGTGGTGATACATTAAGACGGGGATATCAGCAGTGAAAGTAATACTTAACAACCCCGCCACACTGACGAAAAATATAAACTTATTTAATAAATTGTACATGAGATGGATTATAATCAGGATGCCGAAAAGTGTCATTACTAACGATTTGCGAACATCCTGAATTAATTTAGCCTTTTTTCTTAGCTTTCTTGTCTACTCTTTTCTCTTTTAAAGATTTTGCAGGTTTTTTCTTATCGTTCTTATTTTTTTCTTGTTCTTTATTTGCCATGTCCTTCCCTCCCTTTATAAAGATTAAAGATCAATTCGTTTGAGCATCTACCCAGCCGAATTATTCTGAGTCATATATTAATTATGCTCAAGAAGAGCAAACAATTCAAGAGGAAAATATAGTTATTGTTTTCGATGGAAGATAAACTGGTGAAGGGGGAAGCCGAGAGACGTGGGAAGATCGCTTCGCTGGGACGAGGGACGCGGAAGGCAATATGCGTGAGACGGGAATCTCCTTTAGTAAAATATCTAAATTAAGTTAATAAGATAAATTCCATAATTTTTTCAAAGGTGAGAAAAGAAAATTGTATTTCTGGATAAGTTGTCTTAAATAAATGATATTTACTTTCGCTAGTTGCTTCTTTAAATTTTACCTCATAAGCTAATTGCTCATTTATTATAAAATCAACTTCATGCATATCCTGCGTTCTCCAATATCTTATGTTTTCAAGCCCGTGTTTTATTAGCATTTCTCTGAAAACAACATTTTCAAAATATGAGCCTTTGTCTGCACGCAACTCAATATTATTAAAATCATTGTTTAAAAAATTCCTTAACCCTAAGTCATAGAAGAAAACTTTAGGCATCTTAGTTAGCTCTTTACGAATATTTTTATAAAATGGTTTTACTAAGGCAACCTGAAAACATTTCTGCATTACATACAGATATTTTTCAACCGTGGTGGCTGATAGTCTCATGGTGTTTGCTATTTCATTGTTGTTAACAAGACATCCTATTTGTACTGCAAGTGTTTTTAAAATCTTAAAATATTTTTCTTGATCCTGAATATTTGCTTCATATATATCTTTCTTAATGTAGTCCAAAGCAATTTCGGAGAGTAACTCTCGTTTTTTATTATAGTCGGGCTCTAAAACTATAGCTGGATATCCCCCATAAGTTATGTACTCGGAAAACAACTGTTCTAATTTTTTCTTATATATTAGACCAATATTATTACTCTGTTTGATACTCACAATTATTTCTTGCTCATTTTTAAACAATAAAAACTCATTAAAACTTAATCCGTACAAATAAAATATTTTTTTACGCCCCATCAAGGAGTCTTTAAATTTATGATCCATATAAAAAGAGGAGGAACCACTTACTATTAACTTTAGGTTATCTTTGTATTCATCATATAGATATTTTAGAAAATTTGTAGGATTTGTAAGATATTGAATTTCATCAATAAAAACTATCTGTTTTTTATTAGATGAGGTATTGGATACTTTGAATAAATTATCTGGATGCTCATTTAGTAAGGAAAGAAACTCTGGATTTTCCAAGTTAATAAAGGACTTAGACTCATACCCCTGAATTTCCTTATATATTTTTTTTAGAAAAGTTGTTTTTCCAGTTTGCCTTGCTCCAACGAGAATTAGGACTTTATTAGATAAAATATCTTCTGAAAATTCATCTTGAAGGTCTCTTTCAAAGTACATAATAATACATATTACCCGATAATTCTCCAGTGTCAATGGAATATTATCGGATTATTCTCCATTAGTAAGTCGTTGATTGGTGAATAGTGAATAGTGAATGGTGAGAGGTGAAGACGAGGGACGCGGAAGGCAATATGCGTGAGACGGGAGACGTAATGTTGCGGCGAATAACTTTTCGCCGTTGTATGCGCAGGACAAAATGGGGGAATTTATGTAGAGACGCACTATAGTGCGTCTCTACGAATGATTTAGGATTTTTTGGCTGAAAACTTCTTTAAGAGCTCAAACCATAAAACACTTATAAAACCTGCGGCAGTGGAAATGAGCACATCGTTCCAATGCATGTCTTTAAAATAAAACATGTGTTGTAAAAAAGGGATGTAGATCACTAAGGCCAAAAAGACTATAGCACCTAAAAATACCCATTTTAAGGCTTTGTTGGGCGTCCTTAAGGATTTCCACATACTGGTTACCCAAGAGCGATTCACCAGTATTAAACATAAATTAGAAACGATTAAGGTAATAAAGGCTAAGGCTCGGGCTTCTGCCTCATCTTGACCCAATATTAAGGCAAATTTAAAAACAAAGGTTACGACGACTAAGGCGGATAAACCTTGTAGTAAACTTATAAACAACATCTTATTCTCAAATAGTTTGGTCGCAGGGTTGCGGGGAGGTCGGGACATAATATCAGCTTCATCGGGTTCGGATTCAAAAACTACCGAACAGGCTGGGTCGATGATTAACTCTAAAAACACAATATGCATCGGGAATAAAACAATGGGCCACCCCATAAGCACTGGGATTAGAGAAATTCCAGCAATCGGGATATGCACACTAATAATATAGGCCATGGCTTTCTTTAGATTGTCATAGATTCGACGCCCCATACGGATGGCATCTACAATGGAGGTAAAGTCGTCATTTAGCAGCACTAAGCCGGCTGACTCTCTAGCAACATCCGTACCGCGCTCGCCCATGGCTATTCCGATATGAGCAGCCTTCAAGGCGGGTGCATCGTTGACTCCGTCACCGGTCATAGCTACCACTTCTTTATTGGCCTTTAACGCCTCAACAATCAGCAGCTTTTGCTCAGGAACAACTCTGGCAAAAATATTCACCGTGCGTATGCGTTCTTGCAGTTCTTCCTTAGGCAGTTTATCTAACTCTGGCCCTGTTATGACCTCTCCGACATTACTTAACCCAATCTGTTTGGCGATACACTGAGCCGTGGCTGGATAATCCCCCGTGATCATAACAACTCTCACGCCAGCGGTATAACATTCTTTAATAGCCTGCGGCACTGAAGGTCTTACAGGATCATGCCACCCAATGAGACCAAGAAACTCAAATTCAAAATCGTGTTGATTGGTGGGCAATTGCTTACTCTTAAAAACAGAGCGTGCCACACCTAAGACCCTAAGCCCCTCACTGGTCATAGCATTTAGTTGCTCCAGAATAGCGGCCTCATCAGCTGGGAGATGGCATAAGCTGAGGATGGCTTCTGGCGCACCCTTGGCAGAGATTACATAACCATCCTTGGTTTCCCAAACATGAGACAGCGCCAACAGCTCTCGGGACAACGGATATTCTTGAATAAAGGGCCAGTCGGTGTGGATATGCTCGGTTTCCTTCAACGCTTTCACACCTAATTCGGTAAGCGCCTTTTCCATGGGGTCGAACGGGTCCTTTTTGCTGGCCAGTATACCGAACTCGATTAACTGATGGAATTCCTCGGGAAGCTCTTTATCTAGGTTCTCCATAACATCGTATGACATTCCTTGGCTGACTATTTTTTTAATCGTCATTTGGTTCATGGTTAAGGTTCCAGTCTTATCCGTACAAAGGACTGTAGTTGAACCTAAGGTTTCTATAGACGTAACCTTACGGGTTAAAACATTTTTTTTCGAAATTCTCCACGCTCCCAGCGCCAAGAAAATGGTAAGTACTACCGGGAACTCCTCGGGAAGCATGGCCATAGCCAAGGTAATACCTGATAAAATTCCTTGCAGCCATTGCCCCTTTACTAAACCATAGATGACCATAATGATTAAACACATTACTACCGCACATGCAAAAACAATTTTCACCAAACCGTCTGTTTCTAGCTGAATTTTTGTTTTTTCAGTCTCAATATTTTGCAGCACTTTACCAATTTTTCCCATTTCAGTATGACTACCGATGGACTTTACTCTGGCTACGCCCTGCCCTTGCACAACTAGAGTTCCTGAAAAAAGGTAGGGAGTATCATCGCCACCTGGTCGTTGGCCATCGTGCACTTCCTCTTTAGCTGAGGATTTGCGAACTGGCACCGACTCACCTGTTAGTAAGGACTCGTCAACACAAAGGTTAATGCTCCACAACAGCAGGCAATCGGCAGGTATTCTATCGCCTTCGCGAATGATTAATACATCTTCCGTGACCACTTCCCTACCCGCTATTCTGGTTTGAACTCCTTCTCGGATAACCAAGGCACGTGGACTGGACAAATCGCGGAGGGCTTCAAGAGCATTTTCAGTCTTACTTTCCTGATAAATGGTAATTCCCATAACCACGAAAACAAAGCCCAATAATAGTAACGCTTCTTGTAAATCACCGAGAAACAGGTAAATGGTTCCACAAGCCACCAACAACAGAAACATGGGCTCTTTTACCACATCAAGCATGATATCCAGAACATTTCTTTTCTTTGATGAAGGCAGTTCGTTATAGCCGTCACTTGATATTTTTTCTTTGACGGCGTCCTGACTTAAACCTGTTAGTTGCTTTA
>CAIUUT010000003.1 GCA_903902445.1 uncultured Candidatus Marinamargulisbacteria bacterium
CAGCATGCACCACCAAATTCTCATCCTTATAAAAAACGTTCTTATCAACTTATGTTATTGAAAAAACAAATTGCTTAATTTATCAAAAAGTGACATTTCTACTTTGCACAAAAGGTGACATTTCTACTTTGGGTTGACAGTTAAATTTTACCGTTCAAAGAACATCAGAAAAATGGGGTTTTGAAACAGTCCCAATAATGATATTATTTAAAACTATGCGATACGAAGATCTAGTTTATATAGATAAAACACATATTTGGCATCCTTTTACGCAAATGCAAGAATGGATAGAAAACCAACCCATTATTATCGAGAAAGGTAAAGGCAGCTACCTTATTGATATTCAAGGCAATAAATACTTAGATGGAGTATCTTCTCTCTGGACAAACGTACATGGGCACAATAACCCTACCATAAATAAAGCTATTTCCGCACAGTTAAAAAAGATCGCACATTCCACCTTCTTGGGGCTATCCAATGTTGCGGCGATAGAATTTACAGAAAGACTCATTGAGATTGTTCCGAACAACCTTTCACGCGTATTTTTCTCTGACAACGGTTCAACTTCTGTGGAGGTAGCTTTAAAGATTGCCTATCAATACTGGCAACAACATCCGGTCAGCCAGAATAAAACAAAAAAAAAGTTCATTTCTTTTCACAATGCCTATCACGGCGATACTCTTGGCTCAGTAAGTGTGGGGGGGATTGATCTTTTCCACGGAGTATATTCCAGTTTACTTTTTGACACCATAAAAGTTGCCTACCCTTATGCTTTAAAAGAAAAATTAAGCCAAGGGGAAAGTGAACAAAAAAGTCTAAACGAACTTGAAAAAATACTGCAAGCTCAAAGCCATAATATTGCCGCCTTAATTATTGAGCCCTTAATGCAAGGAGCTTCTGGCATGCTAAATACAACAGCAACTTACCTGCAAAAAGTTCGACAACTAACAAAAACCTACAACGTTCTGATGATTGTGGATGAAGTTGCTACTGGATTTGGCAGAACTGGAGCCATGTTCGCCTGCGATAAAGCCAATATACAACCAGATATTATGTGTATGGCCAAGGGGATTTCCGGAGGCTACCTTCCTCTAGCAGCCACCTTAACCACAGAAGATATTTTCAATAACTTCTTAGGGAATTACTCAGAAAATAAAACCTTTTTCCATGGGCACACCTATACAGCAAACCAGTTAGCCTGCAGCGCCGGACTGGCTAGTCTTAAACTTTTTGAAAAAAACAACATCCTAGAAAGATTGCAAGAAAAAATAATAATACTTATCGCTGGATTACAAGAAATTGGGAAACTTCTCCCCGTAGCCCAAATCCGCCAAGAAGGTTTTATGATAGGCATTGAAATTTACCAAGACAAAGAAAACCATATACCCTTTCCTAGCTCCCAGAAAATCGGCTACCGAATTTGTCAGGAGGCTATTCGATGTGGAGTATTTCTCAGGCCACTGGGAGACACCCTTATTCTAATGCCGCCACTTTCCATTAGTAAAAAAGAGCTAAAACTTTTGTTAGAAATTACAAAACATAGTATAATCAAAATTTTAGAGGACGATAAATAAACTGCCATGATAAATGAAAATAATAAACATCTGTTATTTCTTTGCAAGGACACTAAGCTTGAAGGTAAAATCGAGAGTGAGCATAACCTTTATTTAGCCGGTCACGTAAAGGGAGATATTACCTCTCATAAAGACATCTATGTATTAAAAGGGGCAAAACTTTTCTCCAATATTCAAGCAGAAAATATTCAGATTTTTGGACTTATTGAAGGGAATGTTAGCGTTAAAGGCACTGTAGTTATGAATGATGATGCCCGAGTTTTTGGAAATATTAAATGTCAAAGTCTACGATTAGAAGAGGGCGCCATTTACAGTGGCAACCTGGAAATATTAAATTAAAGGTTACTATCTTTAGGCAGGAACACCTCTTTGTCCTTTTATTGGGACTATGTCCGACCTTAGCGATAAGCACATCCGCTCTCAATGCACTTTCTCTTGGAATAGCCACAGTCGTTGTCCTTGTATCTTCAAACTGTTTAATTTTGTTGATAAAAAAAGACTTACCCGAAAAACTGTATTTTTTAATAAACATATTTATAATTGCCACGCTAGTAACCATTATCGAGCTACTCTTAAAAGCGATTTCTCCAACTTTGCACAATTCCCTTGGCATTTACCTTCCACTATTAGTAGTAAATACATTAATTCTAGAAAGAGTGGAAAGCACTACACAACATAAAGATCTCAAGGAAGCTCTGGAGGATGGCGTAGAAAAGGGTCTAAGTTTTAGCCTTGCACTTTTTCTAATTGGCTCCCTTCGCGAAATTTTAGGATCGGGCACATTCTTTAGCATTCCCGTTCTCTTTAATTACAAACCAATGTTTATCATGCTCTTGCCCCCAGGTGGTTTTCTGATAATGGGTTTTATTTTGGCATATCTAAATTATAGAAAGAACAAAAATGGAATACTATAAACAAAACACTTCCATGACTCCAAGCCAAACGGCTTCTGCTCCAGAGGAATTAATTTTTCACCTTGCTGCACACTCAGGCAAACCGGCTATTCCCCTTGTTTTTCAAGGTGACCTCGTTAAAGTTGGACAGTTAATTGCCAAAGCTGATGGGCATGATTCCGCCAATATTCATTCTAGTATTTCTGGAGAAGTTAAAAGTCTTAGCGATTATCCTCATCCCAATGGCTTTAACCTACCCAGTATTATCATAAAAAATGATCACAAAAATACAAAGGTGCCCTTTATCCCACTTAAATCAATAAAAGGAACTTCCAAGGAAGAGTTAATTCAACGTATTTTTGACGCTGGAATTGTAGAAATGGATGGTTCAATGATTCCCACTCATTTAAAATTTAACTCTCAGAAAAAGGTAAATGAAATAATCATAAATGGCGCAGAATGCGAGCCCTATCTTACTTGCGACAATCGCCTGATGGTTGAGCAAACAAAATATATTTTTCTAGGTATCGATATACTTTTAGAAATTCTCAAACCAAGCAAAGTATATATTGCCGTTCAAGACAATAAACCTGAGGCTATTTACGCGCTACGCAACTATGGAATTCGCTACAAAAACGTAAAAATAGTAACCTTGCCTACACGCTATCCGATAGGCGCTGACAAAGTACTAGTTCGCTATATTACAAAAAATCGCTCTAGCAAACTCCCACACGAACTTGGGGTATTAGTGTTTAGTATGGCCAGTACAGCCCAAATCGGACTATCTGTCACAACTGGCAGCCCCCTTACTGAACGCTTAGTTACCCTCAGTGGCGACCTTATTGATAAAAAAATGAACATCCGAGTAAAGTTAGGAACACCCATCAAGCATCTTCTAAGTGAACTCACTGAAGAAAAAGCCGCAAAGCACAATCCTTTTCGCATTATCTTGGGTGGCCCCTTAACTGGACTCAGCCAACACAACACTGATGTTCCGATTATGAAAAACACCTCTGGATTATTGGTTCTAAAAGAACAAAGTGAGCCAGAACAAGATTGTATTCGCTGCGGACGTTGCATTGACTGCTGCCCCATGTTCCTTATCCCTACTCTAGTCATTAAGAACGCAGTTCAAATTGAAGAGTGCATTGAATGTGGTGCTTGCTCTTATCATTGTCCAAGCAAAATTAATCTTGTATCGCAGATTCACAATTTAAAAAATTCTAAGGATAACTCATGAAACTCGTAATGGCTTCTTCTCCCCATATAACCAGTGAATTAAATGTTCAAAGAACCATGCTAAATGTTATATTAGCCTTATTTCCAGTAATATTCTTTTCTTTTTTCTTCTTTGGATTCCCTGCGTTCATTGTAATTATTAGCTCTGTCATCAGCGCAGTCTTAGTAGAATCCCTTGTAAGTATAATAAAAAAAGAACCCTTAACAGTTTTTGATGGTTCCGCGGCATTGACGGGCTTATTATTAGCCTTGTGGCTACCCCCCATTACCCCTTTATGGATGATATTGATTGGCAATATTTTTGCCATCGGCATTGTAAAACAATGTTTCGGAGGCTTAGGCCATAATATCTTCAATCCTGCTCTTGCAGCAAAACTGTTTCTTTCTATCACCTATCCCACCTACATGACTTCTTGGTACAAAGCCAACAGTTGGTTCCAGTTCCTTCCTGTAGCCAGTTCTACGCCCCTTAGTAAAGGAGCCACACTACTAACAACCCATGCCCAATTATTTTGGGGGAACACCGCTGGAAATATTGGAACAACCTCTTGTTTCGCCATTATTCTAGGAGCAATCTGGTTATTTAAAAAACACATAATTGATTGGAAAACCTCTGCTAGTTTTCTTGGGACCATTTTCGTCTTCTCTATTCTAACGTGGAATGATCCCTTTTTTCAGATAATGAGCGGCGGAGTATTGTTCGCAGCCTTTTTTATGTTAACAGATTACGTAACTACCCCTCTGACTAAAATAGGCAGAATATTATTTGGATTTTTTACTGGCCTTTTAGTTATTTCCATAAGGCTCTGGAGCATTATGCCGGAAAGCATTCCTTTCGCGGTAATCTTGATGAATGGGTTTGTTCCCTTGTTAGATAAGCTTGGTGTATACTTACATTTAAAAATATATGAAAAACTATTTACAAAACATCCTTAATTTATTTACAAAGGTTAATAGAAATTCTTCCTCACCTGACTCTCTTTTTCTGGGAAGAGTTGCTCTATTGTGTGCGCTTGCCTTACTCATTACCTCTTTAATAACTAAAGTTATTGTCAATTATCGCTTTGATAAACAGCAACTTCGCTGTTTCAAAACACTTACCCCTCAAGCATCTAAATATACTCTTCTGAAAGATAGTTCCCTCAAAAATAACACCGTTTATTGTGGTCAAAATGAAAAGGATGAGTTTATTGGATATATCATAAAAGTAGCCAGCAGAAGCAATAATGGGATTATTAAACTCTTGGTTGGAATAACCGAGGATAAAGTTACGTCAGTAATCCTTCTATCCAACAACGAACCTCCAGGGTTTGGAGACAGGTTAAATTCGGCCAGATCTTTGCCAGGCCGAATGTTTTCTTTCCTAGGACAATTCCAAAACAAAAGCATTTATGATATGTATAAGGTAAATGAAGATATTTCCCCAGTCACAGGAGCAGCAAACAGTTCACAAACTGTAGCTGATGGGGTTAAAGAAGCAATAATATTATATAAAAAACTGGAGGAAAAAAGATGGCAAACACATCCCTAAAAATCACGGTAGCAGGCATTCGCGGAAAGATAGGAGAGTCCCTACTCCCCACAGTAGCATTGGATTTTGCGGAAATATTTGGGACATATATAAAGGGACAAACCGTAATATTAGGCACCGAAACTAGGTTAAGTACCGCCATTATTAAATCAGCGGTCATTTCTGGATTACTTGCCACAGGTTGTAAGATAATTGATATTGGCATTGTATCAACGCCGACCACTCAACTGATGGTAAAACACTTAAAAGCAGCTGGCGGGATTATGATTTCTGCTTCTCACAACCCCATAATGTGGAATGGCTTAAAATTTATCTCTCCTCAGGGAATTTTCCTCGATGAGCAACAAATGCAACAGATTTTTGATTTATATTACGGACTACAAGACATAAAAAGAAAAGCTGCGTCTAATGAAGAAATCGCACAAAGTGGTTTCATTTCTTACAAAGAAGTTACTAAAGTTGGGAGTATTGAAACTTTTGACCAAGCCAACAACATTCACATCGATAGAATAATTCAGCATCTGGACTTACCTGCCATTCAAAGAGCAAAGTTGAAGGTAGTCGTAGATTGCTGTAATGGCGCAGGGGCTGTTATGAATCCCATTTTATTTAATAAATTAGGGGTAGAGGCCATATTTATCAACGATAAACCCGATGGTAATTTCCAAAGAGGTCCAGAACCTCTTCCCGAAAATTTAACAGACTTAAAAGCAGCTGTGCTCAAAAACCAAGCCAATATTGGCTTTGCGCAAGATCCTGACGCCGACAGACTGGCCATTGTGAATGAAAAAGGTGAACCAATCGGAGAGGACTACACACTTGTTCTTGCCATGAAATATATTTTAGAGAAACATCCCAATCCTGAAGGCAAAGTTGTGGCTACCAATCTTTCCACTACCCGAGCCTTTGACGATGTTGCTAACCAGTTTAAAGCAAAAATTATCCACACGAAAATTGGTGAAGTAAATGTTTCCAAGGCCCTACTTGATAACGACTCTATTGTTGGCGGTGAAGGAAACGGGGGGGTCATAATCCCTTTTATTGGCTTAGGAAGAGACTCCTTGGCGGGTATGAGTTTTATTCTTGAGTACTTAGCCAAAAGTCAAAAAAAATTATCAGAGTTAGTTGCACAAATTCCTATATACAAAGTTGTAAAAAGGAAAAAAGAGCTAACGTCAAATGACGAAATTAAACCAATTTTAGATAAAGTAAAAAAATATTTCCAAAATGAAACAATTAATGAAGTCGATGGCATAAAAGTAATTTTCAAAGATTCATGGCTTCATGTTAGAGCCTCTAACACTGAGCCAATCATTCGCTATTTTGCGGAAGCCAAAGACTTGCAACGAGCCAATGAGCTAATTGACTGCATCTTTTAGGATTCAAACTTTAATATTTTGACCTAACGAAGGAGCTATTCATTTTTACTAAACAAGAAATACGTCAAGAATTACTTGCGAAGCGTAAGGCATTAACCTTACCGCTTATTACTAAGAATAGCTTATCTGTTTTCCAAACACTTTCAGGGTTTCTTGCCCGGCAAACTTATAGCCACGTGATGCTTTATCTTCCCATTCGTAACGAAGTTACTACTTATTGTTTTATGAACCATTTCTGGGAAAAAGAAAAGAAAACATTCCTACCAAATATAAGAGATAACACGCTATTCCCCTCACTATATTTTCATGATTCCCAGTTTGTTGCGGGTGCTTTTAATACCTTACAACCACGTGACACCGATGACATTGAAAAGGAAGACTATCCACCATTAGACATAATCATCCTACCCTGCGTCGGCACAGACCTAAATAAAAACAGACTAGGCTACGGAAAAGGCTATTATGATCAATTTCTGGTCCATTATCCACAAGCATTAAAAATTGGGATATGCTACGATTTTCAGATCATCGAAAATTTACCTACCATTGCTACCGACATTAAGCTAGATGTCATTGTCTCAAACCAAAGAATAATTTCCTAAATAAAATGATTGTGAAAGCAATCTCTCGAAAAGATTACATTTGCCAAATTAAGTATTTATATATATACTTTATATTTGCTTTCTCTATAGCTTTTTATAAATTCAGAGTTTGCGCTTATTATTTCCTAATCAAGCCAAGCGGGTTTACAGAAAATTATCAAAAAAGCTAAGCAAGTAAGACAATTAACAATAGCGCTGCTTAATTATAGCAGCCACAGGAGGCAGATTATGGCTCTTATAATTGATGAAAATAAATGCATTGGGTGCGGTGTTTGCGCATCAATGGTTGATACTGTTTTTGAAATGAACGATGAAGAAGGGTTCGCCACCGTTAAAGATCCAAAGGGTGCCTCTAACGAAGAAATTCAAGAGGCAATAGAAGCCTGTCCAGTTGAAGCAATTTCAATATAATAGCTAGCTGTCTTTACGTCTTGATTTTAATTTATTAATATATATAGCTGAAGCTTAAATAAGATACTATTCAAAAAAAGGTAAAACATGGATTTTGAAACAAATAACGAGTTCGATTTCAACACAAATGATGGGGAAGGAATATATCCTACAAACTATCTAACTCCAGAAGACATTCTTGAAATAATAGCTGAACCAGAAAATAATCTTGATCAACTAGAAAATCTCTTAAACCAAGGAATAGATATTGTTAAAGAGGTGCCTGAAACTCCTGAAGAGGTACCCGCTCTAGAAAAAACCGAACAAACTGAAGACAAAGAAGCCAAGACCTCAGACGTTGTTAAAATGTACTTAAAAGAAATTGGTAAAGTTAGCTTATTGTCCTTACCTCAAGAACAAACGCTCGCCAAACTGGTTAATGAAGGCGATCCCATTGCAAAGCAGCATCTCATAGATGCCAATTTACGCTTAGTTGTCAGTATCGCAAAGAAATACATCGGACGCGGCATGGCCTTTCTTGATCTAATTCAAGAAGGAAATATTGGGCTTATTAGAGCTGCAGAAAAGTTTGATTATCGCAAAGGTTATAAGTTTTCGACCTATGCAACGTGGTGGATTAGACAAGCCATCACTCGTGCTATATCCGATCAATCTCGCACCATAAGGATACCCGTTCATTTGGGGGAAACCATGAGTAAGTTGAGGAAAGCCTCACGTGTTCTTATGCAGGAAAAAGGACGCAAACCCACTGAAGAAGAAATTGCTTCTTTTATGGATATGCCCGTAGAAAAGATTCGGGAGATATTCAAATCTTCCCTTACCCCCATTTCACTAGAAACTCCGATAGGAGATGAAGCAGATAGTTCGAAACTTGGAGATTTTGTGAAGGACGAAAAAACCGAGTCACCTGAGAGCAACCTTTTCCGCAACCTTCTCAGGAAAGACTTAGATGAAATAATGTCTGAACTTTCTGAAAGAGAACGAATGGTTATTAAGCTTCGTTTTGGTTTAGTGGATGACCGGCCAAGAACCTTAGAGGAAGTTGGCAAGGTATATGACGTAACTAGAGAAAGAATTCGTCAAATTGAGGCAAAAGCCTTGAAAAAATTAAGACATCCGTCTAGACTAAAGAAATTAAAGGGGTATCTAAACGAGGTTTAATAGTGGTAAAAGTTGCGCTAAATCTTACAGCGAACGAATTGCAGATTTTTCTAAAAGAGTTAGATCAACATATAAACGAAATTGAACGTTGCGTCGTGGAACTTGAACAAGTAAGTGATCACAAAACGCAAATTGAGCAATTGTTTAGAAGTTTTCATACGATTAAAGGAAATGCGGGTATAGCGGAGTACCATCTTCTAAAAAACTTAGCACACGAAGTTGAAAACGTTTTATCAAAGTTTAGAGCAAGCGGCAATTCCATTCCACCTTCAATTAGTGACTTAATTTTAAAATCATCTGACTTAATAAAAGTATTAAGAAACCACCTTGATAATGACAAGGTAGACATAAACGAAGACGAAGTGAACTTGTTAGTCGCCACCATAAAAGACTCCTTAAGTGCACTTAACAGTGCCCCCCATAAAAAACAAAACGAGCCCCAATCTATTACGCCTCTTCATAAGGAAGTCGCCGATAATAAAAGGTTAACCTTAGAGGTTTATCTTTCAAGCAAGGAAATGCTCCCAGCTGTAAGATTGTTCCAAATTGTACACGCTCTAGATCAAGAAAACATTAAATTCACCTCCACTCCTACCGTTGAGGACATTCAAAATGCTAACATAACATTACCTCTAATTATTCATTTCCCTGCTATACCAACCAATTTTGATAAATTTATGAAAAATATGATGCAAATAGATGGCCTTACTGCCGTAAAAAAAATATATCCTTTACCTGAAGCACCAAAAAAAACAGAACCTCAAAAAGAAGAGATCAAAAAGGAAGATGAGTCCACTAAGGCCCTAGCTTCACAAAAAAGTTCTTCGGCCCAAACACCCACACAAGTTGCCCAAGAAGAAATGCAAGAGGTTCAAATAAATATAAAAAAGCTAGACTCTCTCATTACCCTATTAGGTGAAATACTTATTGATAGAAATAAAATATTCCAAAATATTATTGAACTTGAAGAAAAATACACTCTGGATCCACAAATAGCAGAACTCTTAGATTTAATCAGCCATCTTGGAAAAATAACCTACAATTTGCAAACAGAGTTACTAAATGTGCGCACGATTCCCTTAAGTAATATTATTGAAAAATATCCACGTCTCATTCGTGACCTCGCAAAGAATCTAGGAAAGAAAGTTAGGCTTGAAATTGTCGGTCAACACGTAGAGCTTGACCGCATGATTTTGAAGTATCTTAATGACATGATGATTCATCTTATCCGCAATGCCATAGATCACGGGATTGAAGCTCCAGATGAAAGACTAAGTTCTGGAAAGAAAGAGATAGGTCTAATTAAAATTGAAGCTTTCCAAAAACATAACAAAGCAAATTTTGTTATATCTGATGATGGAAAAGGTATCGACCCCAAGATAATTAAAAAAATCATTAAGGAGAAAAACCTTGTAGACAGCGACACCTTGGAATCTCTCACTAATAGTGATTTAATTAAATACATTTTTCACCCAGGGTTTTCCACAAAAAGTGAAATTTCAGATATTTCTGGAAGAGGCGTTGGGATGGACGTGGTACAGAATACCATTCAAAAACTTGGAGGACAAATCACTGTAGAAAGCGAAGTAGGTAAAGGCTCAAAATTCAGAGTAGCCCTTCCGCTTACCCTTGCGATTGTCCACGGTCTAGTTTCAGTAACGGACAGTCGCACATTTATTATACCCATTAGTTATGTAGACGAAGTTGTCCGATGTGCGGGATCCGATTTAAAAGTTCTCAATAAAAAAAATCATATTGTATTACGAGAAAAAGTCATTCCCTTGGTTAGCTTAAAACAAGTTCTTTATCAAAAAGAAGTTAACCTTAAAACCTTAAAAAAAATCTTTGTAGTCATAGTAAATTACAATGACCAGCAAACTGGTATCGTAGTAGATAAACTAATCGGCGAAGAAGAAATCGTTATCAAAAACATTGATGTGGCTTCGGATAAATACTACATCATTCATTCAGCAACCATCATGGGAACAGGAGACATCGGGCTTATACTAGACATAGGATCCTTATTGGACTTTGTGACCCTTAAGAAAGATAAACTTGAAGAGCAAGCAAAGCCAATTATAGGGTCTCCTTTATGAAAATACTAATCGCTGATGACTCTGAATTGATAAGACAGAAACTAAAAGACTTTCTGGAAGACCAGCAGCACGAGGTTATTGAAGCGCGAAACGGCCAAGAAGCGATTGTTTTATTTAAAGAACACCTACCAGACTTAGTGTTTATGGATATTTTAATGCCTGTTTTAGATGGATTAACCGCCATGACCAAAATTCTTAAGGAATTTCCTAAGACAAAAGTAATTATACTTAGTAGTATGGGGCAACAATCTAAAATCATAGAAGCGATACAAGGAGGGGCCTCAGACTACTTAGTAAAACCCTTCGAACCGCTGAAAGTTCTAGCAGCTCTAGACAA
>CAIUUT010000004.1 GCA_903902445.1 uncultured Candidatus Marinamargulisbacteria bacterium
ACTTTGAGAATTTAATGCATTTAATGAATGAAAATGAAGTGGAATTTATCAGCATCAAAGAAAACTTTGATACCACCACCGCCATGGGAAAAGCCATGCTCCGCGTGGCTCTAGTCTTTGCCCAGCTAGAACGAGAACAAACTTCCGAACGTATAGCCGACGTCATGGGCTACCGAGCCAGTCAGGGCTTGTATAACGGCGGCATTCGTCCGTTAGGATATACCACAATTAATAAGGAAATTGTACCCTACAAGAAAGAAAAAGAAATGGTGGAAATTATGTTTGATAAATTTCTGGAAACAAAATCCACCATTCAAACAGCAAAATACCTAAACGATATAGGTTTTAGAAATAGGAATAACAGTTTGCATGATAGTCGTAATATTCAATTGATTTTGCAAAACCCTGTATACGAAGGTAAAATCCGCTGGAATGGGGTAACATATCAGGGTTTGCATCAACCCATTATTTCAGAAAAGAAATTCCAGCAAGTACAAGATATTTTTGCCCAAACCAAATGCATAAAAGAAGGCTCCAAGTCTAACGCTCTGTTGCAAAAACTGCTTTTCTGTGGACACTGTAATTCGCCAATGACGCCCAGCTATGCTCTTAATCATGCCAAGATAAAATACTATTATTATCGCTGTACCAGCACTAGAGCCACTGGCAAGGGAACATCCAGCTGTGAGCTGAAATACGTTCCCTTTGCCAAGGTGGAACAAACTGTATTAGCTAACATTTTAGCCCTATCCCAAGAAACCCAATTCAAAATGCTAGAAAACAAAATCCTCAAATACAACCAGCTTATTGAAAAAGATATTCAGAATACAGAAAAACTAATTGTCCAGTTTGAAAGCAAACTGGACAGCCTCAAGGACAAAAAAGAAAAATATCTGGATTCCTTAATCTCCAGCCAGTATCTATCCAAAGAAAGAGAGCTGATTAATAACAAAATTTCTGAACTGGAATTGGAAGGAAAACAACTAAAGTCTGCCATTGCGAACAATCAATTTCAACGCAACCAGAAAGAAGAAGAGAAAATTAATATTACCCAATTCAAACAACAACTACTTGCTTTCCGCACAGACCATGAAGCTTTGTCACCTATACAGCTTAGAATTAGGCTTTTTGGCTTACTAACCAAGGTTTCGTATACTCATGACCAACTAACTCTTCACTTCAAAACGCTACCTTGGGAGGAGGTTTTTAATCTTATGACTTAAAATTTAATGCTTAGGAAATTGTGCAAAAGGGCTATTTCCCGCAAAAAGCCCATATTTTTGCAATTTACTGCCCAAAAGGTTGAATTTTTCACCTTCCACGAAGGCAAAAAAATCCAACCAAGGACATTATCCAATTTCCTAATGGTTAAAATAATACTAATATTTGGAGTTGATTTTCACGAACCAAAAACCCTCTAAAAAGGTTCGTACGAAAAAGCAGGATGGTGGAGAGGGAAGGGTTCGAACCTTCGTACGGTAAAACCGGGCAGATTTACAGTCTGCTGCCATTAACCACTCGGCCACCTCTCCATTTTATTACATTAATTGTTAATTATTAACGGATACGACCGTTCTAGATTAACTTAATTACAATTAATATATTCAACAAGTTTAGCAGAACTCTTTATATTCTTTAACTTCTTTTCCTCTTTCATAGCATCTTTTCTGCTATCAAAGCTTTTGTGGAAAGTTAATTCATATGGCAAATAAGGTTTTGTAGATTTTGATCTACCCTTATTATGCTCCGCTAATCTTTTTTCCAAATTACTTGTTTGACCAATATAATATTTATCAAACTTAATACTTTTTAATATATACGTAGTACATGCCATTAACTCCCGAAATGTTTGAAATCTTTGATTTCATTTCATTTCGAGGATCCTCGAAAAATTGCAAATTGCTTTAGCAATTTTATTTTTCGGGACACTCGGCCACCTCTCCAACATTGCTTAGGAATTATATATTATCTGTGAATAAGCGTAAATGGGTAAATTATTAAAACTAAAACAGGATTTCTATTTAACCCAGAAGATAATTTCGGGGTAGCGAGTATAGATGAGTTTAATTTTCTGATAATCGGTTAGGTTTTGCTCTTGCAAGAACAAATTAGCAAACTGATGAACTTTAGTCTTAAGTAACTGTGGCATAGCCTCCCAGTTGATTTCCCAAGTGGGCTCAGACGTCAGGGCTTCATCCCTTACCTCATACTCTACAATGTAGCCTTCACCAGGCTGTAAGCTAACAACTTCTCGACTTGAGAGAAGGATAAGCTCATGTTGTGGACATACAGTATAGGCGCCCTTATCGGAAGTCTGATAGGTATACACTGTGGTTAAAGAATACCGAACATCTTGGCGATTGGCTGAAATGGTGAGCTTTATATTGCTTATCTTGTCGCTTAAATGAATGGATGATTTATCGTAGCAACGCACATCACCTTTTAGAGGGAACGGTTCATTTTCTACTTCGTAGTTGGCACCTTCGTACCAGTCCAGAGAGGTTGGGAAAGCAATGGTGGGGTTCATCTGCATATCATTGTTGGATCTGTTCCAAACCTCCACTCTAACTTTACTATTATGTGAATCGATTTTCTTAATTACGTCCAAACGTCTTCCTTGGTAAAGAGCCTGTCGAACAAAGGTAAATATTTTCTGTCCGTTTACTTCATCATGGTACAGCTCAGCAGTTAACCATCTGAAATCTCCATAATATCCCTCTTGGTAGTTCAACACGGGATTTTCAAAAGTATTCGGAGGCAATATCCAAACTTGTTCCCAAGCTACAGGATAAGCACCCAGCATACATTGTTCATTATCGAAATCATCTAAATCTTCTGGATAGGTTTTTTGTATAATATCTAGATCATCCATTCGCTCCAAGTCTAACGCAACGACCAAGGGATGAGAGCTGGTTGTGCCACTTCCACGATCAATGAGCGCAAAGTTATCGGCATCGGTTCTGCCACTGGCAAATTTTTTAATGATGGAGTTGTAGCCTTCTCTATGACGAGAAAAACCGTTTACTAAGTTATGCAAGTTCTGCTCGTTAAACATAAAGAGCGTATCGCCTTTTTCATCGATAATTTTAAAAATACCATTCAGTTTTATGAGCAACCAATGAATATTGATGTCTTTTTCTTCAAAGTATAAGTCTTTTTCTAAACTGCTGATGCCAGAGTACTTTAGAGTTAGTATAGAGGCTAGCTGTGCCGCTATATGCATCCTGAAGAAGGATATGGAGTTTCCTCCAAAGAAACCTATAAAGTTTGGACAACTGGCTCTATTTTTATTCCAAATATGCAGTAATTGTCCTTGAATGTCCGTGTCGTCCATTAAAGATTTGTATATTTCGATAGCGTCTTTATCTTTTACGCCTGTTATTTCGGTATACAAGACTTGAGCTAGAATATAGTTTAGTTTAATTTCTGGATACTTGGTAAGCTGGCCTTCCTGCCAACTAATTGGGGTACGGATAAAATCTAGGTACCATTCTTTTTCAATATTTAAAATTTTTAGTTCATTTAGCTTCTCGGGAGAGAGATTTTCTATTTCTTCCACGCTATTTACATTATTTCTCATAAAGATAATCGTCATTTCGCGCCATTTTTCTACAGATAGTGGATTATTGTTCCATATAATAGAAAATTCCTTATAGGAACTGGGCTTGATATAGTCGATGGTTTTATATTTTGGCGTATACTCAAGAAAGTTCCTCATTTGGTAAGGATTGAAAATATTTGTAGCTTGCTTTAGATAATGAAAAAAATGGTTTCTCTCTTCAAAAGCAAATTGATAAGTGCCCTTCCAACTGCCATTCTTTTCCAAGTCATCGACAAAGAAAACATACAGCGGGTCAAGTTGTTCCAGCTTCTCTCTGGCTTGCAAATAGAAGCGATTGATATTTATTTTTAATGCTTCAATCTCAATACCTTTGTCTTCAGTAGCGTTATTTAACTCAGCATAGCTTAGAATGAGTTTTTCGTATTCATTAATAAACCAACTTACCGTTTGTTGCTCATCGGTCTTCCAAGTTTTCTTCATTAAGTTAAAAAAGACCTCGTTTACTTCCGCGGGTGTTGCTTGTGGCATAATGGCTCGCAGATGGTTGGAGCTTACAAAAACCTTAAGGTTCTTATAGTTTGGGTTTTCCCAGCCGCTAAAAACATTGCCTTGCCAATGGGCGGGGAAAGAATGCTCAACAACATTTTCATCCACCACAATACTCAGGTAAGGGAATCTTTGTAGCCCGACATATTTGTCATAAACCTCGTTAATAATTGCCGCAGTTTTCTCTTCAAAGAAACGTTCGGGAATCCAGATAATAGGCGCAAGCGCTTCTTCTCCAAACAGCTGAGTTATTTTGTCGTAATAAGCCATAATGGCCGCTACTGAAAATTCTACCGCATCTGGCCCAATAAAGGACTCATCCAGGATACCACCTGCTATCTTTAGAAAACCGCTGGCTGTTAGGCTTTTTAAGCGTAGCAGCAAATCATTACGTTTGAAAATGAGTTCATCTAAGTTTGTATCTGCTACATGCAGATAAACATAGGTTTTCTTAATGCTATTTACTTGTCCAGAAAATAATTCTTCAAGCCTAGTTATTACCGGCTCTAGGGTCAGGCTATTTTTCTCGTCAAACTGGTTCCTGCCTTGCAGAGTTTCGTTTTGACGTGGCTGGCAATAATGATGAAGTTGTAAGTGTGCTACTTGAATATTCTTCTCAAACAACCCATATACTTGATTGGACAACAAACCTTGCGCCTCAGTAAGGTGCTCGTTAGTAGCCGCTTGCGATAGTTTTTCCGCTATTCCCAACGAGAACCAGCGTATATCCCCCATATTCATAATTTTTATTATAACTCAAGCATACGCAATGTCCATGCTTTTTTGATTTTTTTATAAGTGATTAATTATTGAATATTTCTAGCGAAAAATCTGCTACATTTCGGCAGTAATGTCTTGTTGCTGTATTTTTCTACTGATAGTCATTAGAACTATGGATTGGTTCATTTTGGGATATTTATTTAAGAGCAGTTCAAAGCGGTGCTTCTTAAACTTGAAAAGCACCATATCGGTTTTAGCTACTACGGTAGCGGTACTTTTATCTACTCCCACCAGCGACATCTCACCCAGCAAATCGCCCTTCCCTACTGAGTTTATATGTTCCCCGCTTTTAAATATATCTGCCAAACCAGATCCAATAATGTATAAATTATCTGAATGCTTGCCCTCCGAAAAAAGAACAAAGTCTTTAAGCACATTTATTTTAGAAGATTTTTCAAAAATATCTATGATCTCATCATCATCAACATTAAATATCTCTGAGATCT
Organism: uncultured Candidatus Marinamargulisbacteria bacterium; assembly: GCA_903902445.1. Classification (GTDB taxonomy): domain Bacteria; phylum Margulisbacteria; class Riflemargulisbacteria; order GWF2-35-9; family GWF2-35-9; genus CAIUUT01. The sequence goes on from CAIUUT010000004.1 coordinate 5,335, forward strand.
TTGACTTTATTTCTAAGAGGTTTGCATCCATATTATTTCTCTATATTAAACAAGTCTTTTAAGAACTTACCATATAAACTTGATAAATTTTCTTTATTTACTAGGTAGTACACGTTACGTCCTTGTTTTCTTGAATCTAAAATACCCACATTTTTAAGATAATTTAAGTGGTGTGACGTTGTAGATTGCTCCATAAAGAAACTCTTTTCGATATCACTGGCGCAAAGCTCTCCCTCTTTAAAGAGTTTTAGAATAATATCTATTCTTTCCTCATTGGCTAGTGCTCTAAATATTTTTATATATTCCTGCTTTTCCATATTTTCCTCCCTTTCTTACTTAATTATATCGACTTTTAAATAATCTTGCAGCACAGCGGGCACAGTAATTGTCCCATCCGAATTTTGGTAATTCTCCAAAATGGCCGCCAAGGTTCTACCTACAGCTAAGCCCGAGCCATTTAAAGTATGAATGTTGTCTACTTTCTTATCTTCTTGGTTACGATAGCGTATTTTAGCACGCCTAGCTTGAAAGTCCAAAAAGTTGCTGCAAGAAGAAATCTCTCTATATTTGTTTTGCGAAGGAAACCAAACTTCCAAGTCGTAGGTTTTGCCAGATGAGAACCCTAGGTCGCCACTGCACAGCTGTATCCTTCTGTATGGCAATTCCAAAAGCTCTAAAATATGCTCCGCTTCTTTGGTTAGTTCTTCGAGCATCTCCATGCTCTTTTCTGGCAAACTATACATAACCAACTCCACTTTGTTAAATTGGTGTTGTCGAATAAGTCCCGCTACATCTTTTCCGTAACTACCTGCCTCCCTGCGAAAACAGGGGGTATAGGCTACCATACGCAAGGGGAGTAGTGCTTCTTCCAAGATTTCATCTCTATAAATATTGGTAACCGGTACTTCGGCCGTAGGAATCAGGAATAAGTCATCTTTCTGACAGCAATACAGCTCTTCCTCAAACTTGGGCAATTGTCCTGTTCCTGTCATGGATTCTCTATTCACCAGAAAGGGTGTAAGCACCTCTTCCCAGCCATTCTTGCCATGCACATCCAACATAAAATTAATGAGGGCTCGCTCTAGCTTAGCGCCCCATCCGCGATAGACAGTGAAGCGGCTGCCTGATAACTTGGCGCCTCGTTCAAAATCTAAAATATTAAGTGCTTTGCCCAGTTCATCATGGCTCTGTGGCTCATAATTAAAGGCGGGTATGTTGCCCCAAGTTTTTATTTCTTTATTGGCGGTTTCATCTGTTCCCAAAGGGGTATCGTCCGAAAATATGTTGGGCAGAAAAAGGGTCTTTTCGTTTATCTTGTCTTCGCTAAGACGTAGCTGCTCTTCACACGCTTTAATTTCTTCTGACGTAGTTTTCATCTGTACCAATTCTTCGGGAGTTGGCTTGCCCTGCGGTTTGAACTGGTTCCGCTTGGCTTTCAACAGTTCTGTTTTTTGTAAGATATCACGATAAACAGCATCTTCAGTTAACCATTCATCCAAAAGCTGCGGCGGACACTTTCTATTGGCCAAACAGTCTCTAACTTTTTGTGTATTTTCTCTAATGTATTTAGGCGCTAGCATGGGTAATCTCCTCGTATACTCCTAATATTTTAAAAAATGTTGCTTTCTTCTCAATAGCCTGTAGGGCGTCTTTTACATATTGCTGACTTAAATCCCCTTGTAGATCTATAAAGAACAAGTAACTTCCCATCTCTTCTTTCGATGGTCGACTTTCTATTTTAGTAAGATTGATGTTGCAATCTGCAAACTCTTTCAAGATTTTATACAAGCCACCAGGTACATCTTTAGCCGTGGAAAAAACGATGGACACTTTTGTGCCTTTTTGGTGAAGTGGCTGATTATCAATGACTAAAAAGCGAGTCTGATTATTGGCTGTATCACTAATATTGCTTTGTAAAATAACCAACCCTTTACTATCTAAGTCGTGGGGGTTGCCTATGGCCACAAGGGTGTTATCTTTTTTCTGCGCTACAATATCTATGGCCGCCGTGGTGCTGTTGGTATGCTCTATTTTGGCCGCAGACAGGTAGGTTCTAATATAGGTTTTGCATTGGGCGATGGGCTGCTGATGGGAGAGGATGGTGGTAACATTTTCTAACTTGGTTCCTGGTAAGCCAATAATGTGCTGATGCACGTCTAAGATAATCTCCCCAGTAATGCTGAGGTTTTTGCTATGAGCAAGAAAGTCTAGAGTTTCGCTAATACTTCCTTCTACCAAGTTTTCAACAGGTACCACTGCTACGTTAAGCGCTTTTGTCTCTACGCTACTCAGCACATCGTAAAATGAATAAAATTCATGCAAACTCACTTGTCCAAGCTTCTTCCTTTGCAAATAGGCTTCAACGGCTAAATAACTAAAGGTGCCTACTGGCCCCAGAAAAGCAATACTCAAACCTTCTTTGTTACTGTTTGTCATAATTTATAGCGTGTTTTCTCTTCTTCAATGAGCTCAACGGCCTGCACTATTTCTTCAGTATATACTTCTTCAAAAAGGTTCACTTCAACCTTGGATTCGGTAAACATTTGCACTGCTAATTCGTCAGGATAATAACCCTTAAAAACGACGCGCGTAATGCCAGAGTTAATAATCATCTTGGCACAAATAATGCAGGGCATAAACGTACAATAAAGTGTGGCACCTTCGGTGGTAACCCCGTTGCGAGCCGCTTGGATAATGGCATTCTGCTCGGCGTGTAAGCCACGGCAAAGCTCATGATGAGTGCCAGAAGGTACACGCAGTTGCTCACGCAGGCAACCGACTTCAGCTCCATGCTTAATACCTCGTGGAGCACCATTGTAGCCAGTAGCCAAAATCTGCTGATCTCTTACAATAACCGCGCCTACTTGCCTTTTTAGGCAGGTAGCTCTGGTGCTTACCACATCGGCAATATTCATAAAATAAGTATCCCATGAGGGTCTACGAATAACTTTCTTTTTGGCAACAACCATTACTTAACCTCCCTACGCAACTTAGTCTGCATATAAAGGAAACTTTTCACAAAGTTGCGCAACTTTTGCCTTAACTTGTGCTAATATTTTTTCCTCACCCTTGGACTTAATCGTTTCCACAATGAGGCTTCCAATAATCTCCATTTCGGCTTCTTTCATGCCGCGAGTGGTAATAGCGGGAGTGCCTATTCTAACACCAGAAGTAACCGCAGCTGGTTGTGTATCAAGTGGCAGTAGGTTCTTATTTACAGTAATGCCCACGTCATCTAACATCTTTTCGGCGTCAACACCGGTAACGTTTAAAGGCTCAATAAAGGTTTTTACTAATATTAAGTGGTTATCCGTGCCACCTGTTAAGATTTGTGGGCCACCTTTGGCGATAACTTCGGCCAGAACCTTGGCATTTTTTACTACTTGCTCTTGATAAACCTTAAACTCTGGCTTCAGTGCTTCCAAAAAGGAAACGGCCTTAGCAGCGATAATATGCATTAACGGTCCGCCCTGAATACCAGGGAATACGGCTTTATCGATGGCTTTGGCATATTCTTCTTTGCAAAGAATCATACCGCCACGTGGTCCGCGTAGGGTTTTGTGCGTTGTTGTCGTTACAATATCGGCATAACCCACAGGGTTAGGGTGTAGGCCAACAGCGACAAGACCTGCAATGTGGGCCATATCTACAAAAAACATCGCTCCAACTTTTTTAGCAATAGCAGAAATTCTAGGAAAATCGATAATCCTAGGATAGGCACTGGCACCTGCAACAATCATTTTAGGTTTGTGCTCGTCAGCAAGTGCTTCAAGTTTTTCGTAGTCAATGGTGCAGTCGGACTCTTTAACACCATAAGGAATAAAGTTAAAATACTTTCCCGATAAATTTACTTTTGAACCGTGGGTTAAATGCCCACCTTCCTTTAAGTTCATGCCAAGCACGGTATCACCGGGCTTGAGGAAAGCAAAATATACAGCCGTGTTTGCCTGTGCTCCTGAGTGAGGTTGCACATTGGCGTGCTGTGCACCAAAAAGCTTCTTAGCTCGTTCAATAGCTAAGCTCTCGGCAACATCTACATACTCACAACCACCATAATAGCGGTGACCGGGATACCCTTCGGCATATTTGTTGGTTAACACACTTCCTGCAGCTTCCATTACGGCTAAGCTGGTGAAATTCTCAGAAGCGATCATTTCTAATTTATTTTGTTGTCTGCCAAACTCCTGATCTAACGATTTGGCTAAGTCAGGGTCGATTTTACGTAGATTTTCAAGTGAATACATGGGTGCTCCTTTCGATACATCATATTTTTTAAATATTTTATCGTATATTTGCAAAAAACAAAATGAGGAAAATGAATTCAGAGCAACATAAAAAAATAATACCACTTTTTGTGTAACACTTTTTGTGTTATTTAGAATTTAAAAAAATATACCCCGCAGAATCAACCGAAATTGAGTGCTACGGGGCTCAGATTTAAGTTACTTAACTTGTACCGCAATCTCTTTGGGTTTTTGCTTTTCAGACTTTGGGATAACGATTTCGGCAACCCCATCCGTCATCTTAGCGTCTATTTTCTCGGCTTCTACACCTTCTGGTAAGGTGAAACTACGCTCAAACTTGCCATAACTTATTTCCTGATAGATCGAGTTTTTCTTTTCTACCTTCTTTTCATCTTTTCTTTCACCAGTAATCGACAGGACATTATTATGCACCAGCACCTTAATATCCTCTTTCTTTAGGCCAGGTAAATCCAGATGAATAAGAAACTTGTCGTCATCTTCGACTACATCTGCCTTAGGCATCAAAGTGCCATCAAAAGATCGCTCCTTTCTGGTCTCAAAAAGCGAATCGAAGAATCGAGACAACCCCCTATCTACTATATCCAAATCTGTGCATGGTTGATACTTAATTAATGCCATAATACTCACTCCCTTAAATTATTTTTGGCTGCGCGCTGCCTGTAACTGCCTCTTATGCAATTTTATTGCCACTGAAATTGGTGAATAGTGAATGGGGAGAAGTGAAAAGGAATATACCCCCACGATTTTGTTTGCTCTTAAAATTAATAGATATATAATATATTTCAAATAAAACTTACTTTAAATTATTATCAATTCAGAAGGAGCGACTATGAATATTATTGAGTTAAATAATGTCACTAAAAACTATCCCTTAGGAAATACAACGGTCCATGCCCTGCGTGGCATTGATCTTAATATTAGCAAAGGTGATCTGGTGTCAATCATTGGCCCTTCAGGAAGCGGCAAGACAACGTTACTCAATATTATCGGCTGCATCGACACTCCCACCAGCGGAAGCGTGAAGATTGAACAACAAGATATCTCTACTCTAAGCGATAAAAAAACAACCGACTTACGTTTATTTAAGATTGGGTTTATTTTCCAAACCTTTAATCTTATCCCTGTCCTAAACGTGCTTGAAAACGTGGAATTCCCCTTACTTCTTATGAAAAAACACAGCAAAGACGAAATAAGAAATAAATCGATAAAACTTCTGTCTGAAGTTGGACTACAGGATCACATCAACCACAAGCCAGCCGAACTGTCTGGAGGGCAAAGGCAAAGAGTGGCCATCGCCAGAGCGTTAATTACTGAGCCCAGCATAATCTTAGCCGATGAACCAACCGCCAATTTAGATTCAAAAACAGGTGAACAAATTTTAAACATCATGAAAGAAATAAACAGTAAAGAACATACAACGTTTATTTTTTCGACACATGATCATGATGTTCTGAAATACGCAAAGAGAATCATCAAGATTAAAGACGGGGTTATTGATGGAGAAGAAAATCAGTAATGAGGAATGAGGGAATTGGTTGATTTGTTTATTTGTTGATGTGTTGATTTGGGAAATGCTGTCATCCCCAACTTGATTGGGGATCCAGAAATAGTATTGCTTAATATTAGAAAGTCTGGATTCCCGACTCGCCGCGGCGAAGCCTCTGGCGCAGCCTGGGTCAAAGTCGGGAATGACAATATGAACCAATAATTAAATAGCTAAAAAATGATGGGTATTAAAAGAATTTACAGAAAGGATAATTAGAGTGAAACTAATTTTTACTATAGCGCTAAGAAACTTATTTCGTCATAAAGGTAAGAGCCTAGTAATCGGCATCATCCTTTTTCTGGGAGCCTTTATCATGACCATAGGAAACGGCATTATTACTGGCTTAAACTCTGGCCTACAAGAAAATATCGTTAACAAGTTTACGGGTGATATCGTCCTTATCTCCGAAAAACAAGAAAGCAATGCGGTCATTATTTCCATGATGGGAAAGCCAATTGAAATGATTAATAATTACACACTGATTAAAAAATTACTACAAGGGCTACCCTACATCGACAAATATATCCCTCTTGCCCAAGGTACAGCCATGCTGCTTAACGAAGATGGTGAGCCTGACTTTAATTTCCTTTTAGGGGTTAACTTTGAAGAATACCAAAAAATGTTTGGGAATCTTAAGGTTATTGAAGGCCGACTCCCCAAGGTAGGTGAGCGCGGATTACTATTAACAGATATGAACCGTAAAACAAATTATGAGTACCTGCTGAATGCTTGGGTCATCCCGCCCAATACCAAAGTGGTCACGAGTAACTTTAGCCAAGAAGCAAAATTGAGCTTTGAACAGCATAAATTAAAAATAATCGACAGCATGATTTTCATGGGCATGAATGAAAAGAATTCAGCGCTAGATATTAAGCCATCTATTATTGGGGTTATTAAATTTAAGGCTTTAAATAGTTTTTTTGGTTACTTAAACCTCATCGACATTGAGTCCTTTCGTGAATGTTTTGGCTATGTTACCGCGCAAGATTCAGCCTCTTCCCTAGATAAAGACAAAAGCAAGTTACTGGCTATGGAAAGTGAGAACTTAGATGATCTTTTTTCTGACAAGCAGTTATTTGTGCAAGAGAAAGTGAATCAGAACGATTACAGCCTAAACAATCTGCAGACAAAGCTAGAAAAAAAAGTAACAACAAATATTAACCTAGATAATGGAACCTATAATCAGGTTTATATTAAACTTAAGCCCGGCACAAAGTTGGATAATGCAGTAAAAAAATTAAATATTAGCCTAAAGAAAAACAATTTGGGTGTAAAAGCCATTACCTGGAAACAGGCTCTGGGTGAAATGGCCGATATGGCAACCGTGATTAAAGTGGCATTGTTTGTTTTTGTAATGTTTATTTTCTTTGTAGCCATCATCATTATTATGAATACGTTGAGTATGGCTGCCTTAGAGCGAATCCCCGAAATTGGTATGATGAGAGCCATTGGCGCCAGAAAGAGTTTTGTAGCCCTCATGTTTTTTTATGAAACCCTATTCATGTCTCTAGTTTTCGGTGGAGCGGGAATAGTAGTTGGGGCAATAGTAATTAAGATACTGTCCTTGATGAATATTACAACTACCAATGAAATGATACAGCTCGTATTTGGCGGGGATAAGTTCCATCCCTTCTTAACGGTTATGGATTTTGTGCTTTGCGCCATTCAGTTGCTCATCGTTACAGTTATAGCCACAATTTACCCCATTTTGGTAGCCAGTCGCATAAAGCCACTGGATGCCATTAACAGAGATTAAGAGGAGATAAAGATGTCGTTACTATTAAAAATTAGTTTAAGAAATCTGGTTCGTCAAAAACGAAGAAATATTTTACTGGGTACCGCTATTGCCTTTGGTATGATGATTTTGGTGGTGGCCAACTCTTTTTCTCACGGCATTTCCGACACCCTGTTTAACAAGATTATAGTCTATATGACGGGCCATATCGATTTTAATGTCTTGGAAAATGGTCGTTTCCGCACTCCCATAACGAGAGATTTAGAGCGCTACGAAAATGTCTTAAGCCAAAATCTAAAGGGTGTCGTGAGAATTGAGGAAAACTTAAGCATCACGGGAAGAGGTATCGGGAACGGGAAGAGTGATTTAATTGTCATTGTGGGCATCGATATTAAGCCTGAAGCTGATGCGGATATTAAAAGCTATTTCTCACTGAAAGAGGGAAGTTTTAAGGACTACGCCAATGCTAGTGGCAAGTACGTTAATCCTATTATGATTACCGATCAAAAAGCTAAATCTTTAAATGTAAAGTTGTATGATACCATTCGGATACGTATTCAGAATGTTTATGGGCAACAGGAAACGGCTTTCTTAACCGTCGTGGCCATTATTAAATCAAAGAATATATATTTGGATATGGCTCTTTATCTTAATAAAGCAGATACCAAGCGACTGATGGGCTTAAAGGCTCACGAAACCGGTAGTTTGCAGGTTGTATTGAAAGACCCGAAGTCTGCCATTGCCCAAGCCGATAAACTTCACAGCCTCTTAACCCCCAATATTGCCTGCATTTATGGACAAGTTTCTCCTAATCGGGAGGAGGTTGTGGTATTAAGTTACAAGAGAAACACGGCCGATATTACAGAATTACTCAGAAGTATTCAGGTTTCCTATAATATACTGTCACTCGACAAAGACATAGTGCTTCTCAACCAGCAAATGGCTAATAAATTTAAAATTGGCCAAACTATAGAGATGGTTTATGCCAACAAGTTTGACACCCAGAACACTACTCTAAAATATAAAGTTTCTGGCTATTACCAAAGTCAGACCAAAGACATTCCCGCCAACACAATACTCCTGAGCGATGATCTTTTCTTCAAGGACTATTACGTAAACTTACCGAAGAATCAGGGGCTATTGGAAAATACGCTTACGCTCAATCCGCAAAACAAACTCTATAAGGTACTCGGCAAAGAGTATGAGTTGCTTGAAAGAAGCCATACCTCTAAAGACTTGACCA
>CAIUUT010000005.1 GCA_903902445.1 uncultured Candidatus Marinamargulisbacteria bacterium
AGGTGACATTTCTACTTTGGGTTGACATGCTTAAGCTAAATCCTTTTAATAACAATAATTGTCATATCATCATGCATGTCCGTGCCCAAGGAAAAAGCCAGAACCTCTTCGGATATTTTATCCAACAATTGCTGGGAGTTCATTGATTGGAACCTTAAAATTAAATCCTTTAAATTCTCATCTCCAAAGGAGGCTCCCACAAGGTTTCTAGCCTCAGTCACTCCATCAGTAAACATAACGACAATATCTCCTGGCAACATTAATAGCTCATTTTTATCATATGCATAGTCCTCGAATGCACCCAATGGCAACCCACCCTCTTCTAAGGCCTTAAATTCCTGCCTTTCACACGAAAAATATAGTGGATTTTCATGTCCCGCATTGGTATAAGTTATCGTGTTCAAGCCATCATTTATCTCTGCATAAACGCTGGGAATATAGTTTTTTACACTTTTATTTACAAATATTTTTTGACTTATCTCATTAAATATTACATCCGTTCCATTCCCGCTAAAAACTGAAGACTGCATAACTCCCTTAAAAAAGGCCATAATCAACGCAGCAGGAATTCCCTTACCCACGATATCAGTTAGAGTTACCCCCAGAAGGTCATCCTTTAATATAAAAAAATCATAATAATCTCCACCTATTACCCTTGCTGGAAGTGAAGCAGCAGCCAAATCAAAATTCCTTAACTGAGGATTAAAGTTTGCTTGAAGCCCCACTTGAATACTTTGCGCCACCTGTAATTCCCTTGAAGTCACTTCCTCTTTTAATATTTGTTTATATAGGCGATTGTTTTCAATAGACGAGGCCGCCAAAGAAACGATCGTCTCAATAATGGAAATATCATTATCGCTAAATTTTTCCTTTAGAAAATTCATTCTTGAAACGCTTAAATAACCAATAATTTTTTCTCTATTAACAAGGGGAATAAACAACATCTCGGGGATAATTACATCAATCTCTTCACTACTATTACTTTTCACAATTTTAACAGAATCCAGTTTAAGAAGACGCTTTTCTTTTGCTACTACGTCGATCAATCGCCCCTTATCCTCAAGGACGATTCCCAGTAAATTATCAGGATAATCCCTCTCAAAATCGCTTAAATACTCATCTGGCTTTATCTGAGCATTTCTTCTGTGCCAACTTGCCCTTACTACGTAGCTTTCATTCTCATCCAACAAAATTAGAAAACCCATTTCAGATTTAGCATACTTTAAAATAATATCTCCCAAAATAGAAAACATATCATCAATATTTACTACTGAGTAAATCATCTCCCTAACTTCATTGATTACGGCCATTTTTTTATACAGCAATTCTTGATGTTTTTTGCTAATCACAAAATATCGCTCCTGAAAAATCCAAGCAAAAAGATGATAAATTTCCTTGTTTTGAAAAACTCCATCTTTAAAATATATTAAGAATACTGCCTGCAGTTTAGAATCCAGTATCATTGGAATAAATTTCAAGTTCCTAATTTCAATAAATTGGTCATCACAATTTGTTTCCTCTATAAGTACCGTTAAATGTTTATCTTTTATTGTAAGCCCTGTTTGCTCCTGCAGATAAGAAAATATTTCATTTTTTTCTCCTCAATTTTTTTGGATGGGAATTGGCTTACCCCATACAATGTAGGGTTCCCAAATTCGTTAATAGTAACTAGGGAAATAAACTTATGGATAAGTTCTTCGCTTTTAAGAAACTCTAAAGCCCTACTTACTAGATCTTCTTCGCTTTTTAAAACATCAAAATCTTTTTTTAGATTGTATAAACTATTTAATATATTTTCTGACATTATTCCCTCTATCTTATAATGAAAAAGGGCAAACTGGAATAGGAACATCAATTTCCCGATCCACGCTTCTATTAAGCATTATAATGTCCTCAATCATTTCTTCAACTTTTTGCATACTATCTCCTAATATATTTAAGTCACAATTAAAAGTAATTTACTTACCACTTAATATACAGCTATAATATGCCCAAGTTTCAATCTTATTAAACATGAACTCAAATCTAAAGTTTAAAGGAGTATATAATGGTAAACAAATGTAATTTAGCAGAAGGAACGTATCTCTTTACCTCAGAAAGCGTCTCTGAAGGTCATCCCGATAAAATAGCCGACCAAATAAGCGATGCCATTCTTGACGCGCTACTAAAAGAAGACCCCAATTCCAGAGTAGCGTGCGAAACCTTGGTAAAAACTGGTTTAGTTTTTATCTCTGGCGAAATAACCAGTAACGCCTTAGTTAATTATGAAGAAATTGCCAGAAACGTGATTAAAGAAGTTGGGTATTCTCATACCGATGATGGCTTTGATTACAAAACCTGTGCTGTTATTTCTGCCGTAGGCAAACAATCCGCAGACATCTCTCAGGGTGTTTCTGAAGGAGAAGGATTATTTAAAGAACAAGGGGCTGGCGATCAAGGAATTATGTTTGGCTACGCTTCTAACGAAACTAAAGAGCTTATGCCTATGCCTATTATGCTGGCACATCAACTGCTAGAAAAATTAGCCCAGCTAAGAAAAGATAATACGCTTCCCTACGTTAAACCAGACAGTAAGTCGCAAGTAACTATTGCCTATGAAAATGGTAAACCCGCACACGTTGATGCGGTTGTTATTTCCACTCAACACAGTGAAGACGTGGAGTATGCAACTTTAAGAAAAGACATTATCGACAAAGTAATCAATACCGTTATCCCGGCTGAACTTAGAAAAAACCTTAAAGATGACAAGATCTATATTAACCCAACCGGACGCTTTGTAATTGGTGGCCCCATGGGTGACTGCGGTCTAACTGGAAGAAAAATCATCGTAGATAGCTACGGTGGCATGAGCCGTCACGGCGGTGGTGCTTTCAGTGGAAAAGATCCGTCCAAAGTAGATCGTTCAGCCGCTTATGCTGCTCGTTACATTGCTAAGAACATAGTTGCCGCTGGTCTTGCCGACAAGTGCGAAGTGCAACTTGCCTATGCAATCGGTGTAGCCGAACCCATTTCTATTTACTTAGAAACTTTTGATACTGAAAAAGTTGACCACAGCGTAATTGTAGACTTAGTTTATAAGCATTTTCCAGTAAAGCCTAAAGACATTGTAGATACGTTCAAGTTAAAACGACCTATCTATCAAAAAACAGCATCTTACGGCCACTTTGGAAGAGACATCTTCCCTTGGGAAAAGTTGGATAAAGTAGAAATCCTAAAGAACGCATTAAAGTAGTTTAAGTTAAGATTTCCTAAAACAAAAAGGTCGGCAATTGCTGACCTTTTTGTTTTATAGAAGCTATTGTAAGTAAACAAGATTGTAATTCCAGAAATCCCCAAATCATAAAGCTTATAAATTCTCATTTCGCAAATATCTTAAACTAAGTTACAATATACCCTTATGAAAATAGGATTCATTAGTCTTGGCTGCTCAAAAAATTTAACGGATACCGAAACCATGATGGGGCAAGTTCTTAAGGAACACCAATTAGTTAACAGCATGGAGCAAGCCGATATCATGGTAGTTAACTCTTGCTCCTTTATAGATCCCTCACGCCAAGAAACCATCGACACCCTAAACGAGCTTAAAGACTGGAAATCGGCCAACAAAAAGGTGGTTTTAACAGGATGTTACGTTGAAGAGGTAAAGGATAGAGTATTTGAGCTATACCCCTTTATTGATGGTGTCATAAATATGGGAGCAATTTCCAAAATCAACCAACTCATCGCCGAAATTTCTACATCCAAGGAACATTACTTACACTACGAATCTAGTAGTAATAATTTTCTTACCAATGATGAAAGATTTCTAGCGACACCAAAACATTACTCCTATTTAAAAATTGGAGATGGTTGTGACAACTGCTGCTCCTACTGTCGCATTCCTATTTTGCGTGGCAGCGCCATTTACAAAAATCCTATAGCAGTGATCGAAGAAGCCACTATACTTGCAAATAAGGGTGTTAAAGAACTAATATTAGTCGCTCAAGACACAACCAGTTACCAGTGGGAAAATAATTATAATTTAGTCGACTTATTAAAAGATTTAGAAAATATTAACAAAATTGAATGGATTCGTTTAATGTACTGTTATCCTGATAAAATTTCACCACAACTTATCGAACAGATAAAGATTTCAAAGAAAATTGTAAAATATATCGACATGCCAATTCAACATATAAATGATACAATATTAGACAGTATGAACAGACATAGTTCCAGAGCGCAAATTGTTAGTACTATCAACCAATTAAGGCAAGAAATTCCTGAAATTAAGTTACGCACAACAATGCTAGTGGGCTATCCTGGTGAAACTCAAGAAATGTTTGAGGAACTTTACGGGTTTGCAAAAGATACACGTTTTGATCACTTAGGCGTTTTCACTTATTCTAATGAAGTAGGCACAGCATCTTTTAACATGAGGGGTCAGGTTGAAGATACTGTGAAGGAAAAAAGATTTCATAAACTTATGAGTTTACAGAAAAGAATAAGTAAAGACTTAAACAAACAATACCTAGGGACCGAATTAAATGTTCTGATCGACAACTTAGAAGGCGGACGTCGTTACTTTGACGCTCCAGATATTGACGGATTTGTAAGAGTATTAAATGTTCAAAGATCCGATATCGGCCAGCTAAAAAAAGTCCGCATCAGGAAATCTCTAGAATACGATCTAATAGGCGATATCGTTTGAATCTAGCCAATTGGCTAACTGTTATACGCATCATATTCGTTCCCCTCGTCATAATCCCTTTGTCTATAAACGGACTTCCCCACGCTAACTACTACGCTTTATTGGCCTTTTTGCTACTAGCCTTTACCGATTACCTAGACGGCTTGGCGGCCAGAAAACTAAAACAAGAAACTAATTTAGGGAAACTACTAGATCCCTTAGCCGACAAAATTTTAGTTATAAGTTTACTGCTTTTTTTTATTTCCACAAACCTCATTGCCTACTACTGGGTAGCTATTATTGTCATCCGAGAATTTGCCGTACTTGGCCTTAGAAGTTTAGCCGCCTTGCAAAATAATGTAATCAAAGCTGATATTTATGGTAAAGCTAAAACCGTTTGGCAATATCTTACAGTTTCTTGGCTTATATTAGGATTACCTGCATCAAAGTATTTTATCTGGTTAATGGTTCTTCTCACCGTCTTATCAGGCATAAATTATTTTTGGGTTAATAGAAAGGTCTTAAAAAATGCCTGATTTTAAAGATATTCTTTTCCAAAAAGAAATACATAATTTGGATATCATCCCCTTCAAAGTTGCAGATTTACTCTTGGAAAAAAAATATACAATAGCTGTAGCCGAGTCCGTTTCAGGTGGTGAAATTTGTTCGCAACTGGTAAAAATCCCAGGCGCTTCAAAATTCCTTTTAGGCGGAATAGTTGCCTATAATAATTTATTTAAAGTTAACGAATGCCAAGTAAATCCAAAAACGATCATTCGCTACAGTCCTGTTAGCTCTCAAACTACTATAGAAATGGCTAAAGGCCTAGTTAAAAAGTTTCAAGCTAACGTATCCATTGCCACTACGGGGTTTGCAGGCCCACAACAAGACCAGGAAAAGGTCGGCTTGGTCTATATTGCTCTAATTATAAATTCTAATGAAATAGTAAAAAACTTTCTTTTCACTGGTGACCGAAAAGAGATTATCAGCCAAACAACGTTTGCAGCATTAGAATTAACACGTTATTATTTATCCATATAAAAGATAAATTTTAAAAATTGTAATAAATAAACTAAGGAGGAAAATAACATGGCCACAACTGAGAACATAAAAGCTATCGACTTAGCTATTAATCAAATAGAAAAGAACTTCGGTAAAGGCTCTATCATGCGTATGGACGACTCTAAAAAAGTAGCAGTCGATGCCATCCCTACAGGTTCGTTAAAACTAGATGCCGCACTTGGTGTAGGCGGAATACCCAGAGGCCGCGTAGTTGAAATCTACGGACCTGAAAGCTCTGGAAAAACTACACTTACACTTCACATCATTGCTGAATCACAAAAAAGAGGTGGTGTTTGTGCCTTTATTGATGCCGAACACGCTCTAGACCCAGGCTATGCCAGAAACATTGGGGTAGATACGAAGGAGTTACTTATTTCCCAGCCCGATTTTGGGGAGCAAGCCCTAGAAATTGCAGAAACCCTAGTGCGCAGTAATGCCATTGAGGTCATCGTAGTAGACTCAGTAGCTGCTTTGGTTCCAAAAGCTGAACTTGATGGAGAAATGGGAGACTCGCACATTGGCTTGCAAGCCCGACTGATGTCGCAAGCCCTGCGAAAATTAACAGCTGCTGTTAGCAAATCCTCAACCATTGTAATATTTGTTAACCAATTAAGAGAAAAGGTTGGAGTAATGTTTGGTAGCCCTGAAGTAACCCCTGGAGGAAAAGCACTAAAGTTTTATGCTTCTATCCGCATAGACATCCGCAAAAAGGACAGTATTAAAAAAGGCGAAGATTATATTGGTACTATTGCCAAAATTAAGGTTGTAAAAAATAAAGTAGCCATACCTTTTAAAGAAGCTATGGTAGAAATCATCTACGGAAAAGGTATTTCCAAAACAGCTGAAATTTTAGATATTGCTGTTGAGAACAATATCATAGAAAAATTTGGCTCTTGGTACAGTTATAACAGTGAAAAGATTGGTCAAGGACGAGACAATGCTTTACAATTCTTAGAGAATAATCCTGAAATAAAAGCTAAACTTGAAATTAAGGCTAAAGAAATCTTAGGAATATCGGTTAAATAATTAAAATAAAGGAGGGTTAGGATGCTTATTACTATATTATTGGTTCTGTTAGTTGCTTTATTTGGAGGAGGAGTATATTGGTTTTCTACCAAAAATTCTGCACTATCCAAAAAAGAGAAAGATACAGAAGGGAAAATTGCTAAACTTTTAAAAGACGCAGAAAGAAAAGCTGAAGACATACGTCGCGAGAGTATGATTGAAGCCAAAGAAGATATGATAAAACTGCGCAACGAAATCGAAGCCGAATTAAAGGAAAGAAGGGACAAGCAACTTCTACTAGAGAATAGGTTAATTCAACGTGAGGAACACCTAGATACTCGTGAAGCACATCTTGAGGTAAAGGATAGTGATATCCAGAAAAAAGGCACACTACTAGAGAAAAAAGAAAGTGATTTAGATGTTCTTTATAAGCAACAAATTGAAATCCTAGAAAAAATAGGTCAACTAAGTAAAGATGAAGCCAAAAAAATGCTTCTCGACCACTTAGAAAGAGAAGTAAAATATGATGCAGCAAAAATCATTAAAGACACTGAAGAGTTAGTACATAAAACCTCACTAAAGAAAGCAAGAGAAATTATTGCCACAGCCATTCAACGCTGCGCAGTAGATAACGTTGTTGAAATTACAACCTCTGTTGTAGCACTTCCAGGCGATGAAATGAAAGGTCGCTTAATTGGTAGAGAAGGTAGAAATATTCGCGCTTTTGAAACATTAACGGGTATAGATTTAATCATCGACGACACCCCTGAAGCGGTTATTCTTTCTGGGTTTGATCCTATTCGCAGACAAATTGCAAAACTAACTTTGGAAAAACTAGTAACCGATGGCCGTATTCACCCTACAAGAATTGAGGATGTATATGAGCAAGTTAAAAAAGAGCTTGAGAACACTATTATTGATATCGGAGAAAGAGCAGCCTTAGAAGCAGACGTTCAAAACCTCTCTGCCCCTATTATCTATTTACTGGGAAGATTGCAATATCGTACGAGTTTTGGGCAGAATGTCTTACAGCACAGCCTAGAGGTTGCGCATATTGCTTCTCTGATGGCTCAAGAATTAAACGTTAATGTAAGACTAGCCAGAAGAGCAGGTCTACTGCACGACATTGGTAAAGCCATAGATTTTGAAAGAGAAGGCACACATGCTCAACTTGGAGCAGACTTTGCTGCCAAGAATGGAGAGAATGACGAGGTCATTCATGCCATACTTTCTCACCATGAAGAAACTAAACCACAAACCATTGAAGCCATCCTTGTTGCAGCGGCAGACGCTATATCTGCTTCTCGCCCAGGAGCCCGTCGTGAATCTATCGAAGGCTACATCAAGCGCTTAGAGACCTTAGAGCACCTTGCGACATCATTCCAAGGGGTCGAAAAAGCCTTTGCAATACAGTCTGGAAGAGAAATTAGAGTACTAGTTAAGCCCGACGTCATAAACGACAAATTAGCGTCTAAACTAGCTCGTGATATTGTCAAGAAAATCGAGAATGAACTTGAGTACCCAGGAACAATTAAAGTTACGGTTATTCGTGAAACTCGTGTACAAGAAGTCGCTAAATAGATGATCAAGGTTCTTTTTTTTGGCGACATTGTTGGACGTATAGGTAGAGATTATTTTTTACAACAGTTTCCTGAACTGAAGAAAAAATACAAACCTGATCTTATTATTGTTAACGGAGAAAACTCTGCTAATGGCAAGGGGATCACCTCTAAGATTTGCTCAACTTATTTTAACGCTGGGGTTACCTGTATCACTACAGGTAACCACCTGTTTGACAATCGAGAAATCATTTCTAATATCGATGATTTTCCTGCTCTTATTAGACCCTTAAACTATTCGCCACAAGTTCCTGGAAATACTGTGTTTAAAACCACCATTAACGGCATTTCTGTGGCCGTAGTCAACCTATTGGGCCAAGTATTCATGCCTCCTATTGATAATCCATTTGTTGCCATGGAAAACCTACTACAAGATGAATTAAGCGATAGCCAAGTCATCATTGCCGACCTGCATGCAGAGGCTACTTCAGAGAAAAGGGCTTTTGGCGTTAACTTCGCAGGACGAGTTTCTGCCGTTCTTGGAACTCACACCCATGTACAAACTGCCGACGCTGAAATAATTGATGGACATACTGGATATCTAACTGACGTAGGTATGGTTGGCGCAAAGAATTCTATTTTAGGCATGGAAAGTGAAGCTATTATTAGAAAATTTCTTACCCAAATGCCAGAAAGATTTGCGCCTCCTGAGGCAGACAGTCAAATGCAAATGGACTTCGTTTACCTTGAAATTTCAGCCACAGGACAAACTACAAAAATTGTTTCAGAACACTTAGTAAATACTGTTTGAGCTACTCTGTTTCATTAATATTCTTGATTTTAATTGCATAATGATTATCAGATATTCCAAGCTCTCCACTGAATTTTTTAATTTCGCCAACCTTTAATAAAACATCACTCTGCTTCTTTTCTTCTAACTTAATGACATCCCCAACTCGCAAGTTTACAAGTTCCTCTACGGTTATAGAAGCTTTTCCTAGCTCGGCTGAAATATCAACAATAGCAACACTTAAGTTATTTTGCATTTCATCTGTTTTCTTAACGAATTGATGTTGCATTCTTACGAACTGACTCTTAAGTAGTTGATTCATTACATGCTCAATAGCAATATAGGGAATACAATAAGTAAAAATACCAACACCGTCACCAATGGATATTTCAAAAACCATTTTCAGAATAATATCATTCGGTTGAACTAAGTGAATAATACGAGGGTTATTTTCAACTGTTATTATTCGGGGAAGATCTTTCATAATCTCGCCCCAACTCTCCTTTTGATGATGAAACAACTTATCTAAAATATTTCTCACAATATTCAACTCAATATCGGTAGGATCTTTCCGTTCTATATTCACATTTTTTCCTTCACCACCCAATATCTTTTCTACTAGCAATAAGGCGATATTCACATCCAAGCTAAGAATCGCCTGATCATCAATAAAGGAAATAATATAAAATAAAGATTTTTCGTTAGAATCCTCAATATATTCATTATAGGTGTGCTGTTCAATATAGGTTAAATGTACTTTTACATCCTGTCTCAAATAAACTGAAAGTGATGCACTAAATAACCTCGTCATATTGTCATGAAAGTTTTTTAAGATACGTAATAAATCTTTTGAAAATTTATTGGGTCTGCGAAAATCATATTTAGTAATATGTTGAAATTCTTCAACATACGAAGGTCTTGAAACAGGAGGAGGAGCAGCTTGGTACCCTGAATTCGCACCTTGGCTTTCACTGATTGAGGACGCCGGAGGAGCAGAACTTGAGACTTCATCCATGACGCCCATTAATAAAGCATTAATCTCTTCTTGTGAAAGTATGCTGCTCAATTAATTCTCCATTAATTCATCATTTTTCAATTCATCCATTGTATATACGATTAAGTTTTCAATATCACTGTCGCTAATTTTTAATAGCTGGGTAGAACTCGCATTCAGCTCGTAGTTTAAACCATCATAGCCTAAACCAATACCCATCATCTCTACCAC
Source organism: uncultured Candidatus Marinamargulisbacteria bacterium (assembly GCA_903902445.1). Taxonomy (GTDB): domain Bacteria; phylum Margulisbacteria; class Riflemargulisbacteria; order GWF2-35-9; family GWF2-35-9; genus CAIUUT01. Next base: position 10,311 of record CAIUUT010000005.1, read on the forward strand.
TACATCAGCAATATGCACCATATGCACTGCTAAATTCCCAGCAGAAGCATTCTGAGGATGGTGGTGATATTTTACGGACTCTATTAACTCATCGGATAGATTCCACATCTGCGCAACTTTTGCACCAATTTCACCATGATTAAAACCAAGCACTTGTTCCTCTGCCTGTAAGAAGGTAAGGTTGCCGGTTTTAAACAAACGAATAACATCTAAAAACTTTTCCTTTGCATACTGGTCTAGCACCATTTTCCCTACATCATGTAAAAGACCAATTAAATATACTTCTTCAGGATTGGGATATTTAGTTTGCTTGGCAATGAGCCTTGAGCAAACAGCCACAGCGTAACTATGCTTATAGAGCGCACCTTTTTCAAGAGCATAACTAATTACACTATTTTTAAATAACGGTGACGTCGAGGCCGCAAAAGCTAAATTTTTAACATTGTTATACCCCAAACAAACGACAGCATGTGAGATTGTTTTTATTTGTTTTGAGAATCCATAATAGGTTGAGTTTGCTAATCTAAGCAACTTAGAAACCATGGCCTGATCTCTTTCTAAAACACTTACCAATTCATGAAGTTCTGTATGAGGATCTTTTGTTAAATCTATTATTTTCTGAATAGTTACGGGAAGTGGCAATAAATCATTCAATTTACCAACTATTTCATTAAAAAGTTTATTATCAACTTCACTCATAACTTTTTCCCCTTATTTATAATAAAACAAATTATTATTCATACTAAAGCCGATTTGTTTAGCATTTAATATACTCTCTGTCCCACCAATAAATAAAACACCTTTTTCTGTTAAGGCATTGTAAAACTTCTTATATAATAATTCTTTTGCTTCTTCTGTAAAGTAGATAACTACATTTCTACACATAATTAAATCAAACCCTGAACTAAACTGATCTTCCAGTAAATTATTTAGAGTAAATTTAACATTCTTCTTTACAAATTCTTTAATCTTATATTTACTTCCCTGCACCTCAAAATATTTTTCCATAATCTTAGTATTTACGTTCTTTACTTCAATGTCTTTATATTCTCCTATTTTTGCATTCTTAACGATGTTTACATCAATATCGGTAGCAAGTATTGAATAGTTTTGTCCAGGAAAATATGCATCCATAATAATGGCCGTGGAATAAGCTTCTGCACCAGTTGAGCAACCCGCACTCCATATTTTCAGATCACTTTTTCCTTTTCCCTTTGCATTAGAGATAAGTCCAGGAATTATTTTTAAACGTAATTCCTCAAACTTTTCCGCATTCCGAAAAAACTCAGTTACGTTTATGGTTATATAATCCTTGAAAGTAAAAAGCACAGACTCATCCTGTCTTAGAACATTTACAAATTCTTTTAAGTTTTTGAAATTGTATTTGGAAATAAAGGATTTAATTCTCCTCTTCATTTGGGAAGGTTTATATTGGTTTAAATCTACCCCTATAATATTTTTTACATCCTTTTTAAAGACTTCAAACTCTAGATCGTACTGATCATCATCCTGCATGGTGCCTCCCTAAATTTCTTTTTCTTTCATACCAATCATTCTTGAAGTGACTTTACCCTCTACAATATATAAGGTAAAGGTTCTTCCATTTGTACCCCCCACATCAGCTGAAGTCGGGGTAATTCCAAACTTGAGTAATGAAGCCAAAACCGCTTTATTGTTTCTTCCACCAATATCCAAGGATGAGATATTGCCACTTTTAAACATATTAGCTCCACCAGCTATTTTAATAAAAGAAGTGGTTACCTTCCCACCCAACAATTGGAACTTACTTAACAATATAGGAATTCCTGTGTCCGCAAATCTCTCAGGAAAAGTATTCTCCCTTTGGATAGAGCTATCTGGCAATACGATATGAGCCATACCCCCAAGTTTCAGCTTTGTATCATAAATTGCGACACCAATACAGGACCCCAAACCATGAGCAACAATTAAATCCTCGGGATTGCGTGAAAATTTAATTTCTCCCAATCCAACACTATGTGTAACCATGAGCTAAATAATACGTTAATTTCTTCTGATTAGCAATTGTTCAATCATCTTAAGTGAGTCAGGTAACACAAAATAGTCATTGTCTTTACCCATTAACTCCACATGGACACACCTTTTAAGCGTTAATTGTTGCATATTTGACTCTGGCGTTTCTAGCATCTTCCCTCCCGAAGAGAAAGCATAAGCAAGGTTAATATTGTCAAAGGTATAGTTCTTAAACAAAATTATCTTATAATCTTTTAATTGTTTAGCATTATTAATAAATAATAGCGCATTAATAAGAAAATATTGTCGTCCTCCAAAACTTCCAGCATCTGGCTCTCTAAGCCACGCAAACATGGATGAGCTTATTATTTTATCCACCATTGTTATATCGAAATAAAATTTTGTTTCTTCATTGTCGTTATTAACAACCGTTTCCATAAAATTATGTTTTTTTTCTTTAAAAATAACATTTACTTGGGGATTATAAATAATTTCTTTGGCTTTATTTCTGTCTGACTCAACATTCTTAACTAAAAAGTTATAAGCTTCAAGGATTCTCTTAGTCTGGGTTTCTGCCCACCTCTTATGGCTAAGATGCTTATCAGGATGATATTTTTTTAAGAGTTCTTTTGTAACCTTCTTAATATCTGCAACCTCAGAGTCCTCACGGACATTAAGGATTTTAAGGTGTTTACTTCTCTGGTCGATCATTTATTCACTCTTTACTTGTTTATTTAAATCATTAATTTCATTTTCTAAGTTGATTAACATATTTAAACTACTTACGAGCCCTACATAGCTTAACCCGTAGAGGCATCGGTAATTATTATAACAAACTACGTCAACTAAGCCAATCACTACCTAAGCACGCCTACCATTACCCTCACTGAATTCTGAGGGCCATCTTTATCAGCAGAGATCACAAAGATATATCCGCCTTTGGCCACTTTCTGATTGGCGGCGTTTGTTCCATCCCATTTTACTTTATTTGGCTCTTTACTCCACCCACCATTCTTACTAGCAGTAAAATTCATCGATTTTACAAAATGACCTAAAGCATCAAAAATCTTAATCGTAACATTAGCATCCTTATTTAATTCATAATAGAGGATACCATCTTCAACTTCCGTTCTTACTGGATTTGGATAGAAGGAATAGTCATAAATAATTTCCTTTGGTTTCTGTACTTCTGAATAATCAGACAAGAACCAATCTGATTCACTGCCAGCATTATTTAAAGCCTTAGCTCTATATCTGTATCTCTTAGTTAAGTCTAAATTATCCATTTGATAATAATTTTTAGTCAGAACGCTACTAATACTTTCCCATTTCTGAGAAGTACCCGAAATATATTGCAACTCGTACGACTTTAAAGCAGATTCATCATCTCTAGCTATTGGCCAAGTAAGGTACTGTACGTTCTGTATTTTTCCATTTATAGCTGAGCCACTAAAAATATTTTGATTTACATATATTTTACTTCCATCAGGCAACACTGGCGGAGTAAGATCCACCTTAAAGCTAGATAGTTTCTCTGTTGACATATACTCCTGTAACAAAATGTCTTTTCCAGCTGCTCTAATTTTCAAGTAATATTGTTCATTATGTTTCAATAAAATTTTATCAATTGGCATGATTTTATCCATAATATATTTCTGATTCTCAGCATCTACCACCCTCCAGTCCAAAACATCATTATCCTTAGGGGTTGTTCCTATGGCGGCTTCCACTTTATAGATTACGGTGTCATTATCTTTAACATATCCATCAAAATTAAAGCTCACTATATCAGGCTTATTTGAGTACTTTTCTAAAACCATTTCCTGAATTATTGGCTGATGGACATCCACTATATTTAGCGCACCTAATTCCACATTAACTGTGTTTGTATAATAGTCATCAACTAAGGCTGTATAATTTGCTAGAACCATCTGAATTTTTCCCTTGTCCGCATTCTCCTTAATTTTAAGTTGTACATAAATATAGGGAGAATCTGCAGAAACAATCATAGGTTGAAGTAATTGAACTTTTTTGTAACTTGCATAACTATCTAATTGTGTGCTTAATAACGTGCTGTTTTCAGGGATTACTAATGACGTGCCCAGTGGAGAGGTATAAAGCTTAATATTTTCTATATTATCAAAAGCTATATTTCCCGAAACTTGAAATATTAAATTGGTCAATTGAAACATATTATAATCAGTTTTCAACTTCATCTTGCTATAGACGATATAATCTGCCGGATAAACATCACCACTCAACAGATTTACATTTTCCAAACTAATGATTGGTCGATAAGCCATTATCTTCGTAGTTTGTGAATAGAGAGGCAAAGTGGTCTCAACTAAATTTTCATTGACCGCGAGCCCAACGTCATTCTTATCCTTAATGTAACACTGTAGCCTATAGCTTATAGGAGCATTTATAGCTATATTCGCTCCAATAAAATATTTTTGAGTTACGCCGTTTCCCACAGAGAAAGATAAATTTTTATAGACAATTTTGTTAGCCAAAATTGAAGCCGAAACAATCGAGATTAGATTATCAATGCTAGGATCTAGCTTGCCATCATAATCTGCATCACGATATATATTTATATTATTCAAATATGCAAGCGGCAAGGTACCCACTACATTTAACGTTAATGCTTTAATATGTACAACATAGGGACTAGCCTCCACATCGAATTCGAAAAGAATAACATTGTTGTCTTTTTGTCTTACACTAT
>CAIUUT010000006.1 GCA_903902445.1 uncultured Candidatus Marinamargulisbacteria bacterium
AGCTATGTCGGCTTCTGGTGCAAACTATCATAAATATCAAATGCTCTACCAGTCCCGAAATACCAGAAATCTCTGATTTCATTGTATTTCGAGGATCCTCGTGAAATTAAGCAATCGCTGTGCGAATACTATTTCACGGGACTGAGCTATGTCGGCTAGAAAAAACAATAAGGAATTATACAGTTACATACAACCTTTGGCAAGCAAATACAGGCGCAATAATTTGAAATACAAAGCCCCCCTTGTCAAAGGGGGATGTCGCGATAGCGACAGGGGGATTTTCTCTGTATAATTATGAATAAATCCATCGAAAAAAGACGATACATATAATCTCTGCAAATTGGCGATATTATAACTGTACAACGCATAGCACTGACTTATTTAGATTTTACTGTTTTATTGGGTTTAGTGAAAAATATGTCGGGGCGTTAAGAAATAAAAGTTTGAAAGGGGGCATTTTTAATTAGCAGGGGTTCGGTTCGTTAAGTAAATTTAAAAATACTAAGGGAGGAATTAATTATGGTAGATTTTAACTTTTCAGGTGCGGTAGATAGAAATAATTCGATATCTGCAGTAGCAAGTTCTATGAATAGCAAGAGTGTAGACTTATTGAATATTTCTATGGAAATGAGCGGTAAACAAATTGCAAAAGTTGGCAGTGAGTCTTATGCATTAGATAAAATGGATGCAGCTGCGGTGAAAACTCTAGCAGTTGCTTCAGCTACACTTACCGCTGCGCAAAAAGAATCATTAAGTGCATTATTTGGAGTAAATCAAAATGATTGTAGTTCGGTATCAGGAAGTATTACCGTAACTTCAGGAGCTCCAACATTAACATTAACCTTTACTAATAAAAATACTGACGTAACAACAACTTTATCTGCAACCTTAGATACAAGTGGTAAGGTAACAAAATTTTCGTCTGCTACAGGTGCAACTGCAGGTACACTTCTAGATGTAAACTCTACAGGTTTGCTTGATTCATGGGGGATTTCCGGTACTGATTTAAGTCCTGGTGATTTATACTTAGTACAACAGCATCTTCAAGTCATTAAGGATGCAATTAGTACTATTCAAGCCTCTGGTAAGTCACAAGGCGACGTTATGCGTGAAGTTACTCAAAAGTTTGCACAAGGCTAACCTGTCGCGCCGAAGTCATATGACGAAGGCGGGTAAACACAGACAATACTAGTCAGTTAAGTTTCGTTAGTAAAAGGCGGGGAGCAATCCCCGCCTTTTTTGTTTATATTGAATTCGCAAATCCCCCGGCACAATGTGCCACCCCCTTTGACAAGGGGGGATAATCAGAAATATAAAGTCCCCCTTGTCAAAGGGGGATGTCGCGATAGCGACAGGGGGATTACACCAGACTGAATTGGTTTTATTATATTGCCTTTTCGTGAGATAATACCTTTTGCCGTGACCAATTCAGAAAATAAAATATTAGAAAAACTCAATCCCCAACAGTTGGAGGCGGTTACCTATACCGACGGGCCACTGCTAATTTTAGCAGGTGCTGGCTCTGGGAAAACCAGAGTGCTTACCCACAAAATAGCCTATTTGCACACCAAATTTGATGTGCCCTTGCATAATATCTTAGCCGTAACCTTTACCAACAAAGCAGCTAAAGAGATGGTTGCCCGAGTAGAAAACTTGGTGGGTGTTAGTCTGGAAAACAAGCAAAACAGATGGGTGCTTACGTTTCACGCGTTAGCCAATAAAATTCTTCAGCGTCATGCTGATAGACTTGGCTATGACAAAGGCTTTGTAGTCTACGACTCTAATGACCAACAATCCTTAATAAAGAAAATTATGTCTGACCTAGACATCGACAACAAAAACACCAAGCCCAATGCCGTCTTAGGCGCCATAAGTGAAGCTAAAAATAAACTTATTTCTCCTGAAAAATACGAACAGGGGAGTTTCTTTCGTGAAGTGGTTTCCAAGGTATACGTAGAGTATCAAAAACAGTTGGTTAGAAATAACGCTATGGATTTTGATGATTTACTCTTAAATTTGTTGGCCTTGTTGCGCGACAACGAAGATATATTAAAAAAGTTTCAGCAACAATTTCAGTTTGTGTTGGTGGATGAGTATCAAGACATTAACTTGCCTCAGTATATGGTGTGTTACTTGCTGGCGGCCGAACACAAAAGACTGTTTGTGGTGGGCGACATTGACCAAAATATCTACTCTTGGAGAGGTGCTAATCTTCAAAATATATTAAATTTTGAAAAAGATTTCCCTCAAGCCAAAGTGATTCTCTTAGAGCAAAATTACAGATCAACGTCTACCATTCTTAATATTTCAAATCAGCTGATTAAGCACAATAAAGTGCGCAAGGAAAAGAACCTGTGGACGGAAAATGAAGTGGGTGAGAAAGCCATGCTTTATATCGCCAATAACGAATATGATGAAGCCGAACATGTGGCAACCAATATTCAAAGATTATTATCTGAAAAAATTAGCCCCAAAGAGGTTGCCGTTTTATATCGCACCAATTCAATGAGCCGTGTACTTGAGCAAGTGCTTACCCAATACAATATCAAGTATAGGGTCTATGGTGGCTTTAGATTTTATGAAAGAAAAGAAATTAAAGACATTCTGGCCTATCTGAGACTGGTGCAAAACGAGAAAGATGATGTGGCGTTAATGCGCATTATCAATGTTCCTTCGCGTAAGATTGGAAAGATAACCTTACAAAAGCTTATCGATGAAGCGGCCGAAAAAAATGTACATATTATTGATGTTATTACGGAGGACAGTGCGCATTCCTTGAAGATATTTAAAGAGGTGATTACCGATTTAACCATAGCGCATCGCGAAAAGAACCTTCCCATATCTAAGCTTATTGAGCTTATTATGCAAAAAACTGGCTATAAAGAATGGCTAAAAACTGAAGACTCTCAGGAAGCCATTACCCGCTTGGAAAACATTGAAGAACTTATTGTGGCAACACAGGAATCGGAGTACACCTTAGAGGAGTTCCTATCCCTAAGTGCCTTAATGTCCCAACAAGATGAGGACGTTCCCGAAGAGGAAACCGTCACCTTAATGACGTTCCATTCCGCCAAGGGCTTAGAATTTGATTTTGTCTTTCTTTGTGGGTTTGAAGAAAATGTTCTCCCCCATAGCCAGTCAGTAGATATTCCAGAAGAATTGGAAGAAGAGCGTCGTCTTTGTTATGTAGGGTTTACCCGAGCCAGAAAGCGTTTGTTTATTTCAGTTGCTAGTCATCGAACTGCTTTCTATGCGGACTCTCGGCCACACGATATTTCCAGATTCTTTTATGAGCTGCCTGTCGAAAACCATATTTCCATTCAGGTGAGTCGCAAGTTAAACCAGTTCAACCATATTATTACCGCCTTACGCGAAGATTATTTGCCAGATATTGTCATGAATGCCAAGGTTTTGAACTCCAACAAAAATGTTGACCGCGAAGTAATGGATGATAAAATCTTCTTTGACTATTGCGAAGGTGATGTGGTGAAATCAGCCGTTTTTGGAGAAGGGGTTATCGTGAAAACAATAGGTCAAGGGAAGGGTATTTCCTTGCAGATTAGGTTCAGAAATGAAACGAAACTTATTTTGCCTAAGTACGGAAAATTAGAAAAAGTTAGATAGAATTCGCCAGTCACTTGTTTAACACAATTGGGGAGTGGTCAATAATGTTTGGTGTCCAATTAGCTATAATTTTCCTTTTCACTACTCACCATTCACCATTCACTATTAATTGGGGGGCAACAAG
>CAIUUT010000007.1 GCA_903902445.1 uncultured Candidatus Marinamargulisbacteria bacterium
GGGAAAGTACGCTGGAAAGACAATCTCTATCAGGGTATACACCAACCACTGATTACAGAAAAATTGTTCCAGCAGACACAAGAAATATTTGAACAACGCAAAACCATTAAGGGAAACAATAAGACTAATGCCATACTGCAAAAAATACTTTTCTGTGGTTGTTGTAACTCACCAATGACCCCGAATTATTCCTTTAACCGTAACCGCACTAAGTATTATTATTACCGTTGTACCAGTACCAAATCTACAGGCAGGGATACTAGTTTGTGCAAAATCAGGCAGATAGCTTTTGAAAAAGTAGAAACACAGGTGCTAAATATCTTACTTTCTCTCTCTCAGGAACAAGAATTCAAAGGAATGGAAAACAAGATTCTAAAATACAATCAGGGTATAGAAAAAGTCAAACAGGATAGCGAAAAAATCATAATCCAGCTACAATCCAAACTAGAAAACATAATGGACAAAAAAGAAAAATATCTGGACTCACTAATTTCCAGCCAGTATCTGTCCAAAGAAAGAGAGCTAATAAATACTCGCATAACCGAATTGGAGTTATCAGAAAAACAACTAAAAGCAGAAATCTTCAAAAGCCAATTTGAACTAAACCGCAAAGAAGAAGAAAAAATCAAACTTACCCAGTTCAAAAAACAACTAATCAGCTTCAGAACAGACCATGAATCCTTGGACACAGATGCATTAAAAGTCCATATAATCAGCCTAGTTACTGATATTGTCTACCATCCTGACAAGCTAATTGTCCAGTTTAAGTCTTTGCCATGGAAGGAGGTTTTTACTACCTAAATTTCTAGTTCGACAGGCTCACTATAAATGTTGCTCAATCTCTAGAAGTTAAGCAATATGACCGTTTTTGCCAAAAAAGCCATATTCTAAAAACCTAACGACACTATTTATTGTCTTTTCAGTATGCATTATTTGGAAAATTACGAACCATAACTAACAAAATTTAAGTAGAATTTTAAGAAAATACAACCAAAATTAATCTTACTATGTTTGTCTTTTCAAATCGCCCACAACCCAATAATTACAAGGCAATTATCGGATTATGTGTTTGTCGCAAAATGCTATTTGGTGGGCGATACTGGGATCGAACCGGTGACCTCTACGATGTCAACGTAGCGCTCTAACCAACTGAGCTAACCGCCCCAAGACACAAAGACATAACCAACTGAGTCCCGAAAAACTTAAAGCAAAGCTTTTTTAGTTTTTCGTGGATCCTCGAGAAATAAGGAAATCGAAGATTTCAAATTTCTCGGGACTAACCGCCCTTCGTTACGCCATTAGCTACGTTCTACAATGGGGCTCCGCCCCCTTCGTACCGTTCGCCAAGGCTCACTGAACCCCTTTCACCTTCGGTGAACCAGGGAGTTTCACTCTCCCTGGACCCTCTTAATATACTTAAATGTTCAGTCAAACTTTATTTTCTAAAATTACTTGCCACGTCTTTAAAGCAGCTTTATGCCGTATTCACTCTAAGCACTATGTTACGCCACAAGTTACGTTCTACAAGGGGACAGGTCCCCTTCGTCGTTCGCTTGCAGCTCACTGAACCCCTTTCACCTTCGGTGAACCAGGGAGTTTCGCTCTCCTTGGACCCTCTTAACATACTTAAAGGTCCAAACAAACTTTCATTTCCAAAATTACTTGCCGCGTCTTTAAAGCAGCTTTATGCCGTATTCACTCTAAGCACTATGTTAGCCATTAGCTACGTTCTGCTTGCTCGCTAAATAGTTCAGGCTGAAATTATAACAGGGAGGAAGCTATCCAACAATAACAAATAAATAGCATCCGTATTTACAAACAAAAGATACAATTGGTTCACCGCAGGTGACGGAGGTTCAGGAAATCTAATAGATTTCCGCCGAAGGAGGTGCAACCTCCTTGGAAAATGTAGGAACAGGAATTTGAAGTGGAGGAGACGGACAGATTCGAACTGTCGATAGCGGTTTTGCAGACCACGGCCTTACCACTTGGCGACGTCTCCCTAAATATTCAGATAAATAGTATAGACTATTCTAAAATTACCGGCAACTTTTTTTACTATAAAAAATTAAGAGGTTTTTAAGCTATTTTTCAGGTTGGCGATTAGGTCCATAACATCTTCGGTTAGTTTTTTGTTAATTTCTGTAGAGGCCGTAATACCAATCGTTGAAGCCGATACTTCCTCGGCAATAGCATTATTATCAGCAGCTACCTCAAAGACCTCCTTGGTCTCTTTCAGAATAATCTCCGCATGTCCTTCAATCAACTCTATTTCTGATGTATTTTCTCTAGAAATAGCAGATACCTTCTGAGTAGCTACCAATAAATCCTCACTAGAGAGAGCTAAGGCTTGAATGGACTGTGAACTCTCATTAACCGATTTAAATAACTCTTCAGTAATCCCAACTACATTGGCAAACTTTCCAGCCATCGTTTCCGTGGAGGTCGAAATATCCTCCATTTGATGCACTGTATTGTCTACGGCTATAAGGATGTTGGTAAGCGAAGTCTTGGCACTCGTGGATAATATTACACCCTGCTCAACTTGCTGTTTACTGATTTCCATAGACTTAACAGCGGTCTGCGTGATACTTTGTATAGTGTAAATCAAATTCGCAATTTCTTTAGTTGCTTTTCCAGATTTTTCCGCCAACTTACGCACCTCATCAGCAACCACGACAAAGCCCTTACCCGTTTCACCAGCTCTTGCCGCCTCTATCGCTGCATTAAGAGCTAATAGGTTCGTCTGTTCAGCGATATCATCGATGATTTCGATAATATCTTCGATTCGCTTCGAATAATCTCCCAGTTCTGAAATCTTACTGGCTGAATCCCCTACCATTTCCTTGAGGTTATTCATTTCCAGAACGATATTTTCAACACTTCTCTTACCCGTCTCAGCCACGTCTGCCGACTCTTTAGAGCTGGTATAAACGCTCTTAGCTTTATTCTTAATAAGATTAACGGTGGAAAGCGTTCCCTCAATATTCTCAGAAGTTAGCTCTATCTTCTTTATTTGCTTATGAGCATTCTCATTAAGTGATTGAATAATATTATTATTTAATATTAATTTCTCAGCA
>CAIUUT010000008.1 GCA_903902445.1 uncultured Candidatus Marinamargulisbacteria bacterium
CAGCATGCACCACCAAATTCTCATCCTTATAAAAAACGTTCTTATCAACTTATGTTATTGAAAAAACAAATTGCTTAATTTATCAAAAAGTGACATTTCTACTTTGCACAAAAGGTGACATTTCTACTTTGGGTTGACAGGGGCGAAATTTTCATTGTTACTGTTTCAATCTCAAGGTTTTGCATACACAGGTTCTTTTGACATTTATAGGCTTGGGCGTCTAGCCCTAAGTTCGCTTCATAACATGGTGAGCAACTTGTCTGAGACTGAATATAACCGTCACTAGCGCCTAGGGGTGCTAAGAGTTTTGCGGATGTAGGCCCAAATAGTCCAAGGGTTTGTGTCTTGGTTGTTGATGCGAAATGAAGCAAAAATGAATCGTTTCCTATGTAGAATAGGGCACTTTTAATTATCAAAAAAAGTTCGTTTAAACTTGTTTTGTTCGTTACATCAAAAACATTTGAACCTATGGAATTTGCAATATTATGGTGGATTTGAGTGTCATCATGGTTCCCAACAAGGACAAGGTTGTACCCTTTACTAATTAGACTTTTACCCAGGGAAATATATGAAGCTTCTGGCCAGCGTTTATTAAGCATGTTTGCCCATTTATTTTTTCCTCCTCCAGCGCAAATTACTACATATGGTGATGGGATGTTGGCTGTAATACTTGGGTTAGATAAACTCTGATAATTTCCTGGAAAGTATTCCATTGAATAGTCGCTCGTATTAAGTTCTAATATTGAAGCAAAAGATAGGTATTGTTTAATATGATGTTGTTCTAAATTAAAGACTTGGGGATGGGTCAGGTGGTGTCGCTTATCTTTTTCTCTAATTATACCAAGTCTTTTGCTTATTCCCATTAGTTTGAAGATATAATTAAGTGCATAGATCTTATGTAGATTAATTGATATTTGAGGCTGAAGAAAAAATATTTTTATTAGAGCTACTACATTATGGAGCATTGCTGTTAGGTTAGATTTGTCTAGAAAGGTAAATAGACCAAGAATGTGGGGATTATCTTTAAGTAACGGTGCGTGTTGGCTAAAAGTAAGATAATAGACATCGTACTTACTTGCCAATAAACGAATTAAAGGAGTGGTTTGCAAGATATCGCCCAAAGATGCTAATTTAACAACAAGAATCTTCGGTTTATTTACCAAAATCTTCTCCTAAAATTGACAATATTTTTATTTCAACATCCTCAACAGTAATCTCTTTAGTTGGGCTATGTAGAACGTAATGTCCATCTTCTTCTTTGTAGTGATGCCAAATACTTGGGGCTTCCTTTAGATAAAGTGAGAGGGTGTTTGTTCTAACTGCTGCGGCAATATGAATTGGAGCGGAGTCAGGACCTACCAAAAGTTTTACAGATTTAATTAAAGCAACTAAATGATATAGTTGTTCACTGCTAAATAGTTCGATATTTGCGCAATTTATAAAGGCCGAGAAATCTTCTTTACGAGAAAATTCACCGGCAACAACCACTTTAATGTTACTTTTCTTGAGGGCAGTTATTAGGTGTAAGTAGTTGTCTCCTGACCAGTCTTTTTCTTTTCTAGATGAAAAAGGCATTATAAGTATGAAACTGCTATATTTTTGAAAGGGCTCTAATAAAGTATCTCCGACATTTATGTCTGGAAAATTTGCATTATAGGTTATGTTTAATTTATTACAGATTTGCTTATTTTTTTCTATTGGATTCTGATCAATTTGATAAAGGGCTTCGTTAAAGAAAGCTCTGCCGCCTGCGTCTCCAAAGCCAATAGAAAAATTGGGTTTCAATTTATAGGTAAGCCAAGCGTAGTCTAACCTGCCCTTAGGCTCTATTATCAGGTCATATCTATTGTTTTTTAATTGAGTAATTGTTTCTTTGTTTATAAAGAAGATGTTAGTAATCCAGGAATCAAATTTTAAAATATTAACCGATTCTTTGCTAAGCAGGATATCTATACTTACTTGGGGATACGCTTTTTTCAAGGAATATACAAGTGGGCGGGTCAGCAAAATGTCCCCGAGATTATCGAGACGGATAATAAGTAGTTTATGTGGTTCTTTATACGATATGGCTTTTCTGATAAATATGAAATTAAGAACGGCATCAAGGATTTGCGTGAGCCATCTTTTAATGGGATGAGTAATTTTATATTTGAATAAGAATTGCTTCGTCATTGGTATCCCAGTAAGCAGATTGTCTGCAATTATTTTTTTACAGCGACTACATAGCTAGACCAGCCAGTAATGTGCCATAAAGAATGGACTAGAAATGCGCGCTTTTGTAGGATAAACGCCAAGGGAAAAGTTAGCCAACACGTAAGTATTGCTAACCAATTTCTTACATATCCAGATTTTATTGGAGATAAATTCACACTATTACATAAATTCTCTAAGGAATTCTGAGAATAAGGTCTAATGTGGGTTGGATCATCCCAAAAATTTATAGGTATATTTGAACTTTTGTTAACACCACTAAATGATGGTACAAAAACAGATCTTTGGGAGGGAGCCTCAAGGTAAAGTATGCCATTTTGTTTTAATACTCGCCAGATTTCTGCTAAGGCTATATCAGGATGTTGTAAATGCTCAATGACATGTGAGCAAACTACCACATCAAACATATTATCTTCAAAGTTAATTTTATCATTTAAGTCAGAAAGTTTGAATTCAACATTTTCGGGCAATTGGGGAGCTCGATAAATATCGGTACCGTAGATTTTAAAGTTTGGTTTTAATGCCTTAATAAAGGTAGATAACGGTGCCGTTCCGCAACCGACATCAAGTAGCGTTCCTTGGTTGTTAAGTGATTTTATAAAAGCACTTCTGGTGTATAACCAAGGCAGTTTATTATAGATACTGATTTTATTAATAATATTTACAGACATAATTAATACCAATCTGATAATACAGTAAAATTGATATCTTGAAAATCCATATTACTAATTAATAATTTGATTAGTAATATTTTCCTTCTAAAGAAGTGTTAAAATATGGTTGTCATGATTTGAAAGAATAATGTTGTAATTATATTGCTTTAATAATTTCAACACTTCTGAATCTTTATGGCTTTCAATAATGATAAATTTTGGATATAAAGCTTTATTGGCATCCTTAAAGAATTTAGACAATATTTTAAGTTCAAATCCCTCTGTATCAATCTTAAGAAATGAGATTTTTTGAATATTGTTTTTGTTAAGAATATCAAGCAAAGAAGAACACTCTAACTTAACCTCGATAGTACCCTTTTGAGGAATAAAGCTGCCCATCTCGTTGTTGGATGTGTCCTTATAAAAAGTAATCATTTCATTACAGTCTGAAATGCCGCATTGGCAGGCTATTATCTGTGTAAAATTGTTTAATTCAATGTTTTTAGAAAGGAAGGAAAAGTTGTCATGATCTGGCTCAACAGACAAAATCTTGCCAGCTTTTCCTACAATTTTTGCTGAAATGAGTGAATAAAAACCCATGTTAGCACCTAAGTCAACGAAGGTATCACCTGCCTTGAGTGTTTTTTTTACAAATTGAACCTCTAATCGATCTCTTAGCTGAGGTGCAAATAGTATTTCCGACTGTGATGGTAGAAACAATGCAAGTCCCTCAAACCGAGTATAAGAAGCATCTCTAGCTTTCCGATTGTATATTTTCTTAAGAAAATTGCTGATAATTCCAGCTCCTCTGATTTTGGGCAAAGAACGGGTAATAATTTGTATCAAGGAAAGTTCAAAGTTACTCAAAAAATTTTGCATATCTTTCTCTTTGTTTCTCTAGGTTAATTAAACAACGTTTCTCAATAAATATCATCAATGCTATGGTTGAAGTCAATATGTAGCGTAATATAATATATATAACCAAGCTTGGCTTCTTATTTTTTTCTTTCCATAAACTAACTAGCGATAAATATATAGGTTCTATAAGTATAAATCTACGAATAAATTTTCTTATGGGTTTTGCTGAGCTGGCAATCATTGCGACTTCTGTATGGACATAGTGGTTTAGTTTACCAAGAAGTAACGAAGTGCTTTCTAACGATAGATGATGGATTTCGATGTAAACAGTTTTGTTTTCCAAAAGACCATTTTTAAAATGTAAACTGGAGTGTAACTGAGTGGTATTATGGTAAGCGTGTCCTTTAATAAAGCCTCTTGGGCTTTTATCGCCTATTCTGTTTAATTTATATCCAAAAAACCAATCTATTCTTTTTCCAAATACACCCAGTCCATTGTTAATTGACGAAATTAGCAACTCCATATCTTTAGGATAGATGTACTCATCGGCGAATATCCACAAGCATTTGCCACTTTTTGTTAATTCATTACAGTATTGGGCAAAATATGCTTCTCCTATAATTTCTTTGTTTTTGCGATGGAAAACTGTAGCCCCATTGGCTATGGCTATGGCTATAGTTTTATCCTGACTACCATCATCTAAGAGAACAATATCGCACCATTTAGAAAAAAAATTAATGAATGGAATAATCCGTTTTTCTTCATTATAGACGCAGACAACGGCTTCAGTTTTTATCCCTGACCGATTTTCATGTAATAACTCCAGAATAGGCATTTATCTATTATATCCTTTTATAAATGAAACTGGCTTCAATGTTATAGTTTTCTTTCAACTTATTATTATGAGTTATTTTATACTTTATTTTTCGATAAACTAAATGATAAAATGGATATTTTTTAACCCATGTTTCAAGATAAATCCTCTGGTAACGTTTCCCATAGTACTCAAAAAATATTGGACTGTCCAAGTATTTTTCGTTGGTTTCAACTTTTAAATTAAACACATCCTCATAACCACCCACAATATAATCAATGCTGTGAAAATCGTCAAAAAGATGGCTATCATAATTAGAGTAAAACCCCTTTAATCTTGCAGGAATTTGTCCTACATAATTGAATTTGTGATTTGTATTTGCATAAAAATAGGGTCCCAAAAAACCCAACATCATTACTTTAGAATTCGGTGTCACTAATTCTACAATTTTATTTGTAAACTTATGGTTATCTTGAGTGTTATTTAACTGGCTAAGAAAAATTCCCAATGCGTGAGAAGGATATAAATAACTAATAAAGAAAATTATGGATATTAATAAAATGAATAATAATCTTTTTAGGTGTGCATTCCAAATTAAAACTATTAATAAAAAGAAGGGTATAGAAATCCAGATATAATATTTAATGTCACTAACCTTCAGCATTAGTAACAAAAAGTAATTTACAGAAAATGCAATTATATAATACTTTTGAAAATGTGAGCCATATATTGTTTTATTAATTGATTTGACAAACAGAAGTGGAATCAATAAAAAGAATATTTTAAAGTCAATAATACTTATTATGTGTAATTTATCAATATTTAAATTTGAAAATTTAAGTAAAATAAAATCTAAATGATTGATAGTAAAATCAACTAAACTTACAAAAATACTTAAGAAAAATGGTATTAACAAGTATTTATGGGTATTTCTTCTAAATATTAAAATATATATGATAGATGAAAGTGCTAGGATGTAGAAATTCAAGTAATGGCTAAAATATACACCGCAAAGAGCGATAAATATGTGTATTTTTTTTGATGTGCTAAATTTCTTTTCGGGGGTAATTATGGCATCAATGAAGTAATAATAAAAATAGGATGAGAAGAAATATGTCAGGCTATAATATCTTAAACATCTAATTAGAGGCAGAAAAAACCCAGATAAACCAATGATAAGGGTTGCCCATACAGCCTCATTTTTTTTAGTTATTTTTAATATTGTTTTATACGTAAAAATTAAACCAATTATCCCAATAAGCACAAAAGGAAGTCTGGTTGCAAATGGAGTTGCATTTGGAATAAACATAAATACTATTCTTGGGATATAGTATTGAAGCCAAGACTGCATGGCTGGATGATATGATCTACTGGAATCTCCTAATGATCCGTAAGTAATAAGATTGTTGTCTTGCATTAGCGTTGAGGGCATCCAATGGTTCATCATGGAGATTGTTTTCGAATAGATTACTGTTTCCATCTCGTCGCCTAGATATGTGGGGTATCCAAGACGGAATAAGCTGATGACCGTAACGATTAGGATTACGACAATTAACATAAATTCATTTTTATTTTTTCTGGTAATTTTATTTTGAATCACTAAACGCACTCCATTCACAAGAAAGAATTATCATAAGGTGAATTATGAATGCATATCATAAGAGTCTCTATATCATTCATTTAAATAATTTTAATCTAAGCATTGTAACTACATATCCAAAAACAAAAAGCAATAAATTCCTTTTAGTATTTCCAAACATCCTCTCTTTAAAGAAATAGGGAATTTCCAGAATAGTAAGGTTGCGATTTTTTCGTAAGGTTTTTATGAGAATTTCTTGGATAATGTCGAAATTGTCACTAACTAAATTTATTCCATCAAAAACCTTCTTGTTATAGAGTTTAAAACTATTAGAAATATCTTTACAATTAATATTGAAAAAAATTGAATAGGAAAAATTCAGTAAACGGCTCATCATTATTAGGACTCTTGAATTGTCGCTACCCCCATTGTTTACGTATCGAGAAGCTACTACAATATCTGCATTATCTCTCTGATGGTAAAGACTTTGAATGAATTCAGGAGAATGAGACCCGTCAGCATCCATAAAAAGAACATATTGTCCTTGAGCGTATTTAATACCTGTTCTGACGGCATTGCCATAATTTTCGCCCCCTTCCCTATTAATACAAGTTACATTAAACTTTTTACATACTTGGGGAGTTTCGTCTTTAACCAATGAACTAGTAATTACAACTATCTCGGCATTAATATTATTATTTGCTAATGCCTCTTTAATTCGAGGAAGAATAATTTGCAGGTTTTCATCTTCTAAATAGGCTGGTATTAATACACTTAGGTCAATCATTATTTTGGCTCCTCATCCATTCTAACATCATGGATATCCCCTGCTGTTTATCTATGCTAGGAGTCCAATTTAAATAGGTGTTGATTTTGGTTAAATCAGCAATAAATATTTTTTGATCACTTTCTCTAAAAGGAAGTTTTGTATAATTTAAAGTGGTATCTAGTTGGTT
The DNA here is from genome assembly GCA_903902445.1 of uncultured Candidatus Marinamargulisbacteria bacterium. Taxonomy (GTDB): domain Bacteria; phylum Margulisbacteria; class Riflemargulisbacteria; order GWF2-35-9; family GWF2-35-9; genus CAIUUT01. Next base: position 7,072 of record CAIUUT010000008.1, read on the forward strand.
TTCAAGGAGGGAAAACAACTCTAATAATGATAGACTATTAGCGTTTCCTCCACCGATGTTAAACGCTTCTCCTTTTAAGTGTTCACTACTCGCAGAAGCACTTAAATATAAATCAACCATGTCTTTAGCATATAAGACGTCTCTAACTTGTTTCCCATTACCAGAGATATTAAAAGGTTCTTTGTTTATATTATTCTTTACATCAAGAGCTTTTTGACAGAACCAACCAATCCAACCTTGGTCATATGAGGAAAATTGTCGTCCTCCGAACATTGATGAATGACGAAAAACGATGGTTTTTAAACCAAAAATCCTATGATAATCAAGCATGTATTGATCAGCAGCTCCTTTGGAACATCCATAAGGTGAGTGGAAGTCAAGGGTAATGGTTTCTGGTAACCCGTTCGGATACTCGTCACAAATGTAGCGAGAAGTTGTTTCTCTGTATTTTAGTGATTCTAGATCCCCATAAACTTTATTGGTTGAGGAATATATAATGGTAGAATCCATCGATGTATTACGCACCGCTTCCAGGACGTTTAAACTGCCTAATGCATTTATTTCAAAGTCATTCCTTGGGTTTTGAATGGATGTAGTCATCGCTACTTGGCCTGCTAAATGGAAAATGGTAGCTGGTTTATGCTCTTTTATCACTTTCAATACATCATCTGCGTTGCGAATATCTGAATTATAGAAGGTAAAATTTCCCTTTGTTTTTAGCCATTCATAGTTGAATTTTGAACCTAAACGAGAGAAGTTGTCATAAATGATAACTTCTTCATTATTTAACAGTAATCTTTCAGCAATATTTGTTCCTAAAAAACCGCAGCCCCCAGTAATTAAATACGTCATATTTTCTCCTTGTCTAGTATTTCTCTTTCCCTATTTATGGTTTGTAATAATCCGTTCTCAAGGGAATTAACTGGCTCCCATCCCAAATTCAATAGTCCAGAAATATCAATATCGGGACTCATTTTTTCATTTTTTCGATACTCTAGAGCTCCAAATAATAAATTTGTTTGCGTATTACCCACTAGTTCTTTTATTTTTTCACAAAGAGTTCTAATTGGTAAAGGCATTCCAGTCCCAACATGATAGTTAATGACTCCACTATTATCATAAGATAAATTTTTTAGAACTACAATAAAGGCAGCTATTACATCATCGATATATATAAAATCTCTAACTTGCTCTCCTTTAGTTAATTTTATCTCAGGAACATTATTAATTAAATCATGAATCATTTTAATAACAAATTTTGATTTATCATCGTGAGAACCGTAGAAGTGTTCAAGCTTCATATTTACAAAAGTGATACTGTCTGAATACATTTGCATCCAATCGAAAAATTGACTTTTTGAAAGTGAGTAAAAATTTACTCGTTTATCTAAAATGGTGTCTGTATTAATAAAGCTTCTAATATTGTATTGTTTAGCGAAAATCAACAGTGTTAATGGTAGCGATAAATTGGTTTCAATTGTATTAATAGGATCGATATCGTTTCTTCCGTAATGAGTAGCGCAGTGAATAATACAATCAAAAGAATGTTTCGTGAATATGGGCTCTAATTCATCTTTATCGCTATTATAACAAGTAATTTTATCAACATAGTCCTTAATACGAATTATATTTGAAAATGATCGTTTTAAAACAATAACTTCGTACTTCTCATGAATAAGTGATTTCAATAAGTTGCTGCCTAGAAAGCCAGTTGCCCCTGTTAGTAATATAGTTTTAATAGCTGTCATAGTGTTGATGGCCTTACTTTGTTTATCATTTATCTCTAAATGCCCGGTTAATTGTACG
>CAIUUT010000009.1 GCA_903902445.1 uncultured Candidatus Marinamargulisbacteria bacterium
ATTGTTGCAGAAGGTTTTGAAGCAGGAGGCCATAACGGACGTGAGGAAACCACAACATTGACATTGATACCCTCTGTTCTAAAGGCAACCTCTCTACCTTTAATAGGTGCAGGTGGAATTGCTACAGGCAGGGCAATGCTGGCTACAATGATTTTAGGTGCTGATGGCGTTCAGATTGGTTCAAGGTTCGCAATCTCTAATGAATCATCGGCTCACCCAAATTTTAAAAACTATGTCGTAAATTCGCACGAAGGCGATACACATCTATTAATGAAGAGTTTAATACCTGTACGACTACTTAAAAATAAATTTTTCGATAAGATATCTGATGCCGAAAGTAATTGCGCTTCAAAAGATGAGATTCAAAAGATCCTTAGTAAAGGACGTGCAAAAAAGGGGATATTTGAAGGAGATATTGACGAAGGAGAGCTCGAAATTGGTCAGGCCGCCTCGCTGATTGACAACATTCTTCCTGTTGCTGAAATTATGAAAAATATTATTGATGAGTATTATTCCACACTTACAGAATTACAAAATCCATCTTTATATCAATTCGAATGATTCAATTTGAAAAAACTACACTCACAAACGGGTTGCGTGTAATTGTCCACACTGACATCTCGACACCTTTTGTGGCAGTAAATGTGTGTTACAATGTCGGGTCTAAACATGAAGATCAGGAAAGGACAGGTTTTGCCCATCTTTTCGAGCACCTGACATTTGGCGGATCCAAGCATGTTCCCGATTTTGATACACCTGTACAAAATGCCGGTGGTACCAATAACGCTTTTACTTCTAACGATATTACGAATTACTATATCACAATTCCTGCAAATAATATCGAAACTGCTTTATGGCTCGAATCGGATAGGATGCTCGGCCCTAAGTTTACAAAAAAAGGTCTTGAAGTTCAAAGAAAAGTTGTAATTGAAGAGTTCAGGCAAACCAGTTTGAATAAACCTTATGGAGATGTATGGCATTTGCTTCGTGATCTTTCGTATAAGGAACACCCTTACCGCTGGATGAGTAGTACCTCTGGGTTAACCGCTAAGGCTCTAGCGATGCAAAGTCTTTGTTGTTGCCCACCTGACAAAGAAAAGGCCGAGTCATTTAGTTTATCTTTGACCTCTTCCCACAATACTACTTTTTTTAGTAATTGTTCAACTTTCTCAGTTAAAAGGGCTGCGTTTTTTTCTCCGTGGATGCGTGGTCCGTACAAAATATTCTCTCGGATGCTCTTAGGAAAGGGGTTAGGTTTTTGAAAGACCATGCCGATATGTTGACGTAGAGCCACAGTGTCTAACCCTTTAGCGTAAATATCATCCCCCTTATAGGTTATGGAACCCTCGTGGCCCACCTTGGTAATAAGTTCATTCATCCTATTAAACGATCTTAAGTAGGTAGATTTTCCACAACCAGAAGGTCCGATAATGGCCGTTATTTTCTTTTCGTAAATATTCATCGAAATATCTTTAATGGCTTGCTTCTTTCCGTAATAAAATGAAAAATTGTCGCTTTTTAATATGGCTTTCATGATAGTCCTTTCTTGTAACGATATCTAATATTAGAGGCAATTAAATTCAGCACCAAACTAATGAGGATAAGTAAGCCTGCGGTGGCATAGGCAATACCTTTTACTCCATTAATATCGTGATGTTGTGTGGACATAATAAACAGGTGATAGGGTAGGGACATAAACTGCTGAGTTACATCTAGGCTCAGTTTGGGTAAGTAAAAAGCAACCCCTGTGAACATAATGGGCGCGGTTTCTCCTAAGGCTCGGGAGAGTCCTAAAATGACCCCCGTCATAATTCCGGGCATGGCCACAGGTATGACGTTGGAGTACAGCACTTGCCATTGGGTAAGACCCAGAGCAAACGCTCCTTCTTTGTAAGCTTTGGGAACGGTTTTCAAAGCCTCCTCGGCAGAGGTAATAACGGTGGGTAGGGTAAGTAACCCCAAGGTTAGTCCAGCGCTAATGGCCGAGGTTCCTAGCTGCATCGATTTTACAAAGATGGCCAGCCCGAACAGCCCGAACACAATGGAGGGCACGGCGGCTAAGTTGCGGATGGATAGTTTTATAAGTCGCGTATAAGCGTTATCTCGGGCGTATTCGCTTAAATATATGGCGCAAAAGACTCCAAAAGGAATGGAAAATATGGCGGAAAGAAAAGTGACTAACAGCGTGCCAACCAGCATGGGAAGCACACCACCTTCGGTCATTCCGTTTCGGGGCATCTGACTAATAAACGACCAATTCAAAGTTCCCCAACTATAACGGAAGGTAACAAATAAGATAAACAGTAAGGCAGAAATGACCAGCAAAAATGAAAGTATAAGTAGCAAATATAGGGTTATCTCTTTTATCTTTTTATCCATGAACTTTCCTGCGCACAAAATACTGTGCAATGTTGTTGATAATAAAAGAAATAATAAACAGATACAGCCCTAGGTTAAACAAAGCGTAATATGGGTTGGTATCGTAGGCCACTTCTCCCATCTCAATAGCTATCGTGGAAGTAAGTGTGCGCACGGGGCTAAAAATGGTTGTGGCCAGAGCGGGAGTATTTCCGCAAGCCATTAGCACCGCCATGGTCTCGCCAATGGCTCTTCCCATACCCAGCATTACAGCGGCTAAGATGCCTGAAGAAGCGGCAGGAAGTACCACCAAGAAGATGGTTTCCAACTTTGTCGCACCCAGCGAAAGCGAGGCGTGTCGGTAGTCGGCAGGAATGGCGGAAATGGCATCTTCCGACAAGCTAATAATAGTGGGTAAAACCATGATGGTAAGCATCAAGGCACCGTTTAATACACTAAGACCATTGTTTAAATGAAATATTTTTGCTAGTAATGGACCCACAAACACCAGCCCCAGAAAACCAATAACCACAGAGGGTATTCCCGCTAGCAGTTCGATGGCTGGCTTAACGATGCTATGTAGCTTCGGTGGGGCAATTTCCGCCAGAAAGATTGCAACCAAAAGGCCCATGGGTACAGAAATGATGAGCGTAACAATGGTTACAAACATTGTCCCCCAAATTAAGCCCAGTATGCCGTAAAATTCGCCATCCCAACCCGTAGGGTTCCATTTGGCACTCAGCCAGAAGGCACTAAGCTTGACCTCTTGAAAAACAGGTAAACTTTCTTTTAAAAGAAATATAAACATGCCCAGTACAATAAGGATGACAATGGAACTGCTGAGCATAAAGACGCCCTTCATTACATTATTAGCTAGGTACTGTTTATTCATAACGCACTTCTTTCCTTGTCAGTAGATAACCCAGTATTTACTTCAGTATCGCTGCATTTTTGGCGGCAAAATCGCCAACGACAGGGTAAAACCCTTCCTCGCCAATAAGCTTGGCGCCTTCTTTAGAAAGCTCGAAGCTTATAAATTCTTTGGTCAGTCCGGTTGGTTTACCATTAATATATTGGTTAAGTCCACGGGCAATAGGGTATTTTCCAGAGTAAACAGTTTCACGTACCAAGGGGCTGTAGGCTTTTTCGCCTTCTTTAGCACTGATGCCCAATATTTTAATCTTTTCATTCACTTTACCACCTTGCTCGATGTAGGCCACACCCACATAACCGATACCCGATAGGTCATTGGCAACCCCTTCCACAATTTGCGAGTTACCGTTCATTTGTATCATATTTTGGGCATATTCACCTTTTAGTACATGTTCACGCAAGAAGTCGTAGGTTCCAGAATTTGGCTGTCTTCCATAAAGGGTAATGGCTTTGTCTGCTCCGCCCACTTGCTTCCAGTTGGTGATTTCACCACGATAAATAGCACTAAGTTTTTCTACGGAAAGTGCTTTAATATTATTTTTTGGGTTAACTATAATAGACAGCGCATCGATGGCAATGGTAAGTTCTTGAGCATTTACTTTATTCTTCTTACATTGGCTAAGCTCTTTGGACTTTATTTCTCGAGATGAGTTGGCAATGTCAGTTTTAGAGTTAATCAGTGCCGCAATCCCAGTGCCTGAACCGCCACCAGAAACGGAAATAGATTTATCTTTATGGGGTTGCATGTAACTTTCTGCTAGTTTTTGCACGAGGTTAACCATGGTGTCGGAGCCTTTAATTTGCAACGATTCGCCAGCCCAAAGCAATTGGCTGATTGCAAGTATGATCAATATTATTTTCATATTTTACTCCTTATTAGTTAAAGCTTAATGCCCTAATTATAATACTTTATTGTTGCAATCTGGTAACACAATTATTACGAATATGTTACGAAATGGTTAACAGCCTAAGTCGCTTTCCCCACTTTATATTCACTCTAAATTTGCTGAATCAACGACGAACCGCTTCCACCAGCTGCACCAGCATAGCTAGTATAGGGACCTCCGTTATATCCACTTCCACCGCTCCCACCGCTAGTAGTAATAGTGGGATTACTCCCTGATTTAGCATGATAGAGTAGTACCACGCAACCACCGCCTCCGCCTCCGCCAGAACCATACCATTGGTTAAACCCTCCAGGGTTTCCATTACTTATTATGGTTGGTGAGCCACTGAATACAACATTTCTTGCAACAATTAAAAGTCCAGCACCCCCAGCACCCCCAGCACCACCTGCCGCGCCACCACCGTTTCCACCCCCCGCACCGTATCCAATAAACTTTGTTGCTGCAATTCGTTTGCATTCAGCTGCATTTGCGCTTCCTCCGCTAAACGTGGAAAACATTGTTCCAACTACATCTGTTGCAGGGCTCCCTGGACCTGTAGTATCAGGATCTCCCATGGACCACCACCCGCCGCCAGCACCACCTGCGCCGCCTCCACAAAACCCATCTTCATTGGCATTTGCGCCTTTTCCAGTGCCAACAATATTGCCCGCAAGGGTTAGGGTGCCACTGACATACAAAACAACACTTTGATTGCCGAGCGTCATGGTATGACCAGCATTAAGAGTAAAATTATTGTATTGGCAAAAGCCACTTTGAGTGAAATTGCCTACAGACGAAAAAGACCCATCAGATCCGTCGCCAAAATCATAGAAACCACCTTGAGCAAAAACTTTCGCATCCGCAAGTATATTCCCATTAACTTCAAGTTTCTCTGCTGGATTCGATATGCCGATTCCCACAGTGCCAGCGTTAATTATTAGACCGTTATTTCCAGAAATAGATCCAGCCACAGATAGTTTTGCTGTGGGGGTAGTGTCTCCGATGCCGATGTTAGTTCCAGTATCGTAAATTGTAGCAGACGACAATGCACTAGCACCATTACCCTTTACCAGATAACTAGCACCAAGAGTTGTTGCACCCGTACCGCCATTGGCTACGGCCAAGGTACCAGTGGCATTTGTTAAGGCTCTATCTGTCGCGTGATAATGTAAGGTAGAGTCACCAGCATCAGTTAGGTCAGTATAGTTGGTAGCGGACATTCGTTTATAGGTTGTGCCTTCTGCAATATCGTCTAAGGAAGCTGAGCCAGTAAAAGCTGTTGTGCCGTTGCCTTTAAGTACGCCAGTTAAGGTCGTGGCACCCGTACCGCCGTTTGCAACAGCGACAACACCAGTAACATTTCCAGCTGTAGTAGCAGAGCCTACAGTTACGCTGCTTAGAGCCGTTTGTCCCGTTCCACCATTGGCTACAGCCAAGGTACCAGTGGCATTTGTTAAGGCTCTATCTGTTGCATGATAATGCAATGTTGAGTCACCTGCATCAGTCAGGTCAGTATAGTTGGTAGCGGACATTCGTTTATATGTAGTGCCCTCTGCAATATCGTCTAAGGAAGCAGAGCCAGTAAAAGCTGTTGTGCCGTTGCCTTTAAGTACGCCAGTTAAGGTCGTGGCACCTGAGCCACCATAGGACACTGCTACGGCAGAACCTTGCCATATTCCAGAGTATGTTGCAGCAGACCAGTTTCCATTTATAATTATTGCACTAGCCGAGACAGTACCAGCAACATCTAAGGTAGCATTTGGCGTAAGATTGCCGATGCCAACAAAGCCATTTGAGCTTATTACTATGCCCCTTGTGGGGTAGTTTTGATAAATGCGAAGACCTTCTGGGCCGCGGTCCATTATGCCGAAGGATAATGTTGCTAGAAGCAATATTGTCGAGAGACGAGGGACAAATAATGCTAAATGCCTGTGTCGTAAGTCATGAGATGTTATCAGTTGGAATGATTCCGTTTGGCTTTTAGTTTGTATTTTCATAATCTACTCCTCAATCTTTTTGTGGCGTTTTTGTAGGGCATGTAAGAGAATTTCCTCTTCAACTTCTAAATTACCCATTTTATAGCAACCAGGTGTAATCCCCTGTAACTCACAAAATTTGGCTAAATTATGGTAATTATCTTTCTTAATGTTTCCGACGGTTTCAGAAACCATATTGCGATCTCGACGATCACAGGCTAGTAAATACGACTCAGACAGGCAACCCAAGGTGTTGTGGTCATTGCCAAAACCGTAGTCAATTCTTGAATGTAGCCCATGAACACTGAGTAGTCCGCCCTCTAAGGTGTAGCGTTTATCTTTTAAAGAAAATCGCGGAATTGCCTCTGGTCGGGAATCATCGATAAATATAAAATGCTTCGGTATTTGCTGCATAGTAATAATTGAGCCAACATTAGACGTTGCGCAAATTCCTAGGTGACAAGCAGAAAGGATCTGCTTTATTCTTTTGGGGGTGAAAAGAGCGGTATGAATGTGTTTAGAAGAGTACTTATGTGCTAAATCTCTTTTTAAGTGACGTATTTTTTTCTGATTGATATCGATTAGAGTTACGCTGACTCCAAGGTCGAGCAAAAACTCTGCGCAATGACTTCCAATGTTTCCACAACCTAAAATGGCCACATTAACTTTGCTAAGCTCTATCTTAGATTTGTTTATGAGTTGCATCGTTGTACTAACCAGTGAATACACGGTAGCTGTGTGACCTGTGGTTACTCGGAATCCATCGTTTTGTTTGAATATATCATTGAATAATTCTCCTTTTCTACTAACCATAGGCCACCAGCCTCCAAGTCCAAGAACAATTTTCCTTGGGTTTGGTGCGCAGTATTTTAGAAGAAAACGTTTTACTCTGCGAATTTCGTTTTGTGTTGTTTTGCGTTCTCTCATAAGCGTATCTGGGAGTATGGGGGTGGTAATGAGTACTCCGTTTAATCCCAAATCAGTATCGAAATAGTCCATGATAATGGGCGGGGAAAACTCAATCAGCCTCACATAAATCCGCATTGACCATTTCTTAATAAGATTTAGGAAAGGGAAGGCTGTTTTGTAATCTTCAATGTATCGTGCGTGAATTAAAAAGACAAAGTCTATTTTTTTCTTTGGCAAATTAAAGGGAGAATGATAATAAAGAATGGATATAAATAAGTTGCGAAGTGTTTCCCACATGGTATGAGTTCTAACCGCTTGCTGGTGATAAAGTTTCTGGGCAAGAGAGGCTATTTTCACTTTTTTAGGATGCATATTTATACCTGGAAGAGGGTTGAGTAGCCATTGTATGTGTTTATTATTTTTAGTCAAAGGATACTCATGGTGGTTTTTAGCTACATGCTTTACGAACAAATTGAGTGGTACGTGTAAATCTGTCTTATGTATAATTTCTGGAAAGGGGATAATTGTTTTAACCAAATCATTGGACGATTGCTGCGCGTCTATATTTGCCTTATCTAGGTTGGTAAAACTATGTGTCATGCCTAAACTATACACAAATATTGTTACGCTTTAATGAAGTCTACATTTTTTCTAAATGAAGATAAATTATGTATACTAAAACCGATTTGGTTTTCTGTATTCAGAAACACCAAATCTTGGTTGCAGTTAATGCTTAGTAATTGGTTTGTCTTAAAACCAATTACAGTAGAGTATAAATTGTAAATTGAATTCTCGAAACACATAATTTTGGTCATTTTTAATAATAGAGCAGAAGCTTGTACTTTTTATGTACAACGCTTTGCCTTAATAATAGTTTTTGGAATTAGTAATCCTTTTGAAGTTCTTGAGCGTAGAGATTGGCGGCCGTATTCATAAAAATAGAATAGAAGCCGATATTGTGCATCATACCAAAGAGGCTTTGGTAGTCTTGGTTTTCCTCCACTGGAATTTCAGGATTCGCGGGAAGAGTAGTTTCTGTTGCAAACAAACTTTTAAAATTCTTGAGCATATTTTCACCTCCTTTTGTTTTCCAGTATAACCTATGAATGTTACCGTTTGGTAACGGTGGGGTAAATGTTGCGTTAATTTTTTCTATTAAGATTTTTTTAGTTGGACTTTGAGAGAGGGACCCGTAAGTGTGTCGGGTGAGGGAGCACAAAAAGGAAAAGGTGGCCTATCTTTAGCCACCTTTTCCTTTTCTGACAGAGAGAGGAGAAGGCTACTCTTAAGAATTAATTAAAACGCTTTTGTATTTACGTTAAATAGGGACTTGTTTCCTTCTGCAAAAACACCTTGGATAGGATAAAATCCTTCTCCTGCTACTAGCTTTTGTCCTTCTGCTGATAGTTCAAAGTTTAGGAAAGCTTTAACTTCACCTTTAGGTGCACTATCGACGTATTGAAATAAAGCACGTGCAATTGGATATTTACCATTTACCACTAGTTTTAAATCTGTAGGAGAGTAGTAAACAAGACTACCTTTTCCTGATACGTTTAGTAACTTAATGCCATCCATAACTTTACCATCATTTACTACATAGCCAACGCCAACGTAGCCAACACCGTAATCATCTTGTTTTACGGCTTCTACAATCTGAGAGTTGCCATTCATCTGGTTCATTTTATCGGAATATTCACCAGCTAACACGTGCTCACGAAAGAAGTCAAACGTACCTGAGTTTGGTTGACGTCCGTAAAGGGTGATGGCCTTGTCTGGTCCGCCAATTTCTTTCCAGTTGGTAATTTCACCACGAAATATGGCGCCAATAACTTCTATGTTCAGTTTGTTAATTGGATTAGCAGGGTTAACAATGACGCTTAGAGCATCTATAGCAATCGCTATTTCTCTTGGGTCCCCACCTTTGCTTTTCATCTTGGAGATTTCTGCAGGCTTCATGCTACGTGAAGAGTTAGCAATATTGCATTTACCATTGATGATAGCGGCAATACCTGTACCAGAACCACCGCCAGATACAGCAACGGAGTTTCCTGCATTTTTCTTCATGTATTCTTCAGCTAATTTTTGTACCAAGTTTACCATAGTGTCCGAACCCTTTACTTGGATTGTGGCAAAACTGTTACTAGCAAGAATCGATAGCCCAATGATCGGTATTAATAATTTTTGTAATTTCATTTTTTCCTCCTTCTTATATTGATGTTTCAAAAGCAATACTTGTTGTACTGTATTGAACATCTTTAATGTTTGTAATTAATTCATAATGAATGTAGCCAGATACTCCGCTAGAAAGCTTGTACTTTAAACCACCGCTCATTTTATTGGAGATGTCTACTTTGTTGCTGTCTAGAAACAGGTTGGCATAGACGTCTAAATCTGAAAGTAAGCTGTAAGAAGCGTAAACACCTAAGTCGCTTCTGGCTTTTGTCTTGGCGGTAATGTGAGCAGCGGCTGCTTCGTCATTTAAGTCCATAAAGTAGACACCTGTTAGCTTTAGGTTTTCTAGTAAAACGGTAGTGTAGTCGCCATAGAGTGAAAAACCACTTTTCTTACTGGCGGAGTCCTTACTATAAATAGCACCTAAGGTGTATTCCTTGCCATATTTTACGAGTAATCCTAGAAAGCTTTTGCTGGTGGCATCAGATACGTTACTGTTATCGAGTCCAATTGTGTTACCAAGTTGTGATACTTTCACGTCAAAGTCACCTACAGGTACAAAGTAGGAAAGACCAACACCTTTGTCTTTACAATAGGTGTAAAGTGAACCATCTGCATAGGGATGAATTTCAGCATCCGCAATACCCAGACGTTGATAACCAACACGCAGAGCACCAGGTAGATTTTTTAGGTTGGTGTCCACGTAGAAGTAGGCAGGCTCAAAAATTATAGCAGTAGAAGACGCTTTAAACTTTGTTTCCCAGTATACCTTGGTGTCGTCAGCTTTTAGTGTAAGGCCTAAAATTGTTTTAAAAAATGTGCTATCGGCAAAAGGAGCTGTTCCCCAACGTGTGGAGTTGGCAGCTTTTTCAGTTGCCCAAGAGTTGTCGTGGTCAGGACTGAGGTAAAACCCAAAGGAACTTTTTACCTTTCCATCGATGTCTAGCCCGAAGCTCAGAGAGAGTAGCAACGCGCTTAATGTTAATAATGCAATTCTTTTCATGTTTATTCTCCTTTTTTGTTTTGTAAACCCAACTATATTTTTTCCCACCACCTCCTAAATTACGATTTCTTTACTGTTAGTTTACGCTAGTAATGTTGCGGATATGTGAATGTAAAGTGAATTTTAAATGACGATTTGATTACATCGGGGTAGAGGTGATTTTCTTTTGGGGAAATTTAATTAAATGCCGCCTCTCTCTGTC
>CAIUUT010000010.1 GCA_903902445.1 uncultured Candidatus Marinamargulisbacteria bacterium
CTGAGAAAGACGAGGAATTGAATGTTAGTTTTTGCGACGTGAGTTTTGTGCAGTCTTGACTGGGTTTCTTAGGGGCTTGTCAAGAAGCCCCTTAAATCTAAATTTGCTTCGCTCTTTCTCCAAAGAACATCCATACCTGCGCTGAGCAGACAGATGGGGGCACTAAGTTATGTTACCAAAGCTCAAACTGTCGAGGGCAGTAGCTTCGTTTCAGATTGTAAATTTGCCAACTATATTAGCACTCTTGTCATCATTCACTAGCGACAACGCGCTTAATCGTGGTGACACACATTGAATAATAATAACATAAACTTTTAGTTGCCATTTTCTTGACAGGACGCTTAATAGTAGTATTATTAAAGTAGCTACAGGGATCTACGTAGGCTCATTTTTTCACGGAAGAATATTATCAAGGTTACCTTACTGTTAGTGCTAGCTATACAGTAATAATTTTAGGGGGTAGAAAATGGTTAACGGTATTAATACTTCTTCCAATGCTTTAGCGTCTAATATTTGGAATCAGCTGGTGGCAAGCGACAAAGATGGAGATGGTAAGTTAAATAAAGCGGAAATGCAAACCGCAGCTGCCAATGTAGGAGCCATAAATTCCACCGACACCGACTATTCTAAAGCCTTTGCAAAAATGGACACCAACGGTGATGGGTATATTACCAAAGATGAGTTTAACACTATGTTCCAAAATGGGAATGCCAATAAAGACTTGATGAGCGGCTTAGTAAGTAAAGAGGTCAACCTTATGGTGGCTCAAATGCAAGAACAACTGATGAAAACCTTTCTTGCCCCTAACGATTCTAGTAACACATCAAGCGCCTCAGACTATTTTTCCTCACCGTCACAAATACAAAATACGCCAATAAACTCTAATGATGTTTTTACACAACTGGATACCAATAAGGATGGAAAAATAGACAAGAATGACTTTAATTCCCTAGGAAATTCCTTACTGGGACAACTGCAAACCTATAACAGCGCCTTAACGTCCAACAGTGCAGTAGGGGCTAATAGTAATCTGCTGTCGTTACTGAATGGATAATTAGTAATGATTCCTCCATGTAGCCTGCCCTGAGCGAAGTCGAATGGGGCCTGAGTACGGGTCTTCAGTCGTAATGAAGATACACTATTGAGCTAAATATTGTGATGAACATTGGGTCGGTAAAAATATTATATAAACTAAAGCAGTAAGTTACTATAGGCTGCTTATATAGCGTGAGAAATTTGGTGTGGTGTACACCTCAAACTTAGTGTTTTCTCTGGTAATAATTAGAGCACTTACCCCCTTTTGTTTTTCGAGCATTTTTAGTCCTGCGAGTGGCCCTAAAACGATTACCGCCGTCGACAAGCCATCTGCCAACGTACAATTAGGAGCAATAATACTCACACTTACGACTTGGTTACGCAGGGGGTGGCAGGAGCGCGGATCTATGGTGTGCGCAAAGGATTCGCCGTTAAGCTCTATCCAATTTCGATAATCTCCACTGGTAGCCACCGCCTCATTTTTCAGCTTGATACCCAAAAAAACAGCATCCAGTGCCGCATTTTTCTCAGGATAATTCACACCCACAATCCAAGGGTGGCCTTTCTCTTTCTGGCCTTGTACATAAACCTCTCCGCCAACTTCTACAATAAAGCTGCGAATAAGTTTCTTTTTAAGTACGTCAGCAACGGCATCGACACCATATCCCTTGGCAATTGAGCCTAGGTCTAAGGTGACATGAGGATGAAGTTTTTGTATAAAATATTGCCTACCCTGCTTAAAGAACTTAATTTTATTAAAACCGATACTTTCCTTTACCTTGGCGATATCAGCCTCATTGGGTACTTGCTGAGGTTTCTGCGCAGGTCCAAAACCCCAGAGATCAACGATGGGCTTTAAAGTTCCATCCCAGGCACCACCTGACATCGACGAAACGTGGGCCGCCTGTGTAAGCACCGTGTAAAAATGTTTGGAGATAACCGTAACACTTAGGTCTTGCTTAGCATTAAAGCGGCTAAGTTCACTGAGCGTGTCAAAAGTGGACATACTGCGGTTAATCGTTTTCAGACACCGAGCCACCGCCTGCTCCAAGTGTTTAATATTTGTTTGTTTACTCACCTTGCACGTAATGTTGTACGTGGTTCCCATGGTCAAACCGCTAAAGCGATGCAGATTAGGCATCTAGACTATTTGCGGATTAATAAGGTTTGGGATGGCTGAAGGATTAGTACTGGCCTTGGTCGTTGCTCCCGTCATCGCACTGGCACCGGTTGTGGCACTTGCATTTATGTCCGCAGCATGATGATGGCCCTTATGCGCGCCATGCAGGGCGTTTAAGAGATCAGAAAGACTAATGGAGTCTTTGCCTCCAGATAACTGTTCAAAGCTAACCTTTGGCGTTTTACCCTTATTCACGGCGGCAGAAAGCACGTTGGAAAACTCTGACTTTGAAATTTTCCCATCTTTGTCCAGATCGATAGCATTAAATATTGACGCTATTTTAGAATTTATCCCATTGGCTCCCGCAGCACCAGAAATTGCACTTGTCATTATTTTTCCTCCCCATTAATTTTCATCATTAACTTAAGACAGCTAGAGAGCCATTTAAGTTCCAATAAAAATGATAACTCTCTTTTATAATATAGTGAAGAAAAGCTAAATTAATTTATTTTAATGTTGGCTATCGGCGGTCTATATTATCCATAAGCATATTGATTAAGAATTAAAAGTGAGTTACATTATTAGCTTGTTGGGTTGTAACTAATATATGGAATTTAGTAGGGAATAGACGACTGCTTTTTAGCAAATTTTTGATAATACAGGGGAATAATTAATGAATACTGCGAAAAAAATAATCTTTGTAAATTTACCGTTTGAAAAAATTTATGAGGAAACAAGCATGAAAAGCGTGGCACCCACAACCCCCCCACTCTCTTTGGCGTGCCTGGCTGGAAGTGTCCTTGAGGCAGGACATTATGCGGAAATCTTTGACTTTAATATTGCCACAAATAATGAAGATTTGTTTATTGAAAAGTTGCAAAGTATAAAACCTGAATATATTGGCATCACCTTCGTTACCCCGCTTATAAGAGAAGCAGACAAGTTATCCTTGCTCATCAAGAAGCATTTACCTGCAGCAATAATTATTGCGGGAGGCCCACATAGCTCTTCCTTTCCTGAATCTACACTGGAAGAAACCAACATTGACATAGTGGTAATTGGTGAGGGTGATTTCACTATTTCGGAAATAGTTTCAGGTCAGTCATTAGAGTCGATTCAAGGTATATTATATAAAAAAGATGGTCAAAATTACTTCACCGAAAAAAGACCCTACATAAAAGACTTGGATGTATTGCCTTTCCCTGCTTACAATCTATACGACTTTCATAAATACATGGTGCCTGCTGCAATTGCCAAGAAAAATCCTGTAGCCTGGGTGGAAACTTCCAGAGGATGTGTGTTTGGCTGTATTTATTGTAATAAAAGTTGCTTTGGACAAACCTTTCGTTTTAAGTCCCCAGAAAGAGTGGCGGAAGAGTTTAAGAAAATTGCGGATTTAGGTTTTAAAGAAATTCACTTAACTGATGATGGCTTTACTACAAATATTGATCGAGCAAAGAAAATATGTGACTTGCTAATTCAAAATAAGTCTTCAATCGGCTGGTCTACAATTACCGGTATACGAGTAGATAGAGTCGACCTTGAATTATTGCAAAAAATGAAACAGGCAGGCTGTTATCGAGTGTATTTTGGCATTGAATCTGGCAGCCAAACCATTATAAATAATATTAAGAAAGGCATTAAGCTTGAACAAGTAGTCCAAGCCGTGCAATGGGCTAAAAAAGCAGGCTTAGAAGTGGCTGGCTACTTCATGATTGGCTTACCTGGAGAAACCACCCAAACCATGCAAGAAACTATTAATTTTGCCATAAAATTAAAACTCGATTTAGCCAAAATGAGTATCACTATCCCACTTCCTGGTACACCAATGTTCAATGATCTTCGTGAAAAGTCACTTATTAAAACCTATGACTGGGAGAAGTTTAAATTTTATACTACTCCTTCCGAAATATACGATCATCCGAATCTTTCTTGGCCTGTGATTCTTAAATACTATACAAAGTTTTATAGATTAGTTTATCTTAATCCTCATTATTTAATTAATAAATTAATTAAGAGCATTAGAGAAAAAACATTAATTGACGACATTAAAATGGCCCTATCAATCCGCTGGTTCTAGAAGATATTTCTTAGTATTTGTAGTTTTTGTAAATTAATTGATTTTATAGAGTAAAAAATCAGCAAAGGTGCGCTCTTGGTGGAAGTTGGAAGAAGATAGTTTAAGTAAAATTTCTTTTCCAAGAGGATTAGAAAACAAATCATTATTATTAAGCAGTAAATATTTAATACTAGGAATAAGCAGCTTCTTATCTAGCTGTTCTATAGTAATTTCAGAGGGTATTATTTCATATGTATTAGCAAAGCCAATACTTTTGGCAGAAAGATAATACTGCACATCATATCTACCCAAAACTTCATTACAAGACACGCCCTGACTTTGCAAATAGTTTATAGCGGAGGTAAAACCACGCTCTCCATAACCATATCGGGTATTATAATGCGCTAATCCCTGATGAACGTTTAAACTAAAACAGTACGCCAAAAAAAGAATAAAAAAACCACTAAGCCTTTGTTCTTTATTTATGATAAAAATATTAATAAATATAAAAAAAGCAATAATGCTATAGACTTTGGCATAAAAGAACAAAAGATTTAAGAGCATTGCTTTACTAACACTTTTTAATAGATTTATCTTAAGTACATAGGGCGTTTTCAAGGGATCACCCATAATAAAATAAAAAACAATAAAGGCCAACAAGCCCAAAAGAAGCAACCGTTTATTTACCTTAAAGGATTGCTTAATATTAAAGGCGGCGAGTAAACTAAAAAAAGTATATAAGGGATAAATATATTTAGGGAAACCACCTGCTGTCGTTTTAATGAGGAGATAGGGAAAAGCAATAAAAACAATAGCTAATATAAACAACAACAAATATTTATTTTTTAAATTATTTCTTAAATCTGCAAAAGCTAATATTAGTAAAAAGGGTGAACTCCACAGGATGATGATGTTGGTATAATAGGCAAATTGCAGATAAAACTTCACAGAAAGTAGCTGCTGCAAGAGATGAAGAAGACTAACTCCATTATGGGCAAAAGTATCACTATAATAGCTAATACCTGTTAGAGCGGAAAGACTATAGAGGGATAAACGAAATAAAACCAGAGACAAAACACACACTATAAAGAGTTGAAAGACTTCTGCTAGTTTTTTGGTCGTTAACCACTCGTAAACTAACAAAACTAGAATTAAGGCGGAAGGAGTTGTCGTTTTCACCCAAAACAATATTAATAAAGAAACAAAAGTAATGACTAATCTAGTCTTTTTATTTTCAATAAAAAGAAACAAATATAAAAAACAAATTAGGAAAAGTGTTAATAACGTATTATCAATATCAGGGATAAGACTGCCCTGAATAATGACGGGGAGTAGTAAATAGATTGAGGCTGCAAATAATCCAGCAGAGGATTTCATTTTGTTTCCAATCTTCCATAAAACAAAAACAACCAGTAAATTACAAAATACGCCAAAGCCTCTAAAAACCCACTCACTATTACCAAACATGTTTTCTATAAGAAAAATACAATTTTGATACAAAGGAGGATGGCACGTAATAACATTACTACTTACCAAGAAAGCGGATTCGTCATAAACAAACAAATCATTTATATGAGCCAGAACACCTAACAAATACACTATAAAACTGAGTATAAGTAATTTTTTTGGGTTCTGAAAAAATTGTACTAAGGAATTCATCATCTATCGTTTAGGAAGAATTGATTTCATTCGAAACCAAACGATATAAAATATCATTTGCATTCCCAGTTTGAAGGCTTTATAAAAATCACCGGTTACAGAAGATTTACCAACTCTGTCTTTATAATTAACAGGAATTTGTAAAATTCTTAATTTATTTACCATAGATAATAGCATCATTTCTACACCGAAATAGCTACCACCCACTTTATACTTGTCTTTTAGCACGTCGATAGCATGTCGATTAAGCAGACGCATCGTACAACCCACATCAGATAAGGAAATAGTGTTAAATAACACCTCCATCATTTTGGCTACAGCCCAGTTACCATAGCGGAGAAATCTACCCATATTAGCACCAGACCAAATGAAGGTTGTAATCGTCCTGGTTCCATAAACAATGTCACACTCTAATGCGTAGGCAAGTAATTTAATAATGTCATTGGGGACAAATGTTGCGTCGGGTTCACAAATCACTACATAATCAGATGTGGCAGTTTCCAGACCTTTCCTAATAGAATATCCATACCCCTGTTTTTTTTCAAAGACTTCTAGCGCTTTTGTTTTAGCGACTTCCTCTGAAGTACCGGCCGCTGCGTTGTTATTTACTACTATAACTTCATCTACCAGATTGGTAGCAAAAAACCCTTGGATTATTTCATAGATGGAATCTTTTTCATTATATGTAGGCAATACAACGGAGATGGTTTGGTTATTCCACATAATTATCCTTTTAGTATATATAGAAAGAAATAATTCATCAAGTTATACAGTAACATAATACATTATAAATATTCGTTGTTTTAGATTGCTATTTTTTCCACAGCAGTATTTTTCCCTGCAACACTTGGGATTGTCCATTACTTGGGCTTAGGTTTAAGACGTAAAAATAGACATCGCTGGGCAACAAGTTGCCCACTTCATCCTTGCCGTCCCAAACCACGACACTCGTGTGAGTTCCTCTTGAGCCATGCGTTAAGGCAGAAATATTTACAGTCTTAACTAACTTTCCAGAAAGGGAATATATCTGCAACTTGCCACTCATATCTTCGCTTAAGGTATAGTCCAACTTCACCACTTCTCCAGACAGTGGATTAAAAGGATTCGGATAATTAATCAGACCCGAAACCTTCTGGTTGGATAAAGCAACACCAACTGCCTGCACTTTATAGGTTTGACTGCCTAAGGCGATATTTATGGTCAATGCCCTTGTACCGAGTTCAACTCTCTGGTTTAACCCATCGGTTAAATAGTACTTATATTGACTGGCTATTTGTTCTTCCGATAGCTGTAACGAAGCATTACAAGGAACTTCACTCTCAATGACTACGTCCCATTGCAGCACGTCATGATTGATAGACTGTAGGCAATTGCTAAGTTTCACCCCATTCTTTAGAGCCACCATATAGACTGTTTGCCCTGGAGCTCTAGGGGGGGCTTCAATCTGCTCAACATCGCTGGGGTTACTACCCGCTCTTAAAGAGATACTTTGCGAATAAAGCGCACCACTTAGTTTTAAATTTAACGCTAAATCTGTGGCACAAATACCACTGCTGGACTCAATCTTGGTATTAACACCATAAGGGAAAACTAGTTCTAAGGGCGCAGTAGCCTGTATTAGGTAGCCTCGCCAAGGTTCAAGCAGCATATCCGCTAAAGAGGCGTAGGCATTGTCCTTAAAGGTATGCACCCCATTTTTTATTAGTCCCGCACTTATGGCCTGATTCACGGTGTACTGTCTTCCTTTATCGATGATGATTAAACTCTTCCAGTTCAGCGTTGTTAACATAGGATTACTGATGATGTTCCAGCCCTCCTGTAATTGTATTTTTATACTTTGAGTCGGCAAGTCTTCCTTGTCGTAGAATATAGTTAGGTCATGGGTGGCTTGCAGCCACATGCCTTTGCCTGACACCACGCTTTTGGAGCGCAGTTGCTTGTACTGAGCTGTTGTTTTAAAATCTTGGTCTATGGCATAAAAAGAAAAAGACTCTGGTAACTGGCTGGTAGGCAGGCCGATTAGGCTAGCTTCCGTGGCACTAGCCTTTAGACAATAAGAGAAAACCTCGGGAACAGGGGAATCACTGTCTAGCGACATACTTTCTAAGGTACTCACATAACTGTTTAGGTGTATGGCATTATCGTACACTATGACATACATATATCGCTTCGCTGTTCCTCCCACACCGTCTGAAACATTAAACTTTAGGCGGTAAAGCCCTGTGTCAGAGTCTCGCGGTGTCCAGCTAAACTGCTGATTGGAAAAAACCACACCTTGAGGAGCTCCCACCACTGAGAAACTTAAGACATCCTCGTCTACATCTTTGGCACTTATAAAAAAGGACAACAATTGATTGGGTTGGAGCATTTTAAAGCGCAGTGGGTCAAAGACAGGCGGATGATTTATATGATTTACCAAGATTAGAGCCGTGGTTTGCCCTACTCCCCCCAGACTATCGGTAGCCGTAAACGTTAGTTGATAGGTTCCAGCTTTTTTGTTCGCTGGAGTCCAACTGAAGATATTATTAATAAAGGTTGCTCCCTCTGGCAAGCTAGAAACGCTGAATGTGAGCGAATCTTCATCGGGGTCTCCACCACTCACGTCAATCGTTACAAGTTGGTTCTCATTAAGGTTATTATTGGGTATGGCATTAACGTAGGGCAATCTGTTGACATTATTCACCGTGAGCGTGATTGACTGGGCAACATCGCCACCGTTATTATCACTAACATAAAAAACCAGATTATAAACGCCAGCCTGAAAATAATCGGGTGTCCAGCTAAAAATATGGTTATTAAGTGAAGCACCACTTGGTAATCCCGAAATAGAATAGATAAGCATATCGGCATCTTGGTCACTGGCCGTTACTATAAAACTAGTATTTTGGTTTTCGCTTATTTGCAAATCTGAAATTGGGGAAAGCACCGGCACACAATTTACCTCTTTCACGGTAATGCTTTGGCTGCCGTTGCCAGTACCTCCAGCAGAGTCTGAAACGCTAAACATCAACGTATAGGTACCTGCCTGATTATAAGTGGGAGTCCAACTAAAGGTCTGACTACTAAAAACAGCACCCACGGGCAAGCCACTGACACTGTAAGTAAGTTCTTCACCATCAGGGTCTGTGGCCCTTATGATAAATGAAAGCTGCTGAGATTCACTGACTACTCGGTCATACAAAGCCGAAAAAACAGGTAAGCGGTTAACATTACTAACCGTAATAACTAGGCTCTCCATGGCCTGAGCTCCTACTCCATCAATGGCTGAAAACGTGAGCGGATAAACTCCTGCTTGATAGTAACTCGGTGTCCAACTAAACATCTGATTATTAAAAGTAGCACCACTCGGCAAGCCGCTTAAGGTGTAAGTTAGAACAGCCCCTTCGGTTTGGCTACCCATAACGGTAAAGGTTAAGAGCGCATTTTCACTTACTCGTTTAGAACCTATCTTGGTTAATACTGGAGCTTGATAGACATTGTTTACGGTAATACCAATAATCGCCTGAGCGCCTGCCCCAGTCGAATCTACTACCACTAAGGTTACATTGTAACTACCTGCCTGCTCATAGGAAGGTGTCCAGCTAAACGTTTTATTGTTAAAAGTGGCACCCTCAGGTAATCCTTGCACACTGTAGGATAGTGGCAACCCTTGCGCGCTACTGGCCGTTACTTGAAAGCTAAGTAATTGATTCTCATTCACGGCCTTGTTATTTATGGTCGTAATCACTGGAATAGAACTGGGAGGAAGGGTGTTCCCAAGCGAAAGCGCATCATAGACATTTAGAAGACCTGCTCCTTGATAGGCTGCAGAAATATTACTAATAAAGGTTGCCGAGCTTTTTAGCTTATTTTTAACCTGTGAAACCGTTAACGACGGATTATTAGCCAGCATTAAGGCCACAGTCCCCGCTACATGAGGCGCAGCCATGGAGGTTCCTTGGAGGCCAACATATTTTACGTTAGGATTGCCGCAGCTGGTTAGTAGCGACAATATGGATTCCCCTGGAGCGGCCACCGTCACCCTACTTCCAAAATTTGTAAAGGAAGAATAATGGTAAGAGCCATTCGCATTTTTACCTATAGAGGAAACAACAATAGAACCACTGACATTGGCAGGCGTGAACCCATTGGCATCCTTAGCATTATTCCCTGCAGCATTTACCACGACCACACCGTTATCTAACGCATAATATATGGCATTAGCGATCAATGGCGAAGTGACCTCTGCGCCCCATGAATTGTTAATAACATCGGCGCCATTATCCACGGCGTATTGTATCGCCACAGCCGCGTCGGACAGTTGTCCCGAACCCACAGCGTTTAATGCTTTTACCGCCATAATTTTGGCCTGGAAAGCCACCCCGATAATGCCCTTGTTATTATTCCCTACAGCAGCAATCGTGCCTGCCACATGCGTACCGTGATAATGGTCATCAAGAGGGAATACATTATGACTTACAAAATTATAACCATAATAGTCGTCTACATAACCAT
The DNA here is from genome assembly GCA_903902445.1 of uncultured Candidatus Marinamargulisbacteria bacterium. GTDB lineage: Bacteria > Margulisbacteria > Riflemargulisbacteria > GWF2-35-9 > GWF2-35-9 > CAIUUT01. The sequence goes on from CAIUUT010000010.1 coordinate 10,368, forward strand.
TCCCGTCATCATCGACTCCATTACCGGGAATCTCTGAGCTATTTACCCACATATTGGCAGCAATATCTTCGTGATTGTAATCTACGCCCGTATCTACTACCGCCACCACAATGCCTTGTCCATAAGAAAAGTTAGCCTTGTCCCAAACCCCTGCCAGTTGCAGCGCTTTAAGCCCCCAAAGATTTTCCAAACTACTCGAAAAAAAACCCTTCGACCAGTTTCCACTTTGTGTGGGGTCTAAGTAAGTATCGTTGGGTAAACTATTGATACCCACCGTGATATTTTCCTCCATCGATTCCACTAAGGCATTATGCAAATATTGATCGACTATTTCTTTGGCATCCGTTGGACTGTGAACCTCTAATATATAGTAGTTTTCTAAGCCTGTGTTTCTATTACTAACGCCTGCTCTGGCTAATCTTTTCGGGTATTTATTTACTTTGCCACCTAGGCTTTGTAAGCCAGATGAGGACGTATGGAATAATTTCTTTTCACCTACTACCTGAAAGTCTGCGTTTAATTGCGCTAGACCTGCAGTTGCTGTGCTTAACTGTGAGCCTGTGGAAAGCGCAGAGCTTGTGTTTTTATATTTGATGATAAATTCTCTGGGCTTGGAAGCCAGAGTACTGGATGGATATATAATACTGGGAGTGTACGCCATGGACGTCGCTGGGGTAGTTTGCTCCTTACTTAAACTTACCTGCTCAAAATTACTGGTAGTTATTGACTCATTAAGATTACTGGTAGGCCCAGAAAACAAGGACAAACCATATAATAACACTGCTAATATTGGATCCACAAACGTCTCCTATTGTTAAAAGTTTATTCCCAAGCCAAAGCGATGCACCATGCCTAATTCGGGATTGCAAAACATGTAATCGAGACGGACTCCTTCAAACTTGAGAGAGATACCCAAGAAATAGTTTTCCAAATAGCCATTAACGCCGCCCTTTATCTCGAGAGGCGCGAGTCCAGAATAGGCAAAACCGTAGTTATAAAAAGTCTTCTTGAATAATGAATCATAAAGGATATCCAAACTTAGATTCACCTTTCCCATATCTTGCTCAAGCCCCGCTCTATATTTAGGATAAATATCTTCTCCTTGATAAGCAAGATTTTCGGCAACTAATCCAAAATGGGCTTGAGAACCAAATTTCATTTTGTAGGCTAAGTCTAGACTTTGCGCCCATTTTTCTTCTAAGGCATTCTGCTTAAAATATTTGTAGGATACTCCCCAATTACTGGATTGGCTGAGCCTACAACCTAATCCCAAAATAAACACCTCATTACTGTAGGTAATATTACTCCCCAAACTCTGACCACTATTATCTCGGTACGAAATGTCGCTAACCATTAAGCCTAAGTAGCCAATAGCCACGGCCATGTTCTCATTGATATTTCTAGCAGCAACAAAGGTGCGGTTATTTAAATCATTAAAATACTTGGAGTCAGAGAAATAAACTTCATTGCTCTTTAAATCTCTTAAAGCAGCAGGATTCCAATAAAGTGCGCAACAACTAAGCGGATTAGCACTATAAGCACCGCCCACTTGCATGCCGTCTAGCCCTAGTCCTTGGTCTAAAATCATACTCGCATGAGCAAAACTTAAACAGATAATAATAATTAAAAAAGTAACAAGCTTAGAGTTAATAATATTTTCCCCTGATAGCCAAAATTATTTTCGGCCACACTACTCCCACCGGTTATATTATTCCCTATCTCACGAAGCATAAACATGAAGTTTTAGTCATAGATTAAAAAGGCTTGCACTTACTGGCAATTGAGAAAAAAATACCAAAATATTTATACTTGAATATGGGTCTTTAATTATGCTTTAATGCAGTCAGAATTTTTTTAAGTTTAGTCAACTTAAATATAATCTAAATAGAAATAAGGAGGAAAAAAATGAAAAAGACTTATGTTTGTTCTGTTTGCGGATATGTGCACGAAGGTGAGGCTCCACCTGAATTTTGCCCACAATGTAAGGCACCTGCTTCTAAGTTTATACTTAAAGAAGCTGGAGTGAAAACCGAATGGGCCGATGAGCACAGAATTGGTGTAGCTAAAGATATCGACCCAGAAATCCTTGAAGGATTAAAAATGAACTTCACCGGTGAATGCACTGAAGTTGGTATGTACCTTGCTATGAGCCGTCAGGCTGACCGTGAAGGCTACCCAGAAATTGCTGAAGCTTACAAAAGAATTGCTTACGAAGAAGCCGATCATGCGGCACGTTTTGCAGAGTTATTGGGTGATGTTCTCGTGGCTGACACCAAAACAAACTTGCAGAAAAGAGTAGACGCAGAATATGGGGCTTGCAAAGGTAAAAAAGAAATTGCCACCAAAGCCAAACAATTAAACTACGATGCCATTCATGATACCGTTCACGAAATGTGTAAAGATGAGGCTCGTCACGGAAAAGCTTTTGAAGGTTTACTCAACCGTTATTTCAAATAGTAACAGGTTATCAAGTATCTGTTCTTAACAAAAAACTCGGATTTCTCCGAGTTTTTTGTTACAATTAAATTATATAATTACCTTGTTAAGAAAGGCCATTTTCGTCATTCCGACCGAACAGACAATGTCTGTTCCAGACTATGTCTGTGCGCCCGGAATGACGATTTTATCAGTTTTGTAACAGTCAAATGCTACTACAATCTAGAAAGGAGTTCTAAAATGGCTACTTGGGTATATTTCGCACTAGGATCAGCCTTCTTTGCTGGCTTAACGGCCATTCTGGGTAAAATCGGGGTTACGGGCATAAACTCCAACCTTGCGACCTTAATCCGTACCGTTTTTATTCTTATATTTACCGCTTGTATTGTTTTTAGCACCAAGGCATGGCAAAGTCCTACAAAATTGCCCAGTAAAACCATCCTTTTTTTAGCACTTTCCGCCTTTGCTACAGCCGCTTCTTGGCTGTGCTACTACCGAGCGCTACAACTTGGACCAGCCTCTAAGGTTGCCCCAGTCGATAAGCTGGGCGTCGTCTTTGCCATCATTCTGGCGGTTGTTTTCCTTAAAGAACAACTGGAGTGGAAAACAATGGCAGGGGCTATTTTGGTTATCGCCGGTGCCATTGTTATTGCCATAAAGTAATTTAAACTTTGGGTAACTTAGTTAACGATTCCTTAATTGCGGCTTCCGGATATTCGTAATCATCTAATTGGCCGTTTAAATATTTGTCATAAGAAGCCAAGTCAAAATGGCCATGCCCCGACAAGCAGAACAGAATGGTTTTCTCCTTGCCCTCTTCCTTAGCTTTAAGTGCCTCGTCAATCGCCCCTTTAACAGCATGAGCGGCCTCGGGAGCTGGGATAATGCCTTCGGTACGACTAAACGTTAAAGCGGCCTCAAAAACTGGGTTCTGTTTGTAGGCTACAGCATCAATCAGGTTGTCTTTTACCAATCTGGAAATAATGGGAGACATTCCATGATAACGCAACCCACCAGCATGAATACCTGGTGGCATAAAATCATGTCCTAACGTGTGCATCTGCACTACGGGCGCCATCTTAGCGGTGTCACCATAATCGTAGGCATAAACACCCTTGGTTATCGTAGGACACGCCGCAGGTTCTACCGCCAATAATCGTACATTCTTGCCGTTTATTTTATCCTGCGCAAAAGGCATAGCGATACCCCCAAAGTTGGAGCCACCACCCACGCAACCAATAACCACATCTGGGTAAGCTCCTGCCAGCTTCATTTGTTTCTGCGCTTCTAGCCCTATGATGGTTTGGTGTAACAACACATGGTTTAATACGGAACCCAAGGCGTAGTGTGTATCTTTTCTTTGGATAGCGTCTTCAACTGCTTCACTGATGGCAATACCCAGAGAGCCGTTACTGTTGGGGTCTTGCGCCAATACCGCTCGTCCTGCTGCCGTTAAGTTGCTGGGACTGGGGATAACCTTGCCACCCCAGGTTTCCATCATAATACGGCGATAAGGTTTTTGTTCATAACTTACCTTCACCATATAAACAATAACTTCAATACCGAAAATATTTCCAGCAAAACTTAGGGAACTGCCCCACTGCCCTGCCCCAGTCTCAGTAGCAAGTCTGTTAATACCTTCTTTTTTATTATAGTACGCTTGCGGAATAGCGGTGTTGGGCTTATGCGAACCGGCTGGACTCCCCCCCTCGTACTTGTAGTAAATCTTGGCGGGAGTCTTCAAGGCTTCTTCCAAGCGGTACGCTCTGTACAAAGGAGACGGTCTCCACAGAGCGTAAATATCCAGTACTTCTTCTGGGATTTTAATCCAACGCTGTGAGGTCATTTCCTGTTCCAGTAAGGCCATGGGGAAAAGAGCGCCCAGCTCTTCGGGTTTCATTGGTTGCATGGTTACAGGGTGCAAGGGTGGCGCTAGCGGAGTCGGCATATCGGCCAAAATGTTGTACCATTCTTTGGGCATGTCACTTTCACTGAGATAGATTTTATTATTCATAATTTTGCCTCCTGTTGATTTATGCTACTTTAAACGTAGCAAGAACAGGAAATATTGTCAATTCATTGCCTAATATTGGGGGGGAGGCTTTTGCGGTTCCCTCATCCTCGCGAAGCGGTCATCCCACGTCCCTCGCATTTTCCGTTCACCATTCACTATTCACCAATTAGGGTAAACTCATCATCAGGAATCCTGAAAACGCGGCGTTGTTAGGGTAAAGAGACGCATCGACTTCTGACTTCATTTGTTTGATTAACTCCCTATAGGCTTTATAAAAAGCATAGGTTGGCGAAGGGCTATACTTTAGATTTTCTATTTCAAAATACTCGATGACTCCTTTGGTGGTAGTAGGTTTAATAAAGACCTCTTCTTGTGGGCGAAAATAAAAGAATAGTGCCGTCAATAAAGACCATTTAGCAATTTTTCCCTTTTTGAGAACATCCACCATTTGCACAAAGCCTTTTTCTTCATCCTTGTAGAGAAAATTCTGTAGACCTTTGGCTAAAGCTTTCTTTTCACTGTCATCTAAAGAATTTACAAAATCTCTAAACTTTGGCTTTTCAAATAAGGAAACCATCGTTGAACGACTCACTATTTTCACCATATTGCTGACAATTTCATTGGGGTCCTCAAACTTTGGCTTAGCAAAAAACTCAGCCGCCTGAAAATATATCTTGTCCGACATGTGTCTCTTGGACATTTCTTGCATTTCCAAATTCTCAAATGCCCCTGGATACATGGCGAGGAAATTGATTTGTGCAACTTTTAGTTTATCTAAGTTCATTTTTACAGCTTACAATTTTTGTTTTTTGCATTTTCTCTTCACTCACTTGTCGCGCTGTAGCCTTGGCGAAAGAGGATCACTATTCACCTATAACAATAATTTTATTATTGTTATACATAACCTTGGCTCCCACATTAATTTTGCACTTTTTTCTGGTCTCTACGACCCCATCGACTTGCACCAAACCTTCGGCAATATTTTGTTTGGCTTCGCCGCCTGAACCGCATAAGCCTGTGGCTTTTAGTAACTGACAAAGCTCAATATATTCTTCATTAATTCTAAAGTTAATTGTTTCCATTTATTCTCCTTAACCCACGATATTTGAGTATTTTACTTACTTTTCTGACTCTTTAATATTTCTTTAAGTTGTTGACTTGCCGCACTATTTCCTAACTGGCTAGCTTTGGTAAAATCTTCTAGCGCACTTTTGTAATCTTTTAGTTTTTTTCTGGCTAATCCCCGATGATAATAACTACTATCATCTTGATTATCAAGTTCTAGCGCCTTATCGAAATCAGCGATTGCGCCTAAACTCTCCTGTAACGCAAACTTGGCCTGCCCACGATTTAGATAAGCCTTCGCAATCGTTGGGTCTAGTAACAATCCTTTGGTGCAGTCGATAATCACTGCCTTATAATCATGCTGGGCCAATTTAGCATCACTACGATTAATATAAGCTTTTGGGTAGTCTGGATTCAGTTCTAGCGCTTTGTTAAAATCTTTCACCGCTTCCTTGTAATTTTGTTGCACTAGCTTCACGTACCCTCTATTGTTATATAACTCGGATATCTTTGGATCCATCTCAATAGCTCGTGTATAGTCACTTAGTGCTTGAGGAAATTTTTGCACACAAACTTCGGCTAATGCTCTACTGTTTAATATTTCAGGAGTAATATAATTTAACTTTATCGCAATCGTAAGATCAGCTATGGCACCAATAAAGTCTTCCTGAAGGTACTTCACACGCCCTCTTGCCCCATACGCCAGAGGATTATTGGCTTCCAAGGCTATTACCTCGGAATAATTCATTAGGGCACCCGATAAATCACCTTGTTGCAGTTTTAAATCACCCAAATTCATTCGTGACTTGGCATTTTTCGGGTTCTTCTCCAAAGCTATTTGATAATCAAGAGAAGCACCCACAAAATCCTGTAAATAATATTTAGCTAATCCTCGATTATTATAAAATGAGCTGGAATCAGGACTAAGTTCCAGCGCTTTTTCAAAATCTGCTTTGGCTCCAGAAAAATCTGAGAGGGAAAATTTGGAAAGACCTCGATTATTGAAAATAGCACCCACTTTTGGGTTATACAACAGAGCCTGATTATAATCAGCAATGGCCCCGCTAAAGTCCTTTAAACTATATTTGGCATCTCCCCGATTGTAATAGGCCGCTCCGTCCTTGGGCGATAATGATATTAATTTATTGTAATCTTGTATGGCACTTTTATAGTCTAAACTTAGGGCTTCAGCCATGGCTCTGTTTCGGTAAGAAACACTATCAGCAGGATTTTGAGCTATAGCTTTCGTAAAATCAGCGATGGCCTCTTGATATTCCCCCAATAACGCTTTAGCACTTCCTCGACTTAGATAAGCATTGGAAATTTTACTATTTAAAGAAATGGCTTTGGAATAGTCACTTATAGCTCCCTTATAGTCTCCCAGATAATGCTTTGCATTACCCCGATCCATATAGGCCTGCTCGTACTTGGGATTTAGCATCAGCGCATGGGAAAAATCTAAAACAGCTCCCTGATTGTCCCTGATAACATATTTTAAATATCCTCGCTCATAATAAACGCTAGCCACCTGAGGATTTAACTCTATCGACTTATCAAACGCCGCCAAAGAACCCTGTAAATCATTCATGTTTAAGCTGGCTAATGCTTCATTGTAGTAGTATGCCGCCTCCTCAATATTATTGGCATATACCGCTGAAAACACTAGAAATACAAAGGCAAAAACACGAATACAACCCTTACGTTTTATTTTAAACATACTTATCTCCCTTTGTTAGTCATGCTACTATAATCCACAAATCCTATCAAGGTTAATAAGCGGCAGTATACTATAAAATACAATCTAGACTAAGTGGGTGAGTTTATTGCATACTGTTAAATGGTGGATAGTGAGTGGTGAATGGTGAACGGTAATTGTTCGGTATTCCGGGCAGAGTCGAGAAAACTTTTAGGAGGAATATTATGAAAGTCTCTATACTTAGTATCTTTAAAGAAACCAATGAAAATTTTAAACTATTTGTATTTAATAAATTTCTCTTGATTGCAGCTGCACTGTCTTTTTGGTCTAGTTTTTCACAAGAAATCATACAGAAAAACCAGCAAATCATTGATGTAAAAAGTGCAATTACACTTGTGGTAATATCTATAGTATTATCCTTTATTCCCTTAATCATTACTATGTATCAAGCCCTAGTTATTAGTGATCTTAAGAATAATCTTCAGCCAGCAAATATCTTCGCCCGCACCAAAAATAAATACTTAAAGCTTATACTTAGTTCAATATTTTTGGCTTTAATATCATTTCTTTTCTTAATGTTTATTTTTTATGTTATATATCTAAGTGGCTTGTACTTTTCTGGAAATCTAAAAAACTATATTGGTTACGGTTCAGCGACA
>CAIUUT010000011.1 GCA_903902445.1 uncultured Candidatus Marinamargulisbacteria bacterium
AAGCGAGGATAATAAAATGAAAACCGATAAAGCTCCAGCTAAAGATAAGGCACGTGTTGCCAATTTATTTAATGCTATTGCCCCCAGTTATGATTTTTTAAATCGATTTTTATCCGTGGGTATCGACCAATATTGGCGCAAGCAAATGGCCAAGCATCTTCACCAAACCTCTGACTCTATGACCTTACTGGATTTGGCTACAGGCACGGGAGACCAAGTGATTTCCCTTTGTAAGAGATTTAGTTTTATCAAGTCAGCAATCGGTGTGGATTTAGCACAAAATATGCTGCTTATTGGTAGAAAAAAAGTGCTTAAGCAGGGGTTAAGCCAGAGGATAAAATTACAAGAGGGTGATGCGACCAATCTTGACTTTATCACAAACTCCTTCGACATTACCTCCTGTAGTTTTGGGATTCGCAATGTAGAGAAATTGCAAGCCGCGCTCAGCGAGATACTAAGAGTCTTAAAGCCAGATGCGCAACTGCTCATTCTGGAATTTTCCTTACCGCCCAACCCAATCTTAAGACGGCTATATTTTTTTTATTTTCGTCATATTTTGCCAGCAATTGGTCGTTTATTTTCCAAACATCCTGCCGCCTATGCCTATCTAAATGAATCGGTTGAGCATTTCCCTTATGGCTCAGATTTTACCGATATCCTAAAACAAGTGGGATTTGTTAATCCAAATTATTATCCTCTTACCTTTGGGATTGCCACGCTTTATGTGGCGAAAAAACCAGAAAAATAATGCCCACCATCCGCTCTTTAGAGTTCAATAAGTACACGCTGCCCTTGTGTGAGCCTATTCAGGTTGGAGCGATTGTGCTCAAACAAAGACAGGGTGTATATCTCAAAATTACCAGTGTGCAGGGGTGGTTGGCGCAGGCTGAAGTTGCCCCTTTACCAGGGCTGCATAAAGAGAGCCTTCCAGAGGCCATACAACAAATCAACGAACTCTCTTCGTTAGTGGTGGGTAGGGCGTTCTCCTCCGTTGTGGAATTGGAAAAATTACTGAAGTCTTTGCCCTTACTCCTATATCCGAGTGTCCGCTGTGGGCTAGAGATGGCTTTATTTACCTTACTGGCTAAGAGCAAAAATTTAACCTTAGCCCAATTGCTAAATCCCCAGTCTCTTGAGGAAGTGCCAAGCAATGCCTTGTTCCAAACAAATTTGCCTCCAGATAAAATGGCGAAGCTCATTAGCTCTTTAGTTGCGCAAGATTGTAACTGCTTAAAAGTAAAGCTAGGCAGGCAATCGCTCGGAAATGATGTGGAAATGATCCATACATTACAAGACTTAATTCCCGACTACGTTTACTTAAGGTTGGATGTAAATCAGCGTTGGTCATTTGCGCAGCTAAAATGTTTTTTACAGCAAGTTAATTTGCGTCAGATTGAATATATCGAAGAGCCACTGGCTAACTATCAAGAGATAGAAGCTTTAGCGGAAGAGTTTCCTGTAGGTTTTGCCTTGGATGAGAGTTTGCTAAACATAAATCCAGATAAATTTATGATACCCAATTTTGTTAAGGCGCTGGTGCTTAAACCCATGGTTTTAGGAGGGGTTAAGGCCACTTTGAAATTTGCAAAAGTGGCAAGAGCGCAAGGCTGTGATGTTGTCATCAGTTCCGTCTTTGAAAGTTCTGTGGGGCTAGATAGTCTATATCAGCTTGCACTTGCTCTGCACCAGAAAGAGGTATGCGCTGGACTGGATACCCGTAAAGTTTTTTTGGCAGACAAGGAGGATTTCCCCTTTCTCGTTTCTTCACAACAAAGTTATAGCTTTGCTCAAGCTAGGCTCCTTGTCGGTAAAATAGTACACAACCTAAGCTTACTGGATATCCCGCACAGTTCTCCCGTCGCGGTACTATTGCCAACTGAAATTCGTTTGCCGCTCCTTATTTTGGGAATAATCGCCAGCTCTCGTCAGGTAGTGATTCTTAATCCCAATCTTCCCGTTGTCAGACTAAAGGAGCAGTTGGCCTCTCTGCAAATCACCCATGTACTTTTGGATGCCGAAGGTGGCTTCGCCAATAAATTCGGGGAATATATGGTGGTGTCAGTAGCACTCTTGCGGCAAGGCTCCTCTGCCATAAGCCTAGTCAATGATTGGGGTTTTGCCAACTCAAACGCAGCCGCGTCCATCATTTTTACGTCGGGAAGTACAGGACACGCCAAGGCCGTAGTTCATTCGCCTGCCAACTTTCATGCGAGTGCCCAGGGAAGTAACGCTTTAATCCCTTTTTCGACGGGTGATCGCTGGTTAGTCTGCCTACCTTTCTTTCATGTTAGCGGGTTGTCTCTAATTTGGCGTGCTTTGTGTGGAGGCGGGTCCTTGGTGTTTTTCGATAAAGATAAATCTCTAGCCGAAGTGATCTCCAGAAATGAGATTACTCATATTTCCTTGGTCCCCAGTCAGTTATACGAGTTATTGCTTAATTCCCTAAATTATCCTGTCCTAAAAAGAATGAAATTGATTCTCGTAGGGGGTAACTCTTTGCCCCTTTCTTTGTGGCAGAAAGCCAAGGAATTGCAGTTGCCTGTTTACACAACGTATGGTCTATCTGAAATGGCTTCGTCGGTTACAGTTTCTAACGTGCCAGTGTCCATGCAGCCTGCCCATCATAGCGGAAAAGTACTTGCCTACCGTGAACTTCAAATTAATGCTTCTCAAGAAGTCTTAGTAAGAGGAGACGTTTTATTCCTAGGCTATACTTCAAGTGATGGCTTGCAGTTACCGGTGGATGAGCACGGTTGGTTTCATACGGGAGATTTAGCCTTTATGGATGCAGAGCAGAATTTGCATATTAGAGGTAGAAAAGATAATTTGTTTATTTCAGGTGGCGAAAATATTTATCCAGAAGAAATCGAAAAAGAAATTCAGTGCATCAAGGATGTCGAACAGGTTGTGGTGATACCGCAAGTGGATGAAAAATTTGGTTGTATTCCTGTAGCTTTCCTTAAAACAAGTGCGAATTTTCCCCAACTTTGCAGGGAATTGCCAAGAAAATTGTTAGCTAGATTGCCAAAATATATGATTCCCGTAAAATTTTTCCCATGGCCTACCGATTACCCCAGTGATGGCCAGAAAATTATGCGCTCTTTTTTCTTGGACAAATTATCTGCGAAAGCAGGCAAGAATAACTAGTATTCTTTGCCCTTCGGAGAAAAGCCTGTGATAAGGATAAAAATGTCATAATAAAAATGCAGTTATTATTGAATATTTCCCAATAAACGATTATTCTAAAGTCATAAAAATCCCATAGTGAATTTGGGTAGCTTGGCGTTTTTTTTGGGGGAAAATAGTTGAAAAATGGATAATCAAACTTCGATAATATTAGATTCTTTTATGGCTACAGAAGGTAAGTCAGATGAAGAATCTTATGAGATTTTAAGCGCAAAAGTTCGAGAAATATGTAACGCCAACTACAGTATATTTCTTACTTGTGATGCAAAACATAGAACCTTAGTTAAGGTTTCTCAAAGTAAAGATGCTGAATTTGATAAATCGATACTTTTAAGTACTAAGGAAGTAATAATAAGTGAAGAACTGGAGGCAGAATTAATAAATTTTGTTCCCTTTTACAATCGTCATAATAGTCTGAATATATTGGATAAACTCTCTAGCTTAATTCTCGTGGATAAATCGCAACGTTTTAACGATGAGGGTTTTTACCTTCTTCCCGTAGTTTATGAGAAAAAGCTGCTTGCTATTAGTATCGTTTTTTCAACCAACGATTTAGGGGTTGAGGCTAGTAGTATTTTAACTTATTTAAAGTTGGTAAATATAGTTATACAAAGACTAAATGAAAGAAAATCTTTAGAAACAAGCAAGGAAACGTATCGTCAGTTAGTAGAGTCCCTAAAAGATGTAATTTTTACCATGACACCCGCAGGAATAATGGAGTACGTCAGCCCTTCTATTAAGAAGTTTTCTGACTATGAGGTGGAAGAGGTTTTGAACACCGACATCTCCCTCTATTTTGAAAACAAGTTAGAGTTATTCATTGTTCTCGGACTCATAAAGAAGATGATCGCTGATAAGAAACCTACCACTATGGAGTTGTTGTTTAGGCCAAAAAATGGTGAATCATTTTACGCAGAGGCAAGTGTGCATCCAGTTATTAAGGATGGAGAGGTTTTTCAGATACAAGGAATTCTTCGTAATGTGCAGGAAAGAAGACTTGCGCAAGAGGCGCTAATAAAGAATGAAGAAAAATATCGTACTTTAGTTGAAAATGTGAATGTAGGTATCTACAGAAGTTCCTATAAAGATGATCGTTTTATGCAATTTAATTCGGCAATGGTGAGGTTGTTGGGCTACAATTCTATTTCCAGCCTGATGGAATCTTCTTTTAAAAATATTTTCCAAAAGCACTCAGACTCAGAAAATTTTTATGAGCAACTTTCGCAAAATAGATCCATTAAAGATAAGGTGTTAGCTTTAAGAAAGATCGATGGAACTCCTGTTTGGGTGTCGTGCAGTGCTAATGCTGAATTCGACGGCAACCATAACCTGTTGTGGATAGATGGCATTATGCAAGATATTACAGAGAGGATGCTGGCGGAGGAGGCTTTAAAGGAGAGCGAAGAGAAGTACAGAGCCATAACTTCCTCGGCCAAAGATGCGGTTTTAATTATGAATATGGATGAACGCATCACTTACTGGAATTTAGCCGCGCAAAAAATGTTTGGCTATTCGCAGGAGGAAATGTTAGATCAGGGAATATATAAAATCCTTATCCCCGATGAGTTTAATAAAGGGTCTTTTTCCTCGGTGTTGGGAATTGACGAGGGAATGACCAATGAAGAGGGTGTTACCTTCGAGTTAACAGCCTTTGGCGCAGAAAAGAAAATTTTCCCCGTAGAAATATCCATTTCACCTGCCATTATAAAGGGCAGCAGGTTTGCTGCTGTGTATATTCGCGATATTACTGAGAGGAAAAAAGCCGAAGACGAATTAACTCAGCATAAAGAGCATTTAGAAGAGTTGGTTGTTGCCAGAACCTCCGACTTACAGGAAGCCAATGAAGAGCTGTATATTTCCAAGGAAAAAGCCGATGCCGCCAATATCGCCAAGAGTGAATTTTTGGCCAATATGTCACATGAAATTCGTACCCCCATTAACGGCATTATTGGTTTATCAACGTTACTGTTAGATGCAAATTTAACCCTTGAGCAAAATGAGCAAGTGAAGCTTATCAGCATGTCGGCAGATTCGCTCTTAAATTTAGTAAACGATATTTTAGATTTTTCCAAAATCGAAGCGGGTCAGCTAAGTTTAGAGGATATCCCCTTTGACCTAAACATGATCTTAAATTTTGTCATAGAAACACTCAAATATTCGGCCAAGGAAAAAGGGCTTTCCTTGGATTATTATATACAGCCAGAAACTCCCAATCACTTAATAGGAGACCCTGAAAGGTTAAAACAGGTGGTGTTGAATTTATGTTTTAACGCCATAAAATTCACGGAGTCTGGGGGTGTGTTTATAAATTGTCAGCTTATTTCCTCAAATGGAGTGGACGCCTTCCTTCAAGTGACTGTTACCGACACTGGTATTGGTGTCGCAGAGGATAAAGTCGATTTAATCTTTGAAAGCTTCATGCAGTCGGATAACTCTGTTACCAGAAAATATGGGGGAACAGGCTTAGGTCTTACCATTAGTCAAAGAATCGTAGAAATGATGGGTGGTAAAATTTGGGTGGACAGCAATTTGGGCGAAGGTAGCAATTTCCATTTTACAATTAAGTGTGGCGTGCAAACGCAGCAACAACGAAAAATAGAAGAAGAAAAACTTAAAAAAAATAAAATATTAAAGTCTAACTCTCATTCGATTCATATCCTATTAGTGGAGGACCATCCTGTAAATCAAAAGGTGGGCATGAAAATGCTGCAAAATAATGGGTATATTGTAACCTTGGCACAAAATGGTTTTGAGGCTGTTGATTATGTTAAGAATAGGGATTTTGATCTTGTCTTAATGGATATACAAATGCCGATTATGGATGGGGTAGAGGCCACGAGTCTCATTCGAGACCGTGAAAGAACAACAGGCAAGCATGTTCCGATTGTGGCGGTAACTGCCAATGCCATGAAGGGGGACAGGGAACTCTATCTTTCTTCAGGCATGGATTATTATGTCACTAAGCCAATAAGAAGAGATGAGCTATTTGCGGTAATTGAACAATGTGTGGACGTGGAAAAGGAAAATCTAGTAATGACTAAGGTTGAAAAGAAAAGGATATTAATTGTAGAAGATTTCTTGCCTGATCAGCAGAACTTAAAAAAAATTCTCGAACAGGACTATCTTCTTGGGTTTGCCCAAAATGGAGCCATCGCTTCGGAAATGCTTAATAGAAACAGCTATGATCTTATTTTTCTAGACACAGATATGCCGCAGAAAGATGGCTTCCAGACTTGTTTGGATTTCAGGAGAATTAATAAAAAAACCCCAATAATCGCCACTATTTATAAGCCTAATTCTGAAATAATTAACCGTTGCTTACAGTTAAACATGAATGATTATGTGGAGAAGCCAGTTGTGGCTAAGGTAGTTTTAGAAACCGTAAATAAGTATCTCGAAAAGCGCTCCCTTAATACGGTAGCTTCTGCGAAAATAGATGATAGTATTACGCGGTCAACTATAGATTTTCCAAAGGCCTTATCAGAATTTGGAGATGATAGGACTTTTCTCTTAGAATTAATTGGGAGTTTCCTAGAAATTACCAGTAAGCAAATAGAAGAAATTGGGAGAGCTTTCCTAGATAATAATCCTAAAGTTGTGAAAGAGAAGGCTCATTCCATTAAGGGTGGTAGTGCCAACTTATGTGCGTCCCCCATGGCAAAGGCAGCATCGGAACTTGAAATTTTGGGAAAATCTGATAATCTAGAAAATGGTAATGAATTGTTTAATGAGTTGATGACACAACATCAAAATCTCAAAGATTGGTATAATGAGGAGCGATATAAATGAAGGTAATGGTAGTCGATGATGAAATGGTTAGTCGAAAAAAATTAGCTAAAATCCTTGAGGATTTGGGGGTTTGTCATGACTTTGAGAGTGGGGATGCTGCTTTAATCAGCTTTGAAAAAGCCTTAAAAGAAGGGCAGACCTATCACCTAGTTACTTTAGATATCTCCATGCCTAATATTGATGGACTAGAGGTATTAAACCACCTTCGGCAAATAGAAGACGTCTATAATGTGCCGGAAGCTAAAAGAGCCAAAATTATCATGGTAACCTCGCGAAACGAAAGGGATAGTATTTTATCCGCTATTTCCGAGCGTTGCACCGACTATATCGTAAAGCCTTTTAATAGAGCGGAAATTTTTGACAGGCTCAGTAAAAACGGTATTATTCCCTAGTTTCTTTTCTACGCACTTCTCAACAGCAAGCCTTTACCTGACTTAAGCCAAAAATTGGTATATAATTCTCTTCTATGCAATTAAAAGTCAAAAAACAATATAAATTAGCCCTAATTATTAAGACGTTAACCGACTACCAATACCAAAGAGTCCCTTTAGTGCTTAATCCTGGAGACTATTCAGTTAGGGGCAGTATTTTAGATGTTTTTCCCATAAATCAGAGTTTACCTATAAGAGTAGAGTTTTTTGATGATGAAATCGAAGATATTCGTTCCTTTGAAGCCAACACACAGCGATCCATCTCAAAAATTCAGGAAACCAATATTATTCCCGTAGATGATATTAGTAAAATAAAAAATCACGTTATTCCTCATGAAATTCTTTTCGATTTGAAAGAAGGAGATTATGTGGTGCATATTCATCAGGGGATTGGCATCTATCAAGGTCTGATTCGTATGAAAATCAGCGAGTATGAGGGTGAATATGCCGTTATTGAGTATCTGCAAAACGACAAAATCTTTGTTCCCATTGAGCAGTTACCCCGTATCTATAAATACACAGGTGGTGCGGCGCCCCAAGTTAGTTCCTTGCGGGATGCAAAATGGCAGCAAACTAAAGAGAAGGTTAAAAAGGCTGTTAAAAACGTGGCCAAAGATTTGTTTTTTCTCTACAAAGAACGCAAGTTAAAAACGGGCTATCAATATTTTGAGGACACAGAGTTAGACCTAGAGTTAGAGCGTACGTTCCCCTTCACGGAGACCCTCGATCAGTCAAAGGCGATTGCGCAAGTGAAGCAAGACATGGAGTCCATTAAAAACATGGATCGCCTAATCTGTGGGGATGTTGGGTTTGGTAAAACGGAGGTAGCGTTAAGAGCCGCTTTCAAGGCGGTGGTGAACCACAAACAAGTGGCTATCCTCACCCCGACCACCTTGCTTTGCAAACAGCACTATTATGTTTTCATAAAGCGTCTAAAAGAGTTTGGGGTCAATGTCGATTATTTAAACAGGTTTAAAACCCTGAAGGAACAGAGGGCTACTCTCGCTGCATTAGTAGAAGGAAAAATTGATATTATCATCAGTACGCATCGGTTATTACAGAAAGATGTAAAATTTGCCAATTTGGGGTTGTTAATTGTAGATGAGGAACAACGCTTTGGAGTTATGGATAAAGAAAAAATAAAACAGCTACGAATAAATGTAGATGTTTTAACGCTTTCAGCCACTCCCTTGCCACGCACGCTCTATCTGTCTATAGCTGGTATTCGTGATATTAGTGTAATAAACACACCGCCTCGCCTGCGCTTACCCATCATTACGGAGGTGCATCCTTTCGACTTAGAGTTAATTCGAGATAAGATAGAGCAGGAAATATTACGTGGAGGCCAAGTTTTTATCCTTCACAATCGAGTTCATGATATTATCCACTTAAAAAATCAAATAAATCATTTTTTGCCAAATGTGGGAATTCAAGTAGCTCATGGGCAAATGAAATCAAGAGAATTGGAAAAGATAATGGTGGATTTTTACGATAATAAATTTCAGGTTTTAATTTCTACCACCATCATAGAAAATGGCATCGACATTCCCAACGTACATACTATTTTAGTAAATAATGCTGACCATTTTGGTCTGGCTCAACTCCACCAGCTGCGGGGGCGTGTAGGGCGGGACGATAAGCAGTCCTATTGTTTTTTGCTCTATCAAGCCGCCTCTATAATGAAAGGCAATGTGCAAGAGCGTTTCGATGCATTGATTGAGTACACCACTCTTGGTTCGGGTTACGATATTGCTCTAAGGGATTTGGAGTTGCGTGGTATCGGGAATATTCTGGGTGTCGAGCAAAGCGGGTACATGGAAACCATTGGCTTTGATTTGTATATGCATTTATTAAATGAGGCCATTGCTAGAGAGAAAGGGGAAAAACCCAAGCAGCGTCGGGGCTTTACCCTTTCCAGCAAGGGTGCAGCCTTTGTGTCCGAAGAATATATACCCGACATGAATGTTCGGTTAGACTTGTACAAACGCATAGCCAGCTTAGAAACTGCTGCGCACGTTGAGTCCTTGAAGATGGAATGTGCCGACAGGTTTGGAACGCTACCAGAGAATCTAGAAGTAATGCTGGATATTATCAAAAATGAAGCACAAGAGGAGTAATTTTAAATGGTCTACATAGAAAAAATAACTAGCTTTCAAAATGAGAAATATAAGTTATTAGCCGCTCTCCATCAAAAAAAATGGCGCGACAAAACGGGCTTATTTATAGTGGAAGGTAAAAAGGAAATAAACTTTGCCCTACAAGAATGCTTTGAAGTGCAAAGTATCTGGTTGGTGGAAGAAATCCTGGAAGAGAACTTAGCGCTTTTGCAACAACATTCCCAACTTCAAGTTTTTAGCCTTACCCAAGAGATGTTTGAGAAAATAGGCTATCGTGAAAAGACAGAAGGTATTTTAGCTGTTGTGCACAAGCCCAATATCAATATTGAGGAGCTCGACAAAATTACACTGCAACCCAGCCAGCTGATAATTATTGGTTTAGATATCGAGAAACCAGGAAATATTGGGGCTCTTTTTAGAGTGGCAGATGGTGCAGGAGTGGCGGCTCTTATTTTCAGCCAGCAACAAGTGGATATTTTTAACCCCAACATTATTCGCAATAGTGTGGGTACGTTCTTCCATGTTCCTTTTGTAGTAAGCTCCAAAGAGGAGATAGTCCAATGGCTATGCGACCATAAGTTCACGATTATGGCTGCTGCTCCTGATAGTTCAACGGTCTACTGGAAAGCCAATTATAATCAAAGAATTGCCTTAGTGATGGGTAGTGAGCATGATGGTGTGCCTGCCGATTGGCTCTCTCTGGCTGAGGAGAAAGTGTATATCCCGATGAAGGGGATTAACGATTCGTTAAATGTTAGTGTGGCTGCCAGCATTATCAGTTACGAATGGCATAAGCAGAATACAGGCAGATAATATCAGATGAATAAAATGAGTAAATCGTCATCCCTAGGGAACAGACATAGTCTGGCCGTCGTGGGATCTATTTCTTAAATGACGCACCAACCTAAACTTATGAAAAAGGGCTTTATTTTACTATTTACCTTAGTTTGTATTTTGGTGCTAAGTTCTATCCTCATATTTCGTTATGAGATGCTAAGTTTTCAGAAGAAACACAATCAAAATATGAAACAACGTATACTAAATGAAGTTAAGAACTTTAATCCGCTAATCTCGCGTAACTTAGATAATGAAAATTGACACAATAATCTTAGGCTTTTATAATGACTCACCCCAATCTTTATCTTCTCATATTATATAAAAAGAGAGGAAATGGTTGTTGCCGTGAAATTTGTTAAGGATTCCTCTTTTATCACAAGATATAAGAGACAATGTGCCCCGTCTTGATGAGCAAAAGCGGAAGGGCAGAGGTGAGTAATGAAAATAGACATAACTAGTTTGTTAAAAGAAATAGGGCTAAAAGCCAATTTTGAGTTTACCGAAAGCGGGAAAGTCTTTGAGGAGGATGTTCCAATCACTTCTCCCCTTGATATTAAGGTTTCCTTGGCCAATGCTGGAGTCGGGATAATGGCAGTTGGGACCGTATCATTTACTGTTAAGTTAATGTGTAGTACCTGCTTGAAGGAATATGAAAAACAATTTTCTTTAGACTTTGAAGAACGATTTGTTTCCGAAAATCCCAATCAGGATGACAAGGATTTATTAACCGAGTATGAAATGACCAGTGATGATTTGTATTACGCCTACTCTGAGGATTATGAAATAAACTTGTACGACATGATCCGCGATTTAATTATTTTGAATTTGCCAATAGCACCAAAATGTGATATAAATTGCAGGGTTAAAAATTTTAATCAAAGTAAATCTATTGATCCCAGACTCAAAATACTGGAACAATTTAAAAATGGAGGGTCTTAAATGGCTACGCAAAAGAAAAAAAGAACTAAATCAAAAAGAGATCAACGTAGAGCTCATTGGAAGGTAACCTTGCCAGAGATTTCCACTTGCCCAAGCTGTGGAGCTACTGTTCAGCCTTATCACATATGCCAAGCTTGTGGTCAATACAAAGGTAGACAAGTACTTGCATTAAAAGAAGAAAAAGTAGCAACAAAGTAATATCCATGAAAATAGCGCTAGATGCTATGGGTGGAGATTTTGCACCTCAGAATGAAGTCTTAGGAGCTCTAGAAGCTTTAAAGAAAAATGATTCTATCCAAATTGTTTTGGTTGGAAGAAAAGATGCTATTCAAGCTGAGTTAGATAAACATCCTACTAATAATCGAATTGAAATCGTACATGCGGATGATGTTGTCACCATGAACGACTCCCCCACTTTGGTTCTCAAAGAAAAAAAGAATTCTTCACTAAATGTGTCTATTAAGTTGTTAAAAGAAGGCAAAGTAGACGCTTTGGTTTCGGCTGGCAATACTGGTGCTGTTTTAGCGGCGTCTATCTTTAATTTAGGGCGCATAAAGAATGTTGAGCGTCCAGCCATTGTCGCGGTTTTCCCAACGCTTAGAAAGCCTTTAGTTATCCTTGATATAGGCGCCAACGTAGATTGCAGGCCTACTCATTTACAGCAGTTTGCTGAAATGGGGTCCATCTTTTCTGAAAAAATAGTGGGTGTAAAAAACCCAGTAGTAAAACTTTTAAATATTGGTGAAGAGGCTGAAAAAGGTAATGACCTAACGACTCAAGCCTATCAACTATTATCCAATACCAAGGAAATAAACTTTGGTGGAAATATAGAGCCAAAACATCTTTTAGATGGAGATCTCGATGTCGTGGTTTGTGATGGGTTTGTGGGGAACGTTATATTGAAGTTTGCTGAATGCACTACGAGTGCTATTTTTAAAATGATTAAAGATACTGTGAAAAAGAACTTATTAGGGACCATTGGTGCCATATTAATGTTGCCAGTTTTTAAGCAGTTAAAGAAAAAAGTAGAATATGATGAGTTTGGCGGAACGTTGCTTTTAGGCGTCAAGAAAGTGGTTATTATCGCCCATGGCGCGGCCAGTCCCAAGGCAATATGCAATGCTGTCTTGGAAGCTCGAAAAGTAAAGCATGAAAAAGTAGTCGAAAAGATTGAAGAAGTTTTAGCTGGAAGTAAAGATTAATTCAGGAGAACCTAGGTTTTGGCTACAAAAAATCCAATAATAAAAGATGCTCCTAATTCTGTTGTCAGGTCTATTGGTGTTATCGGCACGGGCAGAGCACTCCCCCAAAAAGTTTTTAAAAATGATGAATTCGTCAACCTTGGGCTAGATACCAGTGATGAATGGATTGTGGAGCGTACGGGTATTAAGCAGCGCTATATTGCGAAAGAAGAGTGTGCTTCAGACTTGGCAATTGCTGCTGCAAATAAAGCCATCCTTAATGCTAAAATTGATAAAAGTGAAATCGACTGCATTGTGGTTGCGACCACCTCGCCGGATTATCCTCTATTTCCTTCGGTTGGCTGTTTGGTTCAAAGTGGTTTAGGCCTAACCGATATTCCCGCCTTCGATTTAAGTGCGGCATGCACTGGGTTTATCTATGCGATGGAAGTGGCTACAAGTATGATGCGCAATGGTACTTATCGCAAAGTGTTGGTGATCGGTGTCGATACTTTAAGTAAGTATTGCGACTGGAAAGACAGAAGTGTTGTTATCCTTTTTGGTGATGGTGCGGGTGCCGTAGTCTTGGGGGGCGTCGAGGACGGATATGGTCTTCTGGCTTCACAGCTGGGTGCCAAGGGTAAAGATTGGGAGAAACTTGTAGTTCCAATAGGTGGGGCTAAAGAGCCGTTAACCGCAGAAAATATTTCTTCCCCTGACCGATATATAAAAATGGATGGCAAAGCTGTCTATAAATTTGCAGTAAATATTATTGTGGATGTTATTGAAAAAGCACTGGAAAAAGCAAATTTAAAAAAGGAAGATATCTCTTTCTTTATACCGCATCAAGCCAATAAAAGAATCATCGAATATGCCAGAGAAAAGCTTGGATTGTCTACTGAACAGGTGTATGTTAATATTGATACCTATGGAAATACTTCTGCTGCTTCCATTGCCATTGCTATGGATGAAGCTGCAGAAAAAGGCTTACTGAAGAACGGAGATATTATCGTTACAGTGGGTTTTGGCGCGGGACTTACCTATGGGACAAATATCCTTAAATGGTATTCGTCTAAAAAATAAAGGAGGAATTGAACGTGGATTATTTTCTGACCGATGAACAAAAGATGATTGTGGAGCTAGCTAAAAAGATTACTGATGAGGAGATTATTCCTAATCGTGCTAGACTTGATGAAGAGGAAATATTTCCCACCGAAATTCTAAAAAAAATAGCTGATGCCGACCTATATGGCTTATATATCCCTGAACAGTATGGTGGTTATGGTGGTGGAGTATTGGATTTTTGTTTGGCTGTAGAAGAGTTTAGTAAAGGTTGTATCGGTGTTTCCGTATCCTTTGCCGCAAATGCTCTAGGTTCTTTCCCTATATTAGCGTTTGGAACAGAAGAACAAAAAATGAAATATATGCCAGATATTGCTTCTGGTAAAAAACAAGCAGCTTTTGGCTTAACTGAAGCCAATGCGGGTTCAGACGCTG
>CAIUUT010000012.1 GCA_903902445.1 uncultured Candidatus Marinamargulisbacteria bacterium
ATAGCCACAATATTCTTGCTATAATCGTAACATGATATTATAGTTATACAGGAAACTATAAATATATATTCAGAACTAAGCATTACTAAAATTAGGTTAAAACAGGCTATGCAAACAGAAAATGAAATAAATAATACACAAAGTTTGATTGATGAATTGAAGGAAAAACTTAATAGCGCGGTGATTCCTTTTAAGTCAATTGAAGAGTTTAAGAATAAAAACGAAACTGGTAAAGCTAAAATTGTTTTTGATCCTTTGGGAATACGTAAATTTATTAAAAAAAATAGTTCTAAAGATTCCCTGCCTGAAATTACTTTAGAGCAGCAAGATAATAGCACCAAAATGCAGGAAATTATTACGAACTCGAACAGTCTTTTTTCTGATGCTCAAAGAAAAACCAGCTCTCTAATTGATGATGCTAAGAATCATAAGAAAATAATCATCTCTGATGCCCAGGATAATGCAGATTTAATCGTTAAAAAAGCACAGGAAAATTCCATTATCTTGCGAGAAGAGAATAATAAGCTGTCACAAAATATTATCACTCAGGCTAAAAGAGACGCGGAAATCATTATCCAAAATACAATAAAAAATTCCGGGGAAATCATGGTTCAAGCTCAAAGAGAAGCAGAGTTTTTATTAAATAATGCTAAGAAGCAAGCAAACCATATTTTGACTAACTCTAACTACACCGTTGATTATTTAAAAGAGGATAACGAAAAACAGTCTCGGGAAGTAATGGATAAGGCCAAGAAAATATCTTCTGAATCTGTTTATAATTCAAAGGTTGAAGCAAAAAATATTATTGAAAATGCTCAGCAGGAAGCCAGTAGTATACTTAGCCAAGCTAAGACAGAAGCTGGGAAAATTATGGAGCAAGCTCATCATGTTATAAGGCAAGAGATTCCCTCCATACGGGAAAAAAATAAAGAAAAATGTACCCAAATATTAAATGAAACTGTAGCTAAGGCCAAAGAAATTAAGGCCTCTTCCCACAAAGAAGCGGCTCAATGGGTTGAGGATTCTAAAAGAAAAGCCGATGACTATTACCTAACAATTAAACAAAAAATAGACAAAGAATATGAGGATATTATCAACTTTTCCAAGTTAGAAGCGTTGGATTTGAAAGAAAAGACTACCAAAGATGTTTACAAAATTATGGACAGTGCTAAAGAAGACGCAGAGAAAATAAGACAACAAGCCCAACGAAGTGCTCATCTTATTTTAGAACATACCAAAGAAGAAACCAGAAGTTACAAGCTAGGAATTGCAACTCAAAAGCAAGAAATTATCGAGCATGCTAAGAATATGGCCGAATCTATTGCTAAACAGGCGCAAATTGACGCTGAAATAAATAAAGAAAAGATGAGTAATGCACATAAAGAATATCTGTCTGCGAAGGAAGAAGACTTTAGTATTAAACTAATGCGTGCCAAGAAACAACATGAAAAAGTAATTAGCAATAAGATTCAAACAGCGGAAAATAGAATAGCTCAGTTGCGTATTGATAAAGAAGTTGAGCTTAAGAAGTTCGCCCAAAACCAGATGTTCCTTCTAAAAAATTTTAAAGACAACGAAAACGAAATTAAACAATCCTACAATGAACTAGCCGACAAAATGATTGCTGATTTTAATAGATTATTGGCGATAGAGTACGAGAACAAAAAACGAAACCTGAGCAGCAGTTTTGACGAGTATTCTGAAAAATATAAAGAACAGTTAGCCGAGTTAAAGGTTAAATATGAAAAAGAGAAAGAAGAAATGTCCAAACACTACTTACAGCGAGTAAAATTTATAAAAGATAAATTTGGTTCTGGGTTGAAAGAAAAAGAGCAAAAATACAATACAATTTTAGCTGAAAAAGAAAAACTGATTGAAACTGAAAAAATGTTAACCGAAAAGTATAAAGAAAACATTTTGCATCAATATAAAAACTTAAAGAAGGATTTTGAAGATATCATTTCCAAGGAAGAAATCTTGAAAAAGATTAGTTCTTAGCCACTAATTGTTCCATATTATGGTCTGTAATTCTGAATTAATACTAAGCTTTTAGAGATGTCTTTGCCAAGTGGACTTTCGTAGTTATTAGCCGCATAGGTTAAGGCTCCACCGAATATTATAAAGCATCCGATGATTATAAAATCTTTAGATATTTGTTTTAATTTCATTTTATTTTCCTCCTTTGTGTCCGCTAATAATATATCGG
>CAIUUT010000013.1 GCA_903902445.1 uncultured Candidatus Marinamargulisbacteria bacterium
AAAAAGTGACATTTCTACTTTGCACAAAAGGTGACATTTCTACTTTGGGTTGACAGTGTGGTGTTTTTCTTATGGAAAATTGCAATCTTACGTTAGGTGAAGCGAGTAACCATTTTCACGCAGCCATTTTCTTTGCAGTTTGAAGGTGGGGTAAATTTCGTCTACTTTCCCCCAAAATTTTGCTGAGTGGTTAGGGACAAGTATATGCGTTAATTCGTGCACGATGACGTAATCTATGACCTCCAAAGGAGCCATAATTAAGCGCCAAGTCAGGCAGATTCTGCCGTCTCGGCTGCAAGAGCCCCAACGCTTCTGGGCACTGGTTACTTTCATATATTTATATTTGATGTGCTGTTGTGTAGCCCAGAAATTGAGGCGTGAGGTAAATTTAATTTGGGCTTGCAATTTGTACCAATTTTCAAAGACTTTTGCGGCATTAGCTTGCTTCTTTTCTAATAGAGTAAATTCGAAATCGTCCAATAGAAGTGGAAAGGTTTGCTCAGGAACTAGATTTAACATAAATTTTTTCCCCAAGAATAAATAGTATTCGCCTTGTGTAAACGTTTTTTTCTCAACTTGTTGAGTGCTAATTCTACTTAGTCGTTTAGTAATCCAGTTCTGATGTTCTTTAACAAACTTTTCAATAAGAAATTTTGGGTAAAGCATGGGGGCTCTTACACTTACTTCACCACTAGGATTAATATAGAGACCTAAGCTTCTTCTTTTAGAGCGGATAATAGTGTATGGCATAAATAATATTATAAAGTGAATGGCTTGTGCTGAATAGTGAGCTAACTAATTATGCAATTTTCAAGCCGCCTTAAAAATGATACTATTGATATATTAACTAAAAGGAGTATTTATGACTGAAATTTTTTTAGAAAATATACAAGAACACATACAAACGATTGGTTTATTAGAATCAATGCAAGATGAGGTTGCAAAAGTTGCTAGCAGTTGTATTAGCGCCATAAAAGCTGGCAATAAAATTCTGGTATTTGGTAATGGTGGTAGTGCCGCGGATGCTCAGCATTTGGCCGCTGAGTTAACAGGGCGTTTTAAAAAGGAGCGTAAGGGGTTAGCCGCTATTGCCCTCACTACTGACACTTCAGCCCTTACTGCTATCGGTAACGACTACGGCTATGATAAAGTTTTTAGTCGACAGGTTGAGGCTTTGGCGCAAAAAGGTGATGTGTTGATTGGCATTTCAACCAGTGGCAATAGTGCCAATGTTTTTCTGGCGCTACAGGAAGGCAGGCAGCTTGGCTGTAGTCTATTTGGGTTAAGCGGTAATGAAGGTGGAGCCATGAATGGCGTTTGTGACATAAACTTAGTGGTAAGAACCAAAAATACTCCACGTGTGCAGGAAGCCCATATCCTAATCATACATACACTTTGTCAGCTCATCGAAGATGCCTTCGCATAAGGTAAGGTATATTAAAGAATGGTAGTTGAGCAGGTTAAGTAACGTGGTGTTGTAAATTTATCTCATTACTGATCACTCATTACTCATCACAAATATAAGGGAGTTTTTGAAATGAAATATATTATAGGATTAGACATCGGTGGGACAAAAATTGCCGCCGCTATTGCAGATGAGAGTGGGAAAATATTAGCTAACAATGTTACCCCAACGGATTCCAAAAAAGGTGGGGAAGCGGTCGGTGAGCAAATTCGTGGATGCATTAATCATTTAATGGAAGATGTAAAGTGCACCCCCTCTGATATAAAAAATATTGTTCTCGGTATCCCCGGGCAAATAGACGCTGTGAATGGTATCGTAATTAACGCTCCCAATATAAATAATTGGCAGAATTTTAATATTCGACAATTTTTAAACTACCCTCAAATCCCAGTAATACTGGAAAATGATGCTCATTGTGCGGCTATGGGCGAGATGTATTTTGGAGCAGGTAAAGAATATACTAATGCCATTTTTATGACAGTTAGTACAGGTATTGGTGGCGGCATTATCATTAATAAAAAACTACTAACGGGTAAGCACAACATTGCTGGAGAAGT
>CAIUUT010000014.1 GCA_903902445.1 uncultured Candidatus Marinamargulisbacteria bacterium
AATGCATTAAATTCTCAAAGTCTAGTAAAGACCGACTTAGTCGGTCTAATTTCTTTACTACTACGGCATTTATTTTCTTTAGCTTAATATCTTTGATTAACTTCTGATATTCTGGGCGATTAGTGTTCCCGCCCGATTTGCCACGCTCAATGTAAATATTATTGATAGCAAAATTGCGAAAATCGCAATATTTCTTTAGTTCGTTTTCTTGCTCTTCCAGCGAATCACCTTCATTTACTTGGCGTTCGGTGGAAACCCGAATATACAAAGCCACGCGAAACACTTCAGCTGGGGAAGTAGCCACACAGCCAGTCGTGGAGGTATTTGGGGGGGTGAATTTAATTGAATTTCGCATTTTCTAATTCCTTTCTAGCTAACTAGTAGCTATATATTTTTTAACTTTGTTTTTGTATTTCTTTTCACTACTCACTTTTCACCATTCACTCAAAGCTGTCTATTTTAGATAGACAGCTTTGAATGCGCCTTCCCAGCAACCACCACACCTGAGAGGCTTCCACTTGATGTTGGGGAACTCTGGCAAGGGTGTGTCTAGGCAAAAGATGACCACGGGTAAATGCTCGCCTAGTGCTTTGCGGATAGTGAACAAACTGCCACGACTTTCGCCATATAGGAAAGCTACAATACCGGACACAGCTTCGATAAGGCGTAAGTTGCGCTGGAGTAGCCCTGTGCGGACCACGGAGTATTCTTCTTTGCCGCGCAAATTGCCCCAAACTACAGAACCACCGTACTCTTTGAACTGGCGAGTGAGTGAGCGCACCTTTACGGGGAACCCCTCGTAGGTGTTCCAAGGGCTGTACAGTGTGCCTTTGTCGGCTTCGCCGACATGCACCAAGTAGGAAAGACAATATTCGTCTGTACCTACCGCGCCACCACTGGCCAGCTGGAACTTGCGCTTAAGCAGGTCTTCTACTACTGCACCTACCAGCTCTGCTTGGCTTCTGGGCAGCGACCGCGAACCTATGACCCCTATGTGTTTTCTTACTTCCATTTTGTGCCTCCCTTTGTTCCAGCTACCGCTGAAACTGTTTTGATGGAAAAGGCACACCAGAAAAAAATATGAATGTAAAGGGGGTTTTTGCCTATTATTTATTTTGAGTTCTTAGAAAGTTAGGGGAAATAGTTGAATTATGACCTATGTTGAAATTAATACGAAATTACTACATACTTATTAATGGGTTATCTTAATTATAACTAAATAACTATTTATCTTATCTAAGGAACTAAATATGGTTTACTTGTTAGCACCAATTGTAATTATGCTTTTTCTCTTAACGGGAACATTGTTAACATTTTTATTCGTTAAATTAACGAAAGTAAAAGGTAAAGAAAGTTTATACAAAGTTTTCGGGCACTATACGAGGAAATCGGGAGTTTTAGCTTTTGGGTTACGGATTTCTTCGTCAATATTAAAATATCCTCAGTGGGTAATTGCATATTTATTTGGGATTTCCATAATAACCGCAGGGATAAACTCTATTTTGAGTGGCATAACTGATAGTGAAACAACAACGCTAGCTATCTGGGTGGCATTTATGATTGTTGAGTTTAGCCGCTGGAGGATTAATAAATTGATAGCAGAAAAAAAAGATTTAGCGGATGTTATTAGAATTTCTTCAGCTAATGATAATAATTTTTTAAGAAAATTGAAATGGAGTGATCCATCACACTATTGTGAAACTCGTGATATCGCCTTGTCTATAATATTTGATCAACAAAATTTATTAAAGAAATACAAAATACAAAAATATGTAGAAAAAGCAGAAGATATTGTTAGTTCGCTAAACATTAATATGAACTATAGTTGGTATGCTGGGTATGATTGGCAAATGAAATATTGGTGGTCGATAATTCATGAGGATCTCTCATTATTTGAAAAAATAATTATGGAAAATATATCCGAAAAGAATAAGGCTAAATATGAACAGAACATTTACTATTTTAGATTAAATGCCTTAGAGGGGATGCTTCCTGAAATTATTAAATTAAATAATTCCAAAAAAGAAGTTGTAAAAGAGGATAAGACGATTCGTACCATTTTAATCAATTCTTATGGAGACGAAAGCACTCCAGAATTAGAGTTTTTAAAAATGGTATCAAATATATTTTATAACGATAACACTCATTGGAAGGGAAGAAATATTCCAATCTACCAAACTCAAACACATAAATATAATGAGAAAGAATTTGTTGAGTTCCTGAAAACCTCAGAATATTGCGCTAAACGATTAAATGGTTGAATCTAATAAACATCGTTAACTAAATTCTTTTTAATAATTAATAAAAACACAATTATTCAAAATTAAAAAAAAGCTATCAAATAACCATCAAATAAGAAATCCTTGCTATTACTGGGTTTGAGCGCTAGAAGACCTTTCTTTGTCAAATAGCCGTCAAATAAGAAATGCTTACCTTTCTTTTTACGCCCAGAACGGAATGTAACTGGCATATTTTCTAGATTTGTTTGTAGGGTCTTCGTCCTTAATCAAATTTTCCGCTACTGTTTCTTTAATAATACGGGAAGCTGTTGCCGCATTTTGTTCTTCAATTTTGAATCGTTCACGAAGACTTTGATTTGTCATTTTATCATTTGAAACATATTTCAGACATGCATGCTGGTAGCATGACCGAACACGATCTTTCTTATCCATTTCATTCAATGTTTTAGGAGCAAAGAGAACAACTTTTGTGTGTTTTTCGAGTTGAACAAAATCTGGTGCTGGAATTACCCCGATATTTCGGACACAATTAAGCGACCTTTTCATTAGCTATCGTTTCAAAATTAGCAGGAGAAAGATAGCCTAAAGAAGAATGCCTCCTTTCACGATTATAAAATATTTCAATATAATCGAATATAG
>CAIUUT010000015.1 GCA_903902445.1 uncultured Candidatus Marinamargulisbacteria bacterium
ACGGTCGATTGCACTCTAAGACCAAGCAAAGGCATTCTAGTCTTCCCTTTTCTCATAATTATCTCCTTTATAAAGATAGCTCAAAACATTTCCGACTTAAAAACCTTTAACAATAATATCATTACTTAATACTTAAGGAAAATAGCCTCCTTCATATTCACCATTCACTTCTCACCAATTATGCTATACTTTCCCTATGTCCGATTGCTGGTCTACACTTAGCCAAGAAACCATTCTAAGCGCAGTTGAGTCTGTTATGACGCAACCTTTAGCCAATTTAGTAATTCAGCGCAACAGTTACATTAATCGCGTCTACGAACTGATAACCAAAGAAACGAGACAACCCCTCATTGCCAAGTTCTATCGACCGAATCGATGGACAAAGCAACAAATATTAGAAGAACATCTGTTTCTACTCAAAGCCAGTCAATTGGAAATACCCGTCATCGAACCACTAATCTTTGGACACCAAACACTATTTTCCGTAGGAGATATCTTTTTCGCGCTTTTCCCTAAGAAAGGTGGAAGAGCTTTGGATGAGTTTGACAAAGAAGGTTGGATAACGCTTGGCAGATTACTGGGCAGGTTTCATGCCCTAAGCCAAACCCAAACCACTTCCTCTCGTCTGCGTTGGGATCCGCAGAAAGCAACGAAGAAACACCTGGACATCCTATTTTCTGGCCAACATATGTCTCAGGAATATCGAACTTCTCTGGAAAATTCACTTACCCCACTCCATAAAAATACACACCTTTTCTCAAAAGAGCCCTATTTTCTCATCCACGGTGACTGCCATAAGGGAAACCTTATTCATCGACCTGAGGAAGGCATTTATCTTATCGACTTTGATGATTGCGCGCTTGGCCCTGCAATCCAAGACCTCTGGATGCTACTCCCCGGAACAGCCCAAGAGAGTCAACAGGAAATAAATTGGTTTCTCGAAGGGTACCGCATCTTTAAAGACTTCAACCCCACATCATTAAAGTTACTGCCCTACTTAACCGTTATGAGAATCATTCACTTTGCCAGTTGGTGCGCTCTGCAAAGCAACGATGTCGGCTTTAAGGAAAAGTTCAGCGAATGGGGAACTACTCAATATTGGAATGGAACAATTCGTGAAATACAAAAGGTTCTTACCGAAGAGTAAATTAAGGAAAGAATTAAGTATTAAGCGATAGCAGAAACATCAGTTACGTCTTAAAATACTTGACATAATGCCAACTAATTCGTTGATATTATAGGGTTTCTTAAAGAAATGCTCTATTTCTAAGGTCAAGGCTCTTTTTATACTTTCATCGTTTTTTCTATGAGAAACCACCAAAAAAGGGATCTTCTTGTAATCAGCAAACTGCATTAAACTTTCCCTAATCTCAAACCCTCCAATTTTAGGCACCATAATTTCAGAAACTATAATCTGGACTTTCTGGGTTTCAACTATTTTAATAGCCTCTTCCCCATCTTTACCCCAAAATACCTCCCAGCCCATCTTGGTTAAGATTTGGGATAATATTTCATAACTATAAATATCATTATCTATAATTAAGGCCTTCGGTTTAAACTTTATATCCTCATAAATCGAAGATGAATAACAAACACTATTCATCCCATTTTTTTTGGCAATGGTTACTCTAGTTCTCCCCAGTCTTAAAAGCATCATGACAATGTCTTTAGGCGGCGAACTATCAACTCTAAATTCATCTAAACTAACGATCCCAATAGACACGGTCATCGGGTGCACAAAAGCTGATGAGCGGGAAATTTCATAGCGTATCTTCTCCGCCACCATATAGGCCTCAGACCTTGTTTTATTTGGAGTATAGAAAGCAAATACCGGACCACTAAGTTTATAGATTTGCTGGTCTTGGGTCTTTAGCTCTGCAATAATGCTAGCCATATTGCGAATTATTTCATTACCGACATCATTACCGTAAAGGTGATTTACTTCTACTAAATTGTCTATATCGATAACTAAAAAAGAAGCATTCTGCCCATGATCAATACATAGTTTTAATTTTTCTTCCAACACCTGCACAAAATATGCTCCGTTATGAAGTTTTGTAAGTGGACACAACATACTTGCTTCTGGGTTGTTAGCAAAACCATCTAATTTTTTTCGTAATAATTCATTTTCTTGCTCTAAAGAGATATTATCATTCTGTGCTACTTTGGATTTCACATATTCCAAAAAGAAACTTGCATTATCTATTAAGGGGCTACCATACAGGGGGGCAATAATTTTTACTCCCAAATTAGTAATATGCATCATCGATTTATTTAAGTTTGCATGAATCCCGCTATAACCTTCAAAAAAGATCTTTTGGTTTTCAGAATCCAGTTCGATTGTATTATCAAAAACGCTAGTAAATGATGAGCCCAAGTAGCCAGAAAATAAGACCTGGCTAGCTGAATCGTAAAACATTACAGCTTCTTTGGTCGGGAAAAAAGGTGAAGGAATAAACTCTATCGCTCTACCATTTTGGAAAACAAACGCCACCTTTTCTTGAGGGAAATCACATATTTGCAGTCCTGCATCCCAAAATGATATCTGTGTTCTAATATCTGGATGGCAATATATTTCTGACTCAGGATACTCCAAGCATAATTTCTGCAGTCCAGAACAACTATCTGGGGTACTTGCGGCCACAAGGATTGCCTTTAATTTAATCGATTGATCTTTATTGGATAAAACTTTTCGCAGATTCTCCATAACTTGGCTAATCGACTTGGCCGAACCAGGATTAATGATGACAGCCTCATCATAGTTTATAAGCAAGTAACTGTTTAACTGGTAGTTACTTTCACTTTGCACAGCGCTGAGACAATATACATCGAGAGTAATACTAACTGGATTCTCATCTAACATATTTACAGTTTAAACTATTATCGCTTATTATAAAATACATTCTGCAGAGTATTTTCATATTTGACTTTAATATATTACTGCACTATATTACTTCACTAAATAAATTCTGGAAATTCAAATAACAATGGGAAAAAAAAACTATTTATTACTAATTTTAGCGTTGGCATTTTCCTTGCAAATATTTGCCATTGCTCTATCCATGGGTGAGGAACAACCTACTTCAAACCTAAATTCACGAGTAGGTAACAATGAGGGACTAAATTTTTATGATAAAGGTTTCTTAAACGACCCGATCATGCAAACCGATATCGACAGTCTCAAGGCCATACTCGACCAACATATCTCTAAGGTTAGAGAAGGATCTATCGGCGGATTCGACTCTGCTGGAGGTGCTTGTGGTTGCAATTAAAAGGTTCCCGCCTCTTCTACTGATATTTGTTATTATAGGTACTTTAACGGAAAGGGTCATGGCCGCTGGAAACCATTTAGCCTACAAATTCTTCAATTATTCTGATAGCGACCAAACGGGTATTTGGGAAAACCTCTTTCTTTATACCACCGACCTCACGGACAAATCTTCACTCTCCCTTCGCTATGGGCTGGATGCCGTTTCCTCTCCTAGTTTTGGAGTTGTAAGTACTACGTCAGGGGCTTCCTCTAAGGAACATGATGAAAATAACCTAAAATTTCGTAATTCCGCAGGCATATCCTTCAGCAACCAATATACAGAGACGCTTAAAGGTTCTACTGGCCTAGATGTCAGTCTTAAACCCGACTATAACTCTATTACACTTGGACAGTCGTTAGACTCCCCTATTCTGGGAGATTTTTTCAATCTTGGCGTGGGTGGCTATTATACGCACAGCAGGATTTCTCCAGCCGTTACTACCAATGTAAATTTACAACCACCTGCTGGAGAGCTTAGTAACCGTCAAGTTAACTATCTGCTTTCCTTAGAACACATCCTCACCACCAAAAGCAAAATAAAGTTCCTCTTTGAAACCTTCCAAGCCAACGGCTATCTATCTACAGGCTACCACCGTGTAACCATCGTCAGCGGCGCAGGATCCCCAGAGTCTCTAGAAAATCTACCCGACAATAAGTCAGGGACTGCCCTCACTGCCATCTATAGCCAAGGCCTATCCGACAAAAGCGCCCTTCACCTGAGAGTAAGAGGCTATAAGGACTCCTACTCCATAAACGCCTTTTCTGGTGACGCAAAATATCGCACCTACCTAGATGAACAAATGATTCTGGAGTTTTCTTATCGCTACTATAAGCAAACATCGGCTAGTTTTTGGGGAAGTAGTTTCGTCACTAAACCAACAGGCTACTTTACCAGCCAAGCAGCTCTGGGCGAGTTTAATGCTCAACAGTTTGGACTAGGAGTTCGCTACGAAATCACACCCTTTTATTATCTAAATTTAAATCTTTCGGGAATATTAAGCGCCAACTTAGAACGTTATTTACGCAGTGACGGCTTCACATACTCCACTTTTTCCACTGGTTTTGAAACTGATTTTTAAAGGGGGAAACAATAAATGGAACAGTTTATCGCTAATATCTTAGGAAATCCGCAAAACTCTGGAATTTTTCTAGCACTTATTCTTGCCTATTTGGGAGGAGTTATCACCTCTTTTTCCCCTTGTATTTTTCCCATGATTCCTATAACGTTTACGGTAATCAGCAGCGTAAACGCCGATAAAGTTCGTTTTAAACCTTGGGCAATCGTTATGCTTTTTGGCCTAGGGATTTCTGTGGCGTACGTTTCACTTGGGTTAATTGCCATACTTACTGGCTCTATTTTTGGTTCCTTTAACCAGAGTCCTTGGCTAAGAATCTTACTGGCCAATTTATTTCTGGTTATCGGCCTAAATACGATGGGCTGGGTGAAGCTCCCAGAAATCCGAGCCGGTAGTTTACATAAAGTAAATTCCGTGACCTCAATATTTTTACTTGGCATTTTTTCTGGATTTACCCTCTCACCATGTACACTACCCGTACTTTCAGTAATTCTGGTCTACGCCGCCAGTAAAGGGCTGGCAACTGGCGTGCTTATGCTGTTTCTATATGCTTGGGGCTACAATACTATTTTGCTGCTAATTGGCTTTTTTGGTAATGCCTTTAGAAACAGGTTACCGAAAAATGGAAACTGGCTACATGGAGTGGAGATACTCATCTTCATACTCTGTCTGGGCATCGCCGAGTGGCTATTTGTACAGGCTGGGAGTCTGTTCTAATACGTTACCCTGCGTATCGAACAACCGAACTTTATAGTCTGCACGCACACCCAGTGCCTTGTAGGGAGGTTTAAGTTCTACCTGTTTACCTATTAGCAGACACTTAGCCAACACTTCGCTAACACAAGCCCACCGCCCCTGCACCGTAACAATAACAAAGGGAGTTTCTTTATAAAAGGTAGCGCTTTGCGTATCAAAAAAATGTGTAGATAGCGTTTCGTCATCTCCACGACTTCGCTGTGAAATACCAGACGTTACTAAGGCACCTGCCTTTAATTTTATCACTCCGAAAGGTTTCGCTTTATCGAGAGGGTTTAATAGTCCAATCTTCCAGGGACGCTCTTGACTTTGGCAACGAATATCCCCACCTGCATTAACTAGAATGTTTTTAGTACCATTACGTCTAATATAGGCAAAAGTTCGATCCACAATAAACCCTTTGGCTATGCCCCCTAGATTGATAACGGTATCTTTTTCTATATAAACGTAAGGATATTTATCTACAGAAAACCCGTGTTCTCCCTCTGGCATGAGGCTCATCCCCTCAAAATCTACGCGAAACGTTCTGTTGGTTTTAATTTCCAGTATCTTGGCTAAGAGTAACACCCTATAAAGTAGAGGAGAAACTTTTACGCGTCCTTTTGTCCTGTTCAGAAGACTCAGTTCACTGTTTGGGTCAAAAAAGTCTAGTGCCTTTGCTAAAGTGGCCATGTACTCTGCAGCTCTCTTGGCTAAAAAACGCTGGTCGGAAGCAATAATACTCACGCTAGTAGTCATGAGAACCCCATCCCAACAATAGTCTTCGTGGAAAGGGTGTTCTATTTTTACAAAATGAGGTTGGACCACTGCGCAGGAATTCCACTACCCTGATACGTCAATTGTCCCTTTTTATTAAAGACAAGTACAACAGGAGTACCTTTAATCTGTAATTTTTTTATCAGGCTAAGGCTTGTGTCCACAAGCAGATCAAAATCCAGCTTTTGTTTACGCTGATAGGAAGAAACTTTATTCACACTCTCCCCCGCATCGATTCCAACAATATTAAGCTCTATATTTTTATCCTTGGCTTCTTTGCCAATATTATTAAGCTGCGGAAGTTCTTTTTTGCAAACCGTACACCACGTAGTAAACACACTAATAATAAGCGGATACTTAAACTTTGATGTAGACGTTATTTCCGCAGTCAACGTGGCTAAATCGGCAACAGGCAATGTGTCTCCCAACTTTAAAACAGTAGGGGCTAACGCGCCTGAATCAGCTAATGATATGGCTAACAACAGACTACATAATACCAAACTCTTCTTTAAGCATTTCATTATTTTATCTCCTCTTCACTAAAGTTTTCTAATTAGCATTTACAGTATATTTTACTTACAAAGATTACTCAAGGCTTCCATCGAATGGTACAATTCCATCAGTCTGTCCGAAGGACGGATGAAGATATTTCCAATTACTATTCACCAGTTTTATAGTCAGTATTTTCATATTTCTTGCAGGAATCGAATTGGGTCATGATCAAATATTTCAAAATTTTCTTTTGTAATAACAATACTTTTAGATTCAGGAAATTCACTACAAAATCTACTTAATCCTCCCATTGGTTTCATGCGACCAGACTTAACCTCAATGGCATATATTTCTCCATGATATTTAAAAACAAAATCGAGCTCATGACTGCGGTCTCGCCAAAAATAGACTTCACCAGGCAATGAGATTAATCTATTTCCTACCGTTTGTTCTAATAATCGGCCAAATAATTCTTTATCTGTATCTCTTGGTTGGCGATACATACTAATCAAGGCAGGACATCCCAAGAGAATTTTGGGACTACTAGACCGTGATAAATATGCTTTATGGCTATACTTTTGGAGGCCTGTCAGTAAAAAAGCACCGCAATAGAGTTGAATATAGTGTTTCACAAGATCTGAATTACCCTTATTTTGTAATTGACCTAACAATTTTGTATAACTAATTTCTTGACTGGGATAGCTACATAATATTTCAAACGCTTGACGAAACAATGCAGGGTTTCCCACTCGATTATCTTGAATAATATCTTTTGAAATAGCGGACTCAACAATAGAGTCCTTAATATAGGAATACCATCGATCATAATCACTTTCAAATGGAACTGCTCCTGGATACCCTCCATATTTTAAGAATTGATTTAGATCATAATTAAAAGCCTCTTTTGATTCTGTAAAAGACCATTGCAAAACCCTTAGCAACTCAAATCTTCCTGCTAAGCTCTCAGATAACCCTTTTTGCAGAAGCAGTGAACTTGAGCCTAAAACAATAAGTTTAATCCGATTCGGC
Source organism: uncultured Candidatus Marinamargulisbacteria bacterium (assembly GCA_903902445.1). Classification (GTDB taxonomy): domain Bacteria; phylum Margulisbacteria; class Riflemargulisbacteria; order GWF2-35-9; family GWF2-35-9; genus CAIUUT01. The sequence continues at coordinate 7,420 of CAIUUT010000015.1, forward strand.
TCATCATCCCATAATTTCTTTACAACCTCTGACCAATTTGGCACTTTTTGAATCTCATCGATTATCAGTAAGGTTCCGTTGCCCAACGATAAAGCTTTCTGCCACTGCTCAAGCACCCAACTTCGATCTGGGGCAAGCAAATCATCAGCATGCGCATAATGACTTTTCCCAGTATATTGACTGATTAGTTGTTTGACTCCAGTTGTTTTTCCAACTTGTCTTGGCCCTAAAACAACTTGAATAAGAGGGGAATTTCCTTGGATTCGTTGTCTAAGGATTTCTACAAACCTACGTGAATACTGCATAAACAAATCATAATACATTTTACTAGACATGTCTAGTAAAATTAATAGAGTCGTCTATTAAAACTATTTACTTCACCTCAGTAATTAAAAGAAATATTTTGTGCGAACAGAATAGAATTAATATAACTCACTCAATAGCTTCACTTCTTCCCTAATCTCATCTCTTAGTTCCTTAGGTTCCAGAACTTCTACACCGCTACCGAAACTTAGCACCCAGCCATTGATTTCAGATAGACCATCAACCTCGAACTCCAAAAGGATAGAACCGTCTTCCAGCTCTTGAATGGTTTGTGTTTTGTGCCATTGGCGTGAGGAAACCCAAGGGCCAATG
>CAIUUT010000016.1 GCA_903902445.1 uncultured Candidatus Marinamargulisbacteria bacterium
ATTTGTGGTATTTGTACAGTTTTTCAATATGAGTCCAATCATAATTGCCGAGGTCCACAATGACGCCACCAATGCTGGTTGCCCCACCCGAAATAAGTTTCGAGCTGGAATGTACCACAATATTGACCCCAAAATTCTTAGCTTCAAAGAGATACGGGGTTGTTACGGTACTGTCAGCTACAACGACGACGTGATGTTCTCTGGCCAAGGCGGATATAGCGGAGATATCGTAAACACTCATTTGGGGATTGGTTATGGTTTCAAAAAAGATAATACGGGATTGCTTATCAATTTGCGTGCGAATGTTTTCGATATTAGCAAAATTCACAAACCGAACCTCGACGCCCAGTGGCGCCAGCACATTCTGTAATAGTGAAATGGTGCCGCCAAACAGGGCATGGGAGGCAATAATATTGTCGCCAGCTTGGAGTATATTTATAAACACGTTGGCGATGGCGGCCATCCCTGAAGCGGTTGCTACAGCCCCTAGCCCGTTTTCTAGGTTTTTCATTTTGTTCTCAAAGGCTTCTACGGTTGGGTTGGAGATGCGTGTGTAGGCGTGCCCAGGCTTACTGCCACGAAAAGCCTCTTCCTGATCTTGCGCACTTTCAAAAGAGAAGGCTACTCCAGCGTATACAGGTTGGCGAATGGCGTGGTGTACGTCCTCTTTGCTGGTTTGCACATGAATGGCCTTGGTGTTAAAGCCTACCATGCTCCGCCCCCCATAAAGAAAAGAAACTCAACGTGGTCATTCTCCTTCAGAGTCGTTTGCTCAAAAGCGGTTTGTTCAAGGATGTCTCCGTTTAGCTCAACCGAAACCATTTCTGGGGTCTTTACGTTTTGTAGCTTCAGTAGCCCTAAAATGCTTGTATTTTCTTGCGTTTCAAGTTCTTTTCCATTTAATATTATTTTCATTTATATAGCCTTTCTATATTAATATTGCTATTTATATTACTATCCCTACTTTAATAGTATAGATTATAGAATTTTACTGGTTTTGTAAAGAGAAAAGTTTAATTTTATGAAAATAAAGAGTGGTTTTTTGGAGAACTCCCTGTCAGATTTCTGCCCCCAGACACAATTAATTTCACACTACCCTCCCAAGAGTCATGAGGCGTGAACAGTGAACAGTGAATGGATAAATGCGAAAGATAATTCCCTACTCCCCCAACCAACGAAGCCACCGTCAAGCAACCCTCGCCCAATTTTGGGAGATGGTGACACGCCAAAGCGTGTCGGGAGAGGGCAAGTTAAAAGCCTAAAGACGGCTGAATTTACTGTTGGCAATGAAATTATTAAATTGTCTACCTTGCGGTAGAGACGTAGAGTGGCCAATGAACGGAACGTGCAAAAAACAGGATGTTTTTTGAGGGCAACCGTCAGGAAGACGGATTTGCCCGTTAGTGGAGAGAATTGCAGCCACTCAAGGAACGTGAGCATCAGTAGACTAGCCGGGAAGGGGTTATAAAGGGGAAAACCGGTTAGAGGTTTCCCCTTTAATTTATTCGTTTTTTTATCAAGAAAAAAATGAAGATTAATCTTTGCGCTTTTCAAAAAAAGCAACAAACTTATGTTATGGATTGCAACTTAGTTAAGTCAGCCCAGTTATCCTGCGCTAGAAAGGCGTTTTGCTCATAGAACATATCGAAAACGGCGTTTCTGTCGGTTTCGTTAGTGGCTTGGAGGCGAGTATAGGTTACCAAGTCACTGAAGTGGTGAAGGGTGCAGTTTTCTACCTTGGCCAACTGGGTCGCCACTTGGAGTTGGGCGTTCTTATAGGCCAGTAACAGCTGGTTATAGGTGTCTACAATCGCCAGGTCGAAGAGGGTAACCTGCTTGAGTTTGGCAAACAGTAAAAGTTTGGTGGTTTTAAGTACCAAGCGACCAACCAATTGGGCGTCACTGAGTTGATATTTGGGCCGCTCTAAAATACCCTGTGCCAAATGGGTGCAAAAGGTAAAAACAGCCCAGCAGTCAGCAGGCGTTTCGCTTCTGGCTTCAAGCTGCGCAACAGCCATGCTAAGGGCTTCCTGGTCAAGCGTCAGTAGGAGCGCCACATCGGGGAGCTGAGTAACGTTAAGGGGTTGTTGGTCGGTATTCATGGTAGGGTTAGGCCACCGCCTCTAAAACTTTAAAGCGCTTGTTGGCGTACTCTGCATCGGCATTTTGTTTTTCAAGTGCTTTGGCCGTTAAATTGGCTTTAGTTTCTTCGGTTTTCTTGAAGGCCAGAAGGGCTTCTTGAGATTTTTTGCTAATTTCTTCTGGTGAATTAGATAAACTAGTATTTAGAATTTGAGAGCGGTTCCAATCATCTATGGCCGTTCTACTAACGTTGTCGCCCTCGGACAACTTTGCTTCTAGGTTGTCTACCATAGCTTCTAAAGAATCAAAACGACTCATGTCAAAGTCAAATTTTAGACCTCTTTCCTGTGCTTCCGCTTGCAGTTTGCCCGCTTCCTGTTTATATTTAGTTATTACATCCTTGATTGCTTTGGCAACTTCTTTGGGGTCTTCTTTCCCATCTATGGCTTTCAATATTTCTAAAAGAAGGGGCTCTTTGGTTTGATCGTAAGCACTAAAAAGCATGTTCCTAAAATTAGTTACACTTTTTAGATTTTTATCGTTATTAAATGAATTAAAGAATTTTCCCAGCAGATCCTCTTTCCCATTAAATGTTTTCGCAACATTGGTAAATAATTCTTGGAGTTTATTATTGACATCAGCTTTCATCTTACGATCTTGTAATGAATCACAATAATTAAGTGCTGAATCTTTCAGTTGACCAGCTAATTCAAAGGAACCATTGCTATAAAGTTGTTTGGATAAATTTAAAGCAAAATCTAGGGCATCTTTATTTGGACTTGGACTATTTAGCTCTTTTTCTAAATTTTTTATTTTGGCTATAAACGCCGATTTACCCTCGGCTGTTGATAAACACGCAAGTGTTGCTTGGCTTGTCTTTTCGTCGTATTTAAACTGATCGGGGGGGGGGGG
>CAIUUT010000017.1 GCA_903902445.1 uncultured Candidatus Marinamargulisbacteria bacterium
GTAGTGCTTGAGCCCAAAGAGTTTCGCAAAGAATATCTTAATACACTTAAGAATATGGTAAAAAATTATGAATAACGACAAAAACTATAAAACACTTGTCTTAGCCGCTCTGCTACATGATATTGGGAAGCCGTTACAGTTTGCTAAATTAAATCCTAAGTTAGCACAAACAGATAAGTATCGGCACCCAGCTTATTCTATAGATATATTTAAATATTTTGTTTTTGGTCAAACGGTAGAATGGATTTTAGATCTAGATAAAACGCTTACATCACTTAAACTTTCTTCAGATTTAGTAGATTGGCAATTGTTAGATGAATTAGTTAGTAGGCATCACCTTGAAGGAGGCAATGCATTAGAGTTAATTATTAAGGCTGCAGATGGGTTAGCTTCCTCAGAGCGTACAACCAAGGAAAATGAAGATGATCCACAGAATGCGATTATGGAATCCATCCTAAGTAAGCTAGGTCCGGTTAGCCAATCGGCAACAGGTTGGTATAAGCCCGCTAAATTATTAAAAGATAAGTTTGAAGAAATATTATTTCCCTCAGAAACAGATTCCACGTTTACTCCTGAACAGCGAAAAAACGCATGTAAGGATATGTTGAGCGAATTTAGAGTTATCTTGGAAAGTTGGGATAATAGTAAAAAAAATGTAGACGTGTTAATTTCTATGCTGGATGTGTGGCTATACAAACATTACTGGATGTGGCCCGCTACTAGAGGCAGGAATGATGAAAAGGATATTTCTCTTTATGATCATCTTAAGATAACAACAGCAATTACAGCCTGTTTGTATCAAGGTACGGTTAATGCAAAGATTGAATTTTATTCAAAAAATGATTTAGCTTCCTTAAAAAGAGAAAATTATTTTAAGATTATTCAGGCTGATTTTTCTGGAATCCAAAAATATATTTTTGATATTACGACATCTAAAGCTGCTAAAAGGCTTCGGGCACGTTCCTTTTATGTTCAGGCTTTAACAGAAAATATTGCTTATAATATTCTTAAGGAATATCAATTACCCTTGCAATGTATCATCTCGAGTGCGGGTGGTAAGTTCATGCTCTTAATTCCAGCTTTTACCGAGGTTAAGTTTGAAGAGTTGAAATCTAAAATACAAACCACGATATATAGGAATTATAGAGGAGAAATTACGCTTAATTTGTGCTGTTCAGAGCCTTTCGGCGGTGAATATTTTCAAGGCAAAAGAACAGCCGAAGAAGCAAGTAAATGGAAAGTAAATCCTGATAAGTATTATGCAAGTTTAGTGAAAAATATTTTAAAGCCTCAGTTTGAAAAAGAAAAGAAACAGAGTTCCAAAAGTTTTCTGCAAGGTGAAGAAAAATGGAAATCACAAGAATTTATCCATGCACTCAGTAAAAACTCCAAGGATTGTAAAGGCTGTGGAAAACCCTTTCCTGAAGAAGAGTTAGCTCCAACTTCAGATAATAAGGAAGAAACCTTTTGTAAGTTATGCTTTAAAGATCAAGAAATTGGGAGAGAGCTTGGGAAGGATCATTCTATATTAGTATATGAAACTGACGCGATAATCCCTGAAATTAAGCTTATCGATCACCTTGGTAAAAACAAGCAAACGCCTAAAAGGCTGGTATTAATGAATCCCTTAGAGGAAAAGAGTATCAAAAATTTTGAAATACATTTAGCCCCAATGTCACTGAAGTTTATGGCTAACTATGTGCCACGTAAGGCAAGCGGAGACGCAATGGAGTTTAGTGACATTGCACAATTAGCTGGCAGTCCGATGCTGGCGGTACTTAAGATGGATGTTGATAATTTGGGTGCTTTATTTTCTTCCATTTCTGAAGAAACGTTTACTATAACTCGCATTGCTACTCTTTCTCGAATGCTGGACCTGTTTTTTTCTGGTTATCTGGAAACGCTAATTCGTAATGAAAAAGAATATAAAGAAACCTACTGTGTTTATGCTGGTGGAGATGACGTCCTGCTTATTGGGCCGTGGACAAGTATGCTAAAATTAGCCCAGCGAATTCGTGAAGATTTTCAAAGATTTACCTGCAATGACAGCATAACCTTGTCGGCAGGACTTTCGTTTTTCAAAGAGAAATACCCCATATATCGGGCAATACAACAAGCGGAGGAAGAATTAAAGAACGCCAAGAACGCCAAGCAAGAAGAAAAAAATGCAATCTCTTTAGGGGGTAAACGCATTCCGTGGTCAGACTACCCCAATATTTTAGAGCAAGCCAATCAGCTGGTTAAATGGATGAGTTCAATCGCTGATGATAATAATTGGGTTGGGAACAGTCGCGACAGTTCACTACCTATATCAACTGGGTTTGTGCGTAATCTATTAGAATTCGCCAGAATGCAGGATTTGCCTAAAAACAACCTAAACAAGTATCGTTGGAAGCCATTGCTAGCGTATCAGATGGCTAGAAATATAAAAAAAATTGATATCCAAGGCAACGAAACAGAAATTTGGAAATGGTTAGAACCATTGATTAGCGAACAGTTTGAACCTGTAGTGAATGGTCGCGACCATTCACTACAGGTTCGCCGTAAATATTTGGAAATAATAGCAACTATAGCCCTTTATCGTGTGCGAGGTGTAGATGCGGGAGGTAAAAAATGACTATAGATATTCAAAAAAAATTACAAAAAATAGATGAACAAAGGGCTTTATTGCTGTCTTTTCATAACCCAAATTTAATTACCAAAAAACACTTCGATGAGCATATAAATACTGAAATGACCTACCACTCCAATGCTATCGAAGGCTCTACCCTTACCTTAAATGAGACGAAGCTTATTCTTCAAGACCACATAACCGTTACTGGCAAAAGTGTGGTTGAACATCAAGAAGCCAAAAACCATGAAGAAGCAATAAATTATATTAAACCCCTCGCGGCAAAACCTCCTTATATTATTTCGGAAGAGGAGATTTTAGCTATTCATCAGCGCTTGTTATCAGGTATAAATTATGAATGGGCTGGCAAATATAGGCAGCAACCTGTATACATAAAAAGACAAGACGGTTCTATTCAGGAGTTTAGTACTTGGCAGATTATTCCCGATTTGGTTAAAAACCTTCTGACTTGGGTAAGGGAGCAGGAATCATTACTTCACCCCGTCTTACTAGCTTCGGAACTACATTATCGCTTGATAAGCATACATCCCTTTATTGATGGCAACGGCCGAACTGCAAGGCTACTAATGAATGTTATATTGTTGCAAAATGGTTATCCGCTTACAACTATTCGCCTAGAGCAACGACAAGCGTACCTAGAAGCTATAGAAGCTGCTCGCACTTCAGGCGATATGGAGCCCTTTTACCAGATACACTTGGAGGCACTAGCGGAAAGCTTGGGAATGGCAATAAAAACGTATCAAGAAAATATAATATGGAAGTAAAAGGGAGGAGCGTGATTATTGATGGTTAAAGGTCGTATTACAAACCTCAATGAAGAAAAAGGATTTGGGTTTATTGCGTTGGATGATAAATCGGGTGATGCACATTTTAGGATTCTTGATGTAATTGGATCGGTTCAACGAGGAGACGAGGTGGATTGCGATGTGAAGAAGTCCTATGATGGTCGCCTATCAGCTACTAATATAAGAATGAAAGTTCCATTGGCTGATTATGTAGAAAGCCTTAGTAAAGGTTATTTCTCTCAGGATGGAGTTCTTGTTGAGAATATGATTATTAAATGGCCTCAATATGTAGCAAAAAAATTGGGAGAAGCTAAACCTACTATTACTTATTCGCAACTGCGGAAGTTTTATGACAAAATTATTAGTTTCCAGCGACAATTAGAGATTAAGCATAATTTTGATGAGGTGAAGTCATCTACATTATTATTATCTCCATTAGTTGCAGAAGCTGTTGGCAAAAACAAAGTTCCAAAAGAGTTTCAGGTTTTTATTGATGCAAATTTGCAACAAGCAAAGTTAAGTGAGAATCATTATATTAAGGGGTTTGCTTTGCATTATCAGTCTGTTCTTGGTTATTTTAAGTATTATTACCCAAGTAGTAAATAAAAAGGAGGCAAATATGGCGTTATCAATAAAAAAAATTAGTGGGACAATCACGTGTGCAACGGGATTACATATAGGTGGTGCTAAAGATAATCTAAAAATTGGGGGTATTGATACCCCAGTAATTAAGCATCCAGTAACGGATCTACCATATATCCCAGGATCTTCTTTAAAAGGTAAGCTTCGTTCTTTGTTGGAATTAAAAGCTGGGAAGCTAGATGTTTGTAAGTGTGGTGCATGTAATATTTGTTTATTGTTTGGATCAGGGGATGTAAAAACAAAGAGCTCAATTACTCGCCTTTTAGTAAGAGATGCAAAAATATCAAAAAACAATAAAACAGATGCTTCTGTTACTGAGGAAAAATATGAGAATAGAATAGACAGAAAAACTGGTATTACAACTAGTGGATCTTTACGACAAATTGAACGTGTTCCTGAAGGGACAATCTTTGATTTTGAGATTGTATTGCGAATTTTATCAGAAGAAGACAAGAAATTGGAAGAGATGGTTAAAGAAGCACTTGCTTTGTTGTCTAATGATTATCTCGGTGGCGGTGGAAGTCGCGGA
>CAIUUT010000018.1 GCA_903902445.1 uncultured Candidatus Marinamargulisbacteria bacterium
ACGGCTATGCTTAAACTTCTTAATTGCTCGATTTGCGTGTCTTTTTCATTAAAAAATTGAATATATTTACAGATTTCCTCCACTGGAGTGGTTTTGGAAATATAATCCACTATTCCTAGTGAGAACAGTTCCTCTTTCTTTTTCTGACTGTCATTTCCGGTAATAACAAAAATAGGGATAAACTTGAATTTACTTTCATTAATTGTTTGAATAAAACGTGCGGTGTCGTCAAAGTGAAACTCTACTGCGGTAAAGATGATGTCAACTGGCTCATTGTTAATGACGTTAAAGGCTTCTTCGAAGTTTTTGGCTTCTACGTAATTGAAGCCTGCTTGCGAAAAAACATTATTTAATATTTTACGGTAAAAGCTACTGAAATCAATATGTAGAATGGTTTTCATGCTGGTCTCCTATTTGTTAGTGGATTTAATAATAAATTTCAATTCATTCCTTTTCCAATATATAAGTAATTTATAAGGAATGCAAGATAGTTTTTTACATGTTTAAATTAAGCTAGCCTCAGTAATATCTACAAATATTATTTATTCACTGTTGATTTCATTTTTCGAAATTATTATACTGTGATATCAATACTTAAGAGGAGGATTAGTAATGAGTATAAGACATCTTGTATTTGTGTTGTGTTTGGTTTTTACTATGGTGTTTGCAAATAGTTTGCAAGTGGATACCCAAAATAGTTCCGTAAAGTGGACAGGGTATAAGGTAGTAGGACAACATTCAGGAACTATGGCTTTTAAAGAAGGTAAGTTGGACGTTAAGGGCAGTAAAATCACTGGGGGGTATTTTGTTGTGGACATGAATAGCTTACTTGATCAGGATTTAACTGGTGATTCAAAGCTGCAGAACATGTTGCAAGGGCATTTGAAGTCCGCCGATTTTTTTAATGTAGAGAAGTTTCCAACCGCTACTTTTAGAGTTACAAGTTTTGTAAAAAAGTCTGACACGGAAGTTGTTTTAGCGGGTGAGATGACGATTATTGGTGTTACCAATAGGATTGAGGTTCCAGTAAAGGGCATAAAGACAAAGACTGGCTATGAAGGCCAGGCTAAGATAACGATCGATCGTACTAAGTATGGTTTAAAATATGGTTCCGGAAAGTTCTTTTCCAATCTTGGCGACAAGGTGATAAAGGATGATTTTGATTTAGAGTTGAAAGTTGTACTTAAATAGTGTGACATTAAATAATTTTGGAGGCAGGTAGTTATAGCTATCTGTCTCCATTCTATGTAGATAGCCCTCTCCATCTATTATGATTTATGTCCTCATTAAGGGATTAGCTGAACCAAGTGTTCTTCCCCCAGTTCATTTGAAAGTGATAATAGAAAATTACACTGAGGAGTTTAATAAACAAACTATGGAGCGGGCAAAGAGATTCGAACTCTCGACCCTCAGCTTGGGAAGCTGATGCTCTACCAACTGAGCTATACCCGCTTAAATAGTGATAAGTGAACCGTGATCAGTGAAGTGCTAAATCCTTCTGAAGACTAATTCAACCTACGACGAAATTATACCGCATTTTGCTTAAATTCTGAAAGTAAATTTTAATCCTTATGCAATCAATTATTAAATGTGTAACATGATATAATTTCCTTATGACCAAAAGACAAGTTGAATTCAGTTGGGCAACGTCACTTGTGGAGTGGTTTAACACTCATAAGCGTGTAATGCCATGGCGAGATAAACCAACCCCATATAATGTATGGATTAGTGAGATGATGTTGCAGCAAACACAGGTAAAAACAGTGCTGCCATATTTTGAACGATTTATGAAACAATTTCCAACGGTTTATATTTTGGCTAATGCGAGCCAACAAGATGTCCTTAAGGCGTGGGAGGGGTTGGGATATTACACACGAGCTCGTAATTTACACAAGGCGGCACAGATGGTAGTTACTAAGCTAGCTGGACATATCCCAGACTCATTTGCAAAATTGCAAGAGCTCCCTGGATTGGGTCCTTACGCTTCAGCGGCCATTGCCAGTATTGCTTATGGAGAGCCAGTTCCAGCTGTTGATGGAAATTTTTTGCGTGTTTTTTCCCGATTTTGGGGTATTGAGCAGTCCATAAATAGTCAAAAGGTTCGTAAATATGTTTTCGATAATCTTCAGACGATTATTAGTCGCGTAGATCCTTCTGCTTTTAATCAGGGTGTTATGGAGGTTGGTGCACTTATTTGCAAGCCAAAAACTCCACTTTGTGTTCATTGTCCTCTGATGCAAAATTGTGTGGCATTTAATAAGCAATTAACCGACAAACTCCCACTCAAAGAAAAAGTAGCAAAAGTGCCCCATATTCAGGTGGGGATAGCCGTTATTAGTATAGGCGACACAATTCTAATTACAAAGCGACCTGAAGGAAAAATGCTGGCTGGGTTATGGGAGTTCCCTGGTGGAAAGCAGCTGGCTGGTGAATCTATAGAAGAAACGATATTGCGAGTTTTAAAAAAAGAACTAGGTATAACGATTATATTTGGTGAAAAATTGGGGGTATATCGACATCGATATTCTCACTTTTCGCTACAAGTGCATGCCTATTTTGCAACACTAAAACCTCTGCAAGATATACAAAGTTCAACTTTTGAATGGGTCCGCTTAGAGGATTTTGAAAAATATCCCTTTCCCGAAGTGGATCGTAAAATTATTCGAGATTTAAAAAAATAGTTAATTTACTTCTATTTGGATTCGTTTTTGGCTAAAAGTTCCAGTTTGCTGGCTCCGCACTTTTGAGCAACCCCAAGCACTTGAGCTACTATCCCATAATTAGCTCTGGCATCAGCATTCACCACTACTGGCAGGGCATATATGCGTTGAGCCTTAAACTTGGCTTCAAGGTCTTCTAAGCTCTTTACTGGCTGGTTTCCAAGTAGAATTTGGTTGTTTTCAAGAATAGTTACAGTCACCTTATCCTCAGGAGAGGGTGGTGCCTGTACCGTGGTTTGCGGCAAATTTATCTTAATGGCAGACTGTATAAGCATTGGTGTCGTGACAATAAAAACGACCAGAATAACTAAAACGATATCGGTGAAGGGTATGATATTAATCTCATACATAGGTTTCTGAGTGAATTTATCTAGTTTTAGAATTTTATTTCCCCTTTTTCTTTTTAATGCTTGTAGTATTTGTCGGAGGTTTTGGCTTATCCTCTACTTTATTGGGGGTAGGAAATATTTCTTGAACGTCTGATCTCTTCGCGACTACTAGCTCAGGCTGAGGTTCGGACTCAACGATCCCATTGTTATTGGAGAGCCATTCAATCATTTCTGAAGTGGAAATTTCTATTTGGCGCAGAAATATTTGAATCTGATGAGAAAAGTAGTTAAAGGCAATAACAGCGGGAATAGCTACAAAAAGTCCTGCTGCAGTATTCAATAGGGCTTCGGCAATACCGCTTGTAACCATACTGGGTGAATAGGACGACGAAAAAGACATGCCTCGAAAGGTTTTAATAATGCCAAATACCGTGCCAAACAATCCAACAAAAGGGGTAACACTTCCCAAAGAGGCTAGAAAGTTTAGTTTCCTTTCTAATACTAATAATATTTTAAGTACATGACGTTGGACGATTTCCTCCGTTATTTCACGAGGATTGTCTTTATTTTTAATAATGCTCAGATAAAGATCTCCAAGCATAGAACGCTTATTACTGAGAAGCTTGGTGGCTTCAGATATTTTCTTTTTGGCGAGCAATGTGCTCAGGGATGAGTATAATTTTTTTCTTTTACCCAGCACTGCCCTATATATGATAAAGCGCTCAATGATGACCGCAATGGATGCAATGGAGCATACACCTAAGAAGAGTAGAATAAATCCACCTTGTTGCATAAACTGAAGTAAAGATAATTGTTGAAACATTTGTACCGCCTTTTTTAAAAGATTATCTTTATTATAACCATAAATATTCAGCCTGTAAAACTTGACTTACATATTTTCCATTACTTGATAGCAATTATTTCAAGTAGTATCAATAATAATTGGGAAATATATAAATTCTTTACGATAATACTGTGTGTGAAAAATAAATAAATGAGTCTTAGTAAATGAATTTTATGAGGAGGGTATATTTTGTCAT
>CAIUUT010000019.1 GCA_903902445.1 uncultured Candidatus Marinamargulisbacteria bacterium
AGCATGCACCACCAAATTCTCATCCTTATAAAAAACGTTCTTATCAACTTATGTTATTGAAAAAACAAATTGCTTAATTTATCAAAAAGTGACATTTCTACTTTGCACAAAAGGTGACATTTCTACTTTGGGTTGACAATTATTTATTACCAACGACCTAACCATATCAAATTTAAAGCGAACCTTTCGGTCTCTATTGAGGGTTTACCCAATAACCACTAACTTTAAACCAAAAATATTGCCAACCAATTTCTAGTCCTTAATATAAATATTTTTTATTTGGCGTATTATTCCCACATCAAACATCATATCGCCATGTCTGACATTCGTTTCTATATTCTGAACACAAGGACTCTTAATCTCACCAGTTCCAATGCTGTTAATGTCACCAAAATTAGTAGAATGAGCAATAATGAGATAGGCAATACCTGCCTCATCTTGGGGATTATAGATATTGTAAATTTTGCGGATCTGCGCATCGTTAAAATTCACCTCACTGTCTAAATAAAAGGCTTTTACAAAAGAACCTAACATAATAAATTTGTCTATATAAAAGTACTCGGTATTCGGTGGGTCACCCTTTTGAGGAGTTCCCAGTTTTAAGAGATTACCATTTTCCAGAAGAATACCTTGAGTTTGAGCCTCCTTGAGCACCGAAAACATCAGAACTGCGCCTAAACTGTGGCAAACAAGGTTAATTTTTTGCCCATTTTCTTTGTAGTCTGCATAGGCTTGAATTATTGTTTTTCTGGCTAAGCTTAAACAGTTTTCCCTATTTAATAAGTAATACTTTAAAGCAGCAAGCGGAGAATCTCCAACAATATCCGTACCACTATTCCAGCGAAATTTCCACAAGTCTTCATTTTCCTTGGGAAAAGCTCCATCAAAAAAACTTTCCCAACTCAAGGGACTTGTCTGCTTTTGGTAAAAGCTTCCATCCCCAAACTCCAAAGGCTTGCCGATTCCATGGACGATGATTGTCAGATCACTTTGTTTCCCGACAAAGCGCTCCTTGGCCAAAACGTTAAAGGATTGCGAAACTTCATGAATATGAGAAGTGTAGTGCAAGGCTTTCTTAAGGTCCCTATTTGTAGCATTTAACTTAACGATACTTTGCGCATCAATGGCCGCAATAATTGGCAAAGTAGCGATGGAGTAATTTTTCTTTTTAGGGGGGATACAAGAATCCCTATTTTTCATGAGAGACTGTGCCGTTACTAGTCCAATATTTTTTAAATTCTGCACTAACATATTTAGTATATCGATAATACTTGTCGAAAATTTCAGGCTTGAAGATATTACAAATGGAACGTAAACTATTAATACAATTATGTTAGCCTGTTTAACGATACAATGAGTAATGCTGGTCTAAATTTTATGCAAAAGGAGAAACAAATAATGTCCCTGTCTATTGGTGCAAGCTCAGGAATTAGCGCCTATACTGGAGCCACTGCCTCGGCTTCATCGCCGTCTAGCAAAGCAGAGTCTAGTGAAATTAGCTCGGGAATTGGTGCTAGCTACGCAAGCTTATTAGGAGATGTTAAATCGGGCGTATCCGCCTCAATCTCTAGTGAAGCTAGCAAAGGGGCCTCTACTGTTTGCTAATAGCCTTACTCAAGGGAAGGGTCGAGTAACTTTCTTAATTTCTCTCGAGCACGCAGTGAAATAGCTTTTACATTGGCAAGCGATAAGTTCAACTTTTCAGCAATTTCCCTAGCTTTATAACCCTCGATGTCCTTGAGGATGAGGACTGCTCTATATTTTTCAGGTAGTTCATGCAGAGCATGCTCTAAGCGCTGTGCAAAATCCTGCTGGTCAAATAAATCTGAGGGATTGTCGTCGCTACTAGCCGCTTCTAACAGTACTTTTTCGCTTTCCTCATGCACCGGTTTCTGGCGTCTTTTATGCATTTTACAATGATTTATACCTACCCGATAAAGCCAACTGGCAAATTTACTGGGCTCATTTACAGTATGGTGGTGCTTATAGGCACTTAGAAGCGTATCTTGCAAAACATCCTGCGCTAAATTGCCTTCGCGACAGAGCTTCTTTAAATAAAGATATACTCTTTTTTCCAGTGGTTTCACTAAGGCTTCAAAACTTTTGTGGTCTAGAGTAGTCATGGTTTCTAGTATAGCACTTCTCTAAATTCACAAATAGTTGATTATTATCCTACTACTTTGCGCAACTCCGCTTCCATAGCGTTGGCAGGTCTATAACCGACAAGTCTGTTTACCTCTTTACCATTCTTGAAAACAATGAGACAAGGAATGCCGGTTATGTTGTAATCAGCGGCAACCTGTTGGTTGTCATCGGTGTTGATTTTGCACACCTTTAACTTACCCGCAAAAGTTTTTTCCATTTGCTCAACAACCGGTGAAACCATGCGACATGGCCCACACCACGGTGCCCAAAAATCCATCAGCACTGGGAGCGTGCTTTCCTCGAGAACCTCCACCTTAAAACTATTATCTGTAACTTCTAAAACCATAATATGACCTCCTGAATATTTTGTATATTAACACTCATTGGATGCTTAAACGTGAAAAAAGATACATTAAACATTTTTTTGCAATTTTTTTCATTGACTGCCGATATATGTGTAAAGGAGTAATTATGAACATAACAACTGGCTTTCAAAACATTAATAATCAAAAAACATATAGCGCCCTTGTCTCTGTGGCGCCAGAAGTAAACGCAGGCGCGGAGGTAGTCTTTGATAAAGATAATCTCTATAATAAAACAAACTTGGTAGCTCAAATTGGGGTTGAAGAAGAGTCTATGTGGCGCTTTAACCTAGGAATGCCTCAAAATAGCAGTGAAAAAGCTACCCTAGGCGTTGGTTACGACTACAATCTTAAAAAACAATTTGGGGCGCAAGTTGACTACACTTCGAATCTTGGAAGCATAAAGAATAGTATTGCCCTACAGGGTATCGTTCGTCCGTTTTTCCTTGAAGAGATTAGTAATGAGGTGGATGATTCCCTTAGCTCTCTGGCGTTTCAACCAGGACTGGAGCTACGAAAAGATAGCGCCACCAGCAGTAGTACTTTTGGAACCTTAAACGTGTCCATGAATGTACCCACCTTTGGCATTGTAGATTGGCTAAATGTCTCCCACAAGTTCTTAACCCCAAATTTTGATCCCGCACAAAAAACCAGTTCGTACACTTGGGTGGGTATCGGCAAACAAATGGGTGACTGGGAAGTTCGTGCTTCAGCTGGCAAATATACCCACGAAGAACCTTGGCTAAAGAACTTCAACAATCCAGACGTAACGGTCTTAGCAAGGCTGACCTTCTAATAATTTGTAAATTCTACCAGAAAAGACACTGTTTCTATTTGGGAATATTATTAAGATTAGGGATGCTTCGCGCTAAAGCTACAAAAGTAGCCATCTGGCTTGAACCCAACTTGCTTATTTCTTTAGCCAATTTGGCATAAATAGCTCTCTTATTAACCTTCACGATATCATCTATAATTTTAGATCTATCCGGAAATTGGGCTCTAAAAACCAGAGGATCCTCTACATATTTAGCATAGGACTCGGCAAAATCTTCAATGGGGCTAATGTCGCCATAGTCGGAAACAGTTTTGAACTTTTCATTTTGCATGGCTTCTTGCCACCTACTGTTGATGTGACGTTCGACTTCTGGGGAGTTAATTATATTGCCAAATTCATCTAAATTGTTCTTGTTTAGATGGGTTAGGTGTACTTTCATATCGATTTGGTGCGCTACTTCGTGGTGGAATATATTTGGGTCTAAATTATACTCACCCCAAAAGGTAATCGACTTGTCGCTACTGGCTTGCGCCCCTATCCTATAGTAATAGTTATCGATGACACATTCGGGATAGGGTCCTGGGGAAATAATCACTTGCTTAAATACGTCTTGGTAAGGCGCTGGAACCGAAGTTATCATGTTCTTCACTTTGTCTAAAATCTCCAGTTTCTCTGCCGTATCTGGGATGTAAACCTTGACTTTGCCCTTTATGAGAAATATATCAAAGGCAGAAACATCCTTGACTCTGTATAAATAGTCTTCACCTTTACCATGGCTAATTTGATAAAGCCCCATAACATTCTTTCCCGATTTTGTGGTATCGGCTATTTCTTTTAACAATTGTTCCTGAGTTGAATTTACGATACGCTCTTGAACTTGGCAAAGATCCCTATAGATAATCTGTGGCAATTTATTGGTTGTCCCCAGCAGTTTAACTTCGGGTGCTTTGATGGGGATAAAGAATAAAGCCAAAGCTTCGAAAGTGCCACGACCTATCGCCTGCATGGGTTTTCCTGCCGCCAGAGACTCTTGGTACGGTTTCGCAATCTGGTGAAGGAAGACCTTGGAAAATTGCAAATCTTCTTGATCATCGGCCGAGTTTAAATCTAAGTAGGGAATGTGTTTGGCAACCGTTATAAGCCCAGAAGTGGTTTGGAGGGGATGACGAACAATGTTGTAGACTCCTTTACCAAAATCAAAAGCCCCTAGACCAAACCCTGAGGCAAAATCTAGTTCATCTTTAAACATGGAACGTGCACCTTTATAGGTAGCACTAATTGGGTCCTTTAAATTTAGACGGTGGTGCGGCATATTGCCTAAGGGACTGGAAATTTTACTATTGGTGGCTACTGACAACGGGGTACGACTTTCTGGCCGCAGAGTGCTAGCGCCTTTCACTGAGGGAGGAGGAGTTATTCCAACTTGTTTTGAAATTGGATATTTGTTGAATATATTGTTTTCTATTTTTGCCAAAATATCACCCTTTATACCTTTAGATTTGCCCTAATTGGCTGGTGTTTAAACATTTATTGGTATTGTTTCGCAATATTAAAATATTTTCGTCTAAAAACTAAAGATTCCTCGACTCCAGACATTGTCTGTGCGCTCGGAATGACATTTTAAAGAGGAAGGGAAGTAATGCCACATTACTTACTGGGTTATGTGTTAAAATAAAAAACTATGGAAAAATACCTAAAAGAATATTTTGGCTTCAACAGCTTTCGTCCCTATCAAAAAGAAATTGTTTCCAACCTTATGGCAGGGCGCGATGTTGTGGCTTTACTCCCTACTGGGTCGGGAAAATCGCTATGCTACCAACTGCCGGCACTGATGCTTCCCGGAACAACCATCGTTATTTCCCCCACAATCTCGCTCATGCAAGACCAAGTGGCAGGACTTCAAAAGAACAACATCAGGGTGGCTACCATCAACAGCAGTATGGACTACGCTGCCATTAACAGTATTTTGCAAAATTTGGCCGACTATAAACTGCTCTATGTTGCCCCTGAGCGCTTTCCAGCGGAAAACTTTATGGCCGCCCTTAAACTGGCGAACATCTCTCTATTTGTAGTGGATGAAGCCCACTGCATTTCTGAGTGGGGCCACTCTTTTCGCGAAGAATACCGAAAGCTTTCCTACCTAAAAGAAAATTTTCCTACCGTACCCGTGATTGCAGTTACAGCCACAGCCACTCAAAAAGTAGCTCAGGATATTGTCGCGCAGCTGCACCTTAAAGACCACCTGCTTATTCGAAGTAGCTTTGACAGAGCCAATCTCACCATCCGTATCCACGAACGCGTGGACAAAAATACACAGGTTCTGGACTTTCTGAAGACACATGATGGCGAATCTGGGATTATTTATGTTTCGACGCGCAAAAAGACCGATGAACTGCATGAATTTCTGGCTAAAAAGGGCTTTAATATTGCCAAATACCATGCGGGGCTGAGCGCGCAAGAACGCAAAAATGCCCACACCCAATTTATCAACGACAACATTAAGCTGATTGTGGCCACGATTGCCTTTGGAATGGGCATCGATAAACCTGACGTGCGCTTTGTGCTGCACCTCAACATGCCTCGAAATATTGAACAATATTATCAGGAAATTGGTAGAGCGGGGCGTGATGGACTGCCTTCTGAATGCTTGATGCTATACTCTCCCGAAGATTTGGTGCTCTACAAGCGATTTATGAATGACTACGAAGAGCAGGCAGTACGCCTGCAAATGACTCGGAAAATTGACCAGATGTTTTCCCTGTGCAACTCTATTGTGTGTCGACGAGCGGAGATATTAAGTTACTTTGACGAAACCTATCCCGCCAGCAACTGTCAGAACTGTGACAACTGTATGGATGAGGTGGAGAAAGTTGACGGAACCATTATCGCGCAAAAGATACTCTCCTGCGTGTTTCGCCTCCGACAACAGTTTGGCCTCAACTACGTTATTGATGTACTGCTGGGCTCAAAGAAGCAAGATGTTCTCTACCGTGGACATGACCAGTTGTCGACTTATAATATACTGACTGAAGAGTCGAGGAGTGACTTAAAGCACTACATCTTCTCCCTTATAAGTGCGGGCTACCTAGAGGTTACCGAAGGCGAATACCCTCTTCTCTTACTTACGCCGACTTCTGTAAAAATTCTGCAAGAAGGTCAGCAAATACAGTTTAAAAAGAAAACAATTAGAAAGAAGCTGAAAACAAAAGAAGCCACCCAAAAACTAATCGGCAATCTGGAAATTTTCGAAACGCTTAGAAAACTTCGGCTAGAGTTAGCGCGTGCTGAAAGCGTGCCGCCCTTTATGGTTTTTAGCGACAAAACCTTAATCGAAATGAGTAGCCATTTACCCCGCACAGTTGAAGATTTTCTTGAGATTAACGGCGTGGGACAAGTGAAAGCCAACAAATATGCAAAAATATTTTTAGAAAGCATAAGCAAATTTAATGGAAAATAGCTTAATATCACCACAAAAACAGCTCGAACTAGAAAATAGAATGCAATCGCTGGGCATTACTGAAGAATCCTTGGTAGAAAAATTTATCTTGGGTAGCGGAAAAGGTGGACAAAAAATAAATAAAACTTTTTCCTGCGTCTACCTTAAGCATATTCCAACAGGGATAGAAATTAAATGCCAGCAAGAGCGCTCACAAACCCTCAACCGCTTTATGGCCAGACGTCAGCTGTGCGATAAAATCGACACCCTCCTCTACCAAAAAGCATCCAAAGAAATGGCCGAGCAAGCCAAAATACGCAAACAAAAGAAACGACGTTCACGAAAAACTAAAGAGAAAATCTTGCAAGATAAAAAAATGGTTTCCGATAAAAAACAATCTCGAAAGCCCCCGACAACTGGCGAGTAATACGTTAAACGATATTTTTTCTTTCCGTATCTGCATAAAAAAGTATATGATTTATATAAAACCTAATGTTATAATTTAAGTGAATAAATAAGGTTATTAAGGGGAGCGATGATTTACTATGGCAAGAATATTAATTGTAGATGACTCGGAACTGGTTAGAGTAAAATTAAGAGCTATGTTGGAACAACTGGGCTGTGACGTATCTGAAGCGCCCAATGGCGTAGTCGCTTTAGATATATATACCTCAGAATATCCAGAACTCGTAATCTGTGACATTAATATGCCAGAAATGGATGGGCTTGAGTTTCTTGAAACATTAATAGATAGAGAACCAAATGCACTTGTCGTGATGTTGACTTCCATCGAGGACGATGAAGTTTTGACTAAATGCCTTATGGCGGGTGCTCAGGCTTATCTAACTAAACCCTTTGATCCCGAAACAACTTATAATACTTTGAATGATATTTTAGGAAACCTTTAACAACTCATCTTTATTCAAAAGGTATTCGCATTGAAAAAATAATGGTGCCGCGGACCGGATTTGAACCAGCACAGCCTTGCGACCACTAGCTTCTGAGACTAGCGTGTCTACCAATTCCACCACCGCGGCATGAGGGATAGTATGCGGCATCTTCTTATATATTTCAATATTTGAATTCGTAGATTTTTGGTATTAATCTTGAACAAATAAACGATGATTAATATAATAAGTTATGTATTAAGCGTAATTTTCGACGATGAGGTAAGCCTATTAAAAATAAACTTTGGGTTTTTTTGTTATTTGTCCTTTCCTCCATAATATTTGCACTGCCCTCAAATAATATTGATGAGAATATTTTCAACAAATCCAGCGCTATTAATTTTGAATATTTCGCAGATAAAACTGGAAAGGCCACTTACCAGGATATCGTAAGCAGTAACAACCTCGTCTTTCATAAAGCCACAAAACAGAAGTTAAATGCAGGCTTAACCAACTCTCCTTATTGGCTGAGATTTAATATAACTAACGAGCTTAATACCGACAAGGAATTCTACCTGTCGGTCAATTACCCTCATCTTAACGACATTGAACTATATATACAGAATCTAAACGGCACGTATCAACTTATTAAAACTGGCAGTAAGTATAATTTTCAAAAAAATCGCCTCAATCATCATAATTTCGTGCTTCCACTCAAACAAGCTCCTGGTACTTTAAGTTACTTTATTAAGATTAAAACTAAAGGAACAATGAGAATTGAACTATCACTGTGGGATCCAAGATTTTTTGTAAATTTTGTGAGTAAAGAAGCTATTATTTTTGGGATCTATTACGGACTAATCATTGTCATGATTGTTTTTAACTTCCTACTGTATTTTATTATTAGAGAGCGAAACTATTTATACTTTATATGCTTTGTAGCTGCCTATTTACTATTCCAAGCAACGTTTAATGGCTTTGGTTTTCAGTATATCTGGCCAAATTTGCCTAGTATCAATGAATTTATTATGCCGATTTCAATTTATTTGACGGCTATTTCTATGTTATTTTTTGTTCGTTCCTACATGAGAATAAAGCAGGTAATGACTCGATTTGATATATATATTAAAGGCTATCTTTCCCTACTAATAATTGCCTTATTGCTTGTAACAATTCTACCCTACGCTGATTCGCTGCTGCTTTCTATTGTTTTCACCCTATTGGCTATATTTGTATCATTTTTAGTAAGTATTTATCAAACCCTTAACAAATCTCGTGATGCCATGTTTTTCTGTGTAGCTTTCAGCTTATTCCTGCTTGGCACTAGCATAGCTGCCTTAAGCTCTCTAGGGCTATTCCCAGTTAATCTACTAAGCATATGGGGCATTCAAATTGGTTCTTTCTTAATGGTTCTTATTATATCTATCGGGCTTGCTGACCAGATAAATGAAATAAAGAACAAAAATGCGGCCAATATTGAGGAACTAAACTATGTCTATACCAAGTTAGACGAAAGGAGTAAATCCTTAGAAGAAAAGGTTGCCATCATCAGTAAAATGTCTCTGGATTTAGATAAAGAAGCCTCCAACTTAGAATATAAAGCGACTCAAACAGACAAAGGTATCAAAAATACCATGCTCTCAGTGTCCACCGTTACGCAACAATCTCTAATGCAAAATGAGCAAATTCAGGAATTAAACATCAATATTGAGGCGATTCTTAAGTTGCTAAATATGGTGAGCCAAGGTGAAAAAGAGCAAGTCAAAACCATGCTAAACGTCGTCGACTTAGCCCATGAGGTGCATGACGTGATTGATCTGCAAACCAATAAATCTACGCAACAATCTAGTGACATAGAAAACACTAAGATTTTAGTGAATCAGTTAATGGAAACCATCGGCAATATTGCCGTTTCCACAAATAATGTTTCCTATTCATCCCAGAACTCAGCCCAACTGGCACTGGAAGGAGAAGCAGTGCTTGATAACGCCGTTAATGGAATGCTGAAAATTAAAAATACAACCCTTGATGCCTCAAAGAAAATGGAATCCTTAAGTGAAAGCACCGATAGGATATTCGAGTTTGTAAGAATACTGGATAAAATATCCAAACAAACCAATTTATTGTCACTAAATGCCGCACTGGAAGCCTCTAGAGCTGGAGAGCATGGCAAAGGGTTTGCCGTAGTAGCTGAGGAAATACGAATATTGGCCGAGCGCTCCTTTTCTGTTACTAAGGAAATTTCAACTATCGTCAAAGATATTCACGAGGAAAGTCATAGCGTTATGGAGGCGATGGAAAGCAGCATCAGTGATGTAAAAAATGGAGAGGATTTAACCTTAGTTACCAAGGATTCCTTTCGTAAAATCATCCAAGCCGTAACTAAAAATGTTTATCATATGCAAGATATTAAGAACTCCACTCAAGAAATGCAGGAAGTTACTTCGGCTGCCGTGAGATTACTCAATAATGTAGAGGAAATTATTCAGTCAAACACCAATGTATTGGGCGACTCCAAGAAAAATATTGGTCATTTTATGGAAAAATTACACAACTTAAAGTCCATCGTTACCCTAAACCAAAACTCCTTGCAGGATATTGCGCTGAAATATGAGGATGCTGCCAACAGAATGCAGTCTATCTCGGTTATCTCTGAGAATAACAGTTTGTCGTCTCAAGAAACGTTCTACACCACCAGCAACATCACCAATGTGATTAACGATATGATTGAATGCATTATCCACCTTAAACAACTGGCTTCTAATCTGTCGAAGTGCTGCTGATCTAATGGTGAATAGTGAATGGAAAAAACTAGCAATTCTGATTATTAGATAATCGTATACATTCCCCCCATTCGTCACCAGTACATGACACCTACCCCATCGACGTAGGAAAGGAAGTAACCTGTAAATCTTACATATATTTTCATTTCACTCTTTCAAAAATTATCAATTACCTATAAAATATTTACTATGTCTAAATTAAAGATACTACTTAGTGGCACAGTATTACTTTTAATCTTTAGTCTGTTCGGGTGTATTGAACTCAAGCAACCGCAAGTTAAATATTCCAACTTCAATTTAACGGGTATCAGCTTTGAAAAAGCCAATCTTGTTTTTAACTTTACCATCAACAATCCCAACCCTATTGGGTTAGACGAAGCCCTTTACGACTATAAACTGTCAATTAATGGCGTACAACTACTGGATGCTAAAGATATCAAGTTTAAGATGCCCGGTAGCCAAGTTACCACCATAAACCTTCCTGTGGAAATAAAGTATGAGCGAGTTTTTACTACGGTTGCCAAACTTTTAGAAAGTATTGCCGCGGGCAACAAGACGGTGCCTTTTGAACTTAATGGTACTTTCCACTTTGACTTTGTAGCCCTACCCTTCAATATCCCGTTTAACGAAAAAGGACAAATCCCCCTCCCTGAAGCTCCTAAAATTGAAGCTTCCAATTTGAATATTAATTCTCTACAAAATCTTTTTGGTCATTAGTGACATCATTGGAATTAATTTGAAAATACTCTTTATAGTTTTTGCACTTCTTTTCACGTCTAGCTTTTCCACGGTTTATGAGTATGGAGAGCTCAGCGGTAACTATATGCTTTTTGTTCCCAGTCAAAATACAGGCAAGTTGATTGTAGCACTGCATGGTTCTGGCGAAAGAGACGGCCTCTACATTGAAAACTGGAAGAAAGCTGCGCAAAAGAACTCCTTCCTTGTCTTGGCCCCTAATGCTGGAATCCGTGATGGGTGGAGCGGAATGGATATTGCACACGTGCTCAGTTTGGTTCAGAAAACCCAGAAAGACTACAACATCAAGTATACGCTTCTCAATGGCGCCTCAGCTGGTGGGCATTTCGCACTATTTCTGGGTATTAACTACTATCCATACTTTACGGCCATACAAACCTTTATGGGCCTGGTTATTACCTCGCTTGGCGAAAACATCCACTATCAAACCGATAAAGACAAACAGCTTCCCATTCTTTTAATTCATGGGGTAAAGGATTCAAAAATCCCGATTAAATATGGACGAATAAACTATGAACTCATTAAAGACAAAGGCTATCCCGTAACCTATTGGGAAGAAGCCAACATGGAGCATGAGTTTTATGTTGCCGACAACGAGAAAATCCTAAAGTGGTTCAATAAGGTAATTGGCAAGTAATTAACGTCATGGGGACTAAAGGTAGACCCTATTTAACCGCCTCACTTCTTCCTTAATCTCATCTATAAGCTCCTTAGGTTCTAACACTTCTACGCCACTGCCAAAACTTAGCACCCAGCCATTGATTTCAGATAGACCGTCAATATCCAGCTCCATAAGAATCGAACCATCTTCCAGTTCTTGGATGGTCTGCGTTTTGTGCCATTGGCGTGAGGAAACCCAAGGGCCAATGTCTGGGGAAAACTTTAGTTTAACGTGGGCAGGCTCTCCAGGAATCAGCCTCCAAGCATTCCCCAGCATCTTTTCTGGGCTGAAATCCTCCGGACGAACAAAGTTTCTTCTGGTAATTTCCAGTTTCTGAACATTAGAAAGCGAGAAGATTTTAATATCTTGGCGTAAGTGACAGAAGCCCATAATATACCAACCACCAAAAGCAAAACGCAAATGGTATGGGTCAAGTTCCCGACAGGAAGTTTTTTGGCTGTAGGTGGTGTAATAGGTCATTTTTACTGTTCTATTCTCTTGCAAGGCTTTCACCATTTTGGAGTAAATATCTTCGTTGATAGCTGGCAGTTTGGTCTGACCAAAGTCCATGGACATTAGTGGACTAAGCAAAGTATCATCTACCTCGATTTTGTCCGAGGCTAGCATAGCCAGTTTCTGAAAAAGGTGCTTAGTAGTTTCCTGTGCCTTGGGGCTAAGTTGGGGCATAATTTGGCGCATCATTAATAAACTAACCCATTCTCCTTCACTAATTTGCAGTGGCGGAAGATTGGCTTTGTTTTCCTTAGTGTAATAGTAGCCGTTTTTCTGGGCATCATATTCAATCTCAAAGCCCATTCTATAACGCATGGCTTCTATGTCTCGCAATATAGTGCGTGAGTTTAGTTCAAACTGTTTTGCTAAGGTTTGGCTATTAGGATAGGTCTTATCGCGAATAAGCTTGTCTATTTCGTAGATACGCATTAAAGAGTGGCGGTCGATAGAGTTAGGTTTCACAGCAACTTTGGATTAAGAGGCGTAAGTATTTGCTTAAAATCCTCAGCTGAGGGTAACTTCCCTAGCAGTTCGTTCGGTAGATGTTTGCTTAGCGTATATTTTGCTACCCCTATGGGTTTTGAAGCAGTTCTCAGGGCATACTCTACTTCTAGATGGTCTTTGCTTGGCACCAATAAAATACCGATGCTTGCCTGGTCATCTGGCTGTTTTAACTGCTCGTCTATCAGTTGTAAATAAAAATCTAGTTTGCCAACAAATTCTGGCTCAAACTCTGTTACCTTTAATTCTACTGCAACTAAACATTTAAGAATGCG
>CAIUUT010000020.1 GCA_903902445.1 uncultured Candidatus Marinamargulisbacteria bacterium
AATATTCAGTAATGAAATATTAGAAAAGTATAAAGATGTTAAAGGTGGATATACTAGAATTATGAAGTTTGGGATACGTCGTGGCGATGGCTCGAGTGTATCAGTACTTGAATTAGTTTAACTGTTTATAATTAGGCATGAGGACTCTTAAACTTACTATCAGTTACGATGGTAATGGTTTTTATGGTTTTCAAAGGCAAAAGGAACGGTTAACTATACAATCAGAATTGGAAAGTAAGATTGGTCTAATGATTGGCAATAAAATTACAATCAAATACGCTGGTCGTACCGATACTGGAGTGCATGCAAAAATGCAAGTAGTGTCTTATTCTGATAATGGAAATATCCCGTTTGATAAAATAAAACATATTTTAAATAATCTGCTCACAAATATTCAAGTTGTGAAGGTAGAGGAAGTACTTGAAGATTTTAATCCAAGAAAAGATGCTCTATTTAGAGAATATGAGTACTGGATTTATACAGGTAAGCAAAATATATTTTTAGATAAATA
Organism: uncultured Candidatus Marinamargulisbacteria bacterium; assembly: GCA_903902445.1. Lineage (GTDB taxonomy): Bacteria > Margulisbacteria > Riflemargulisbacteria > GWF2-35-9 > GWF2-35-9 > CAIUUT01. The sequence goes on from CAIUUT010000020.1 coordinate 512, forward strand.
TATGTTACATGTAAATGAACTTAATATTAATTTATTAAATAGATTGTTGTCTAAATTAATTGGGCTTCGAGATTGCAAGAATTTATGTTACAATCCTGGGCAGTACAGAAGTACAGTTAGAGAGATATGTAAAGCACAAATAGTGAAAATGCCTTTTTCCTTTTTGAACATTGATGCAGAGGCCTATTGTTTTTCGATTAAAGCAAAAAGTTTCATGTATCATATGGTTAGAAAGATTGTAGGATTGATATTAGAAGTAAATAACGGTATTATTACTGAAAGTTATTACAGTGAAATTGTTAGCGCCGAGCCATGTAGTAGTTGGAAGATGGCTCCAGCAAAGGCGTTATTTTTAAAAGAAATAGAGTATTAGTGGAAGAGAGGTTTTGAATAAAATGAGAAATAAGTTTGATACATATTATACAAAAAAAGATGATGTTGTTAAGGAGTGGGTGCAAATTGATGCTGCTGATCAAAGTCTAGGTAGATTAGCATCTCAAATAGCAACTGTTCTTAGAGGAAAACACAAACCGTCTTATCAGCCAAGTATGGATAATGGTGATTTTGTGATAGTTGTAAATGCTTCTAAAATAAAAATTTCGGGCAGAAAAGCTTTAGAAAAAATATATTATTGGTATACAGGGTTCCCTGGAGGAATTAAAAATAAAAATTTCGAGACCATGCAACAGGATTCGCCTGGTAAAGTCTTGCAATTAGCGGTGAAGAGAATGTTGCCTGAAGGTAAAATGGGTAGAGCTATGTTGAAAAAGTTGTTTATATATCAAGGTGAAAGCCATAAGCATAGCGCACAAAAACCTGTGAAATTGGACTTACAATAAAGGAGAATGAAAATGGTTGAAGAGGTGAAGGTAATTAAAAAAGAGAAGGCAATATATTATGCCACAGGTAAAAGGAAATGCTCAATTGCTAGAGTATGGTTAATATCTGGTGATGGTCAAATAGTGGTGAATGATAAGAAATTGGATGATTTACATTGCCATTTTACCTATAAGACTAAATTACTTAAACCATTAATTCTTACAAATACTAAAGATAAATATGACCTAAAAGTTACTGTTAATGGTGGCGGAGTATCTGGACAAACCGATGCAATAATGTACGGAGTTGCCAAAGCTTTAAATACTATCTCAGAAGAATATCATAGAATATTAAAACAAGAAGGTTTGCTCTCACGTGATGCCAGAATAGTTGAAAGAAAGAAATATTTCCGTAAGAAAGCAAGAAAAAGAACTCAGTACCGTAAGCGTTAGAGAGTATTTATGATGAAAATGAAAGTTTTAGTCAGTGATAAGTTGTCGAGCAAGGGTATCGATATACTTAAGGAAAGCTTTCAAGTAGATCTAAAGACTGGTTTAACTGAAGCGGAGTTGGTAAGTATCATATCGGATTATGATGCCCTATTAGTTCGAAGTGAGACAAAGGTAACTTCTAAAATCATTGAAGCCGCTGATAAACTCAAAATAATAGGCAGAGCCGGTGTTGGTGTTGATAATATCGATATTCCAGCTGCAACAAAAAAGGGTATCATTGTAGTAAATTCTCCTGAGGGAAATACAATTGCCGCCGCAGAACACTCCTTCGCTATGCTTATGGCCCTTACAAGAAATATTCCTTGGGCGCACAATAGTCTCCAAAATGGAGAATGGAAGAGGACTCAATTCACAGGAATTGAGTTGTTTGGAAAAACTCTAGCTGTGGTTGGATTGGGGAAAATTGGCAAAAGACTTGCGCATTATGCCATGGCAATGGGCATGGATGTTATTGGTTATGATCCTTATATCAACGAGGAATATGCCAAGCAGCTCGGAATTACTTTATATCCTTTGGATGAAGTCCTAGCAAAAGCAAACTATATTTCCTTTCATATACCAAAAACTAAAGAAACTCAAAATATTATTGATGCTAAGAAATTTTCCATAATGAGAGATGGCGTTTATATAATAAATTGTGCGCGCGGCGGTATTATCGTGGAGAAAGATTTGCGTGAAGCTGTAGAGAGTGGCAAAGTACGAGGGGCTGCTGTCGATGTGTTTGAAGAAGAGCCCGTTAATCCAAATAATGTACTATTGGGAGTTAAAAATATAATTACTACTCCTCATATTGGTGCTTCGACTGCTGAAGCACAAGAAAATGTTGCCATAGATGTGGCCCAGCAAGTAAGGTCTGTTTTAAATGGTGGTGAAGCCAGTGCGGCAGTGAATATCCCTTCTTTAAGAAAAGATATTTTAGATCCAGTGAAGCCTTATATGACCCTAGCCGAGATTATTGGTAAATTTATGGGGCAATTGTTAGTCGATGAGCCTATCGAAGGTGTGGAGCTTGAGTATAATGGCGAATTGGCCCAAAAGAATGTAGCGCCTTTAAATTTGGCGATCCTCAAAGGGCTACTCATTCACTTAGAGAAAGCTGTTGTGAATTTTGTAAATGCTGAAATAATTGCTAAAGATAGAGGGATTAAGATAAAAGAAACAAAATTAGAACTACAAGAGGATTATAAAAATCTTATTACGCTTAAAGTGACCAGTAAAGTTAATAAATATGAAGTAAGTGGAGCGATTTTTCAAGATATTGGGAATGTAATCGTGAATATTAATAAATTTAAAGTTAATGTTATCCCCGAAGGAATAATGTTAGTGGTACCGAATAATGATAAGCCTGGAATAATCGGTAAGATTGGCACCTTATTGGGTGAAAATAAAATTAATATTGCT
>CAIUUT010000021.1 GCA_903902445.1 uncultured Candidatus Marinamargulisbacteria bacterium
ATACCACTTTGTCTAGCTCCTGTAGATAATTGTTGAAATTGTCCCCAAGCTTCATTTACATTATCACTTAATTGAATTTTATAAGTATCTTCTATAGATTTTTTTGTTTTAGTCCATTGATCTTTTGCCCACGCATGTTGTGCTTCAGTATCAGCGCTAAGTTCAAGCATTTGTTGATCGATAAACAAAGTGTTAATCTTTTCAGCCGCTGCTTTAAACTCAGGAGAAGCTGGATTTAAAATAGGTACTAAAGTCTTATATATTTCATCAGAAATTTGGTAAAGAGGCAAATCTAAAACGTCGGTATTGTAATTAGCAATTTTACTTGGAAGTTGTAATTTAGAGTTGTTTGCTGCTTGGCTTCCAGCAGCGGTTTGAGAGAAAGCCTGTTTGTTTTGTGTTCCACTAAGAACTGGAGTATTGATTAAGGATGTATCTCCTTTATTTATTAAATCTAAACGCTTAATATCTCTAAAAATATCAACTGGTGTAAACCCACCTACAGTAGATAAAGCGGCTACTTGTAGAGCATAATTAGAGCTATTAATTGTTTTTTGATATGTATCTTCATTGGTAATTCCTCCAGCAATGGCAGCTTTCCATAAACCATCTACCATCCTAAGAGCATTTTTAGCGTCATCTGCTGATATGGTTTTTCCATAATTAATGCCAGAATCATTTATGCTTTTTTTCTGAACGATTAATGGATCAATTCCATCACTTTTTATTTTCCCAGACATGCCTGTGCTCTTAAACCCCTGGCCCACTAAATCATCTAAAGACCAACTCTTCATATTCTCATCAGACATTGTAGCATTCCAAGAAGTATTCAATAGGTCATATTTATCCAATGCAGCGGCATTTTCAAAAGCTTGGATTGTTTTATTTACTCCATCAATCAGATATAAACCATCCTTATCGCCATTTAATTTAATAACAGCGTAATTTGTTTTTGAAAAATCAGGAGGTGTTCCAGGTGGAACTTCCATTGTTTCGTTCATTTTACCTGTGACTACAGGAGAAGTGAAAGATTTTTGGTCCCATACACCTGGGGCTGAATAGTTATCTACTCCATTAGCCTGCTTCCAAGCACTAACAGCTTTCTCTGTTTGAGGGCCAAAAATACCAGGACCAGTATTTATTTGATCTTGAGTCATAAGTCCTTGGCTAAGTAAAAAATCCTGTAAAACTTTTACTTGTGGACCTGACATTCCTCGTTTTAAAATAATTGTTGGTGCTTGTGCTTGAGTAGGCATATATTTTATTTGTTTTTAAAACCTTTAAAATCTTGTTTAATTCCATCTTTCATCAAGTGAGCTTTTTCTCCAGTTTCTAGGTTGTGTATTTCAACATCGTGTGGTTGATGTCCTATCTTACCTATAGCTGTTGTCATAAAAGACACAGATGTTTTCCTAGCTAAACCTTGCTCCTCTGCTTCTTTCGGACTAATTATTTTTACTGGTATATTTTCATTCATATTTTTAAAATTATGCGTAAGGATTATCGCCAGCACCTGTTAAATATTTATAACCATCGTACCCAATATAAGAGAGGTGTGTTAAACCAAATTCATTGTCTACCCAGATATAACCAGCTTTATTTGTACCAGCGTACACTGTACCAGTTGGACCATTAGAAAATACACTGCCAAACTGTTTGACCTTCCAATGAGAAACCATATCAGATCCAGTACTAGTAACCCAATGTAAATTATTACTTGTATCTATCCACATTGTACCAGCTTTGCTTACTCCAGGCGAATTACTAACCCAATCTCCTAAAATATTATGTCTCCATTGTTGGGCATTTATAAAACATAAATCATTTCCTTCAACCCAGATATATCCCATCTTTGATGAACCTAAATATGATTGAT
>CAIUUT010000022.1 GCA_903902445.1 uncultured Candidatus Marinamargulisbacteria bacterium
CTATATTCGATTATATTGAAATATTTTATAATCGTGAAAGGAGGCATTCTTCTTTAGGCTATCTTTCTCCTGCTAATTTTGAAACGATAGCTAATGAAAAGGTCGCTTAATTGTGTCCGAAATATCGGGGTAATTCCAGCAACTAATTCCTTGTTTAACGTTTGAACCTCATCAAAGATAACAATTGAATCCGCTATATTGTGAATTTTACGTGCTTTTGAAGGCTTCCGACTGAATATAGACTCAAAAAACTGTACCGATGTTGTGACAATCAAAGGATAGTCCCAGTTTTCACAAGCAAGTTTCTTATAATCATATACCAGATCGTCGTTAATTGAATCCTCTTCTATTAAGTTAGAATGATGCTCTAGAACAGAGTCCTCTCCAAATATAGCCTTTAAAATATGTGCTGTTTGGTCGATTATATTAATAAATGGCAAGACAATTATTATTCTTTTAAGCTGATTATTTCTCGCGTGTTCTAATGCCCACGAAAGTGATGTTAGTGTTTTTCCAAGTCCAGTCGGTAGATTTAGAGAAAAGAAACCACATGGACTGTTCGACTTCTTAAGGACATCCTCCCTTACCCTATTTCTTAATTGGTTAATTTCACCCTCCATCGATTTACTAAGCAAGTAATTGCTAAGTTGCGTAGTCATTCTTTCAATTTCAAGTTTATGTCTTTTCCTTGAATTGGTTTTGTTTTGGTCAAAATGTGCTTCAGTATCAAGCCAATCAGCATCCGTCAAAATACTAAATAAATATCGAATGTTAAGTTCTCTTTCAAGATTATTCGAATATTTAAATGAAGGAGGTATTAATTCATTTTCATTTAAAGCATTGTCATCTAGAAACAACTTTTTTATAGCCTCAAAACTTTCAACCTCTCCATTTTTGAATTCGTCAGTAACGGATTGCCAATCAGCCCGATCAGGCAACCCCTTATGGTGACCATCAATTATGAAGGAAATATCGTTTAGTCCTAATATTCTAGCAAAACCTGCACCCCAAGAAGCATGTGGAACACTTCCTCGTTTTCCTCCATTTTCCAAATAATACTGAAATTCTTGTTGGTACTTGCCAAAGTCGTGAAGTAATCCGGCAACTTTCAAGATTTTCTTTTCATTATCAGATTTGCCGAAAGACTCAGCAATAGTTGCTGTTGAAGTAAGATGGTCTTTTAATAAATGTTTTATAGATAAATTATTCTCTGAGTGCGCAAAAAATGAGATTCCCTCAACCTCCTGAGGTTTATTTTCAATGCGGTTAGTTGTTTCTTTGTCATTTTTCATTATCATAAATAAAGAATTACTTTTGAAGTATACCACTTATAATAACTAACACCTAATCTCCACAACTTACTAAGCATTACCTTTCCAAAGTACTACTTTAGAATGGTGATATAATAGGAAAAACTCAGCAAATACAGTGCTTGCAAGACGAACAATTCTAATTATATCAATTTAGTCATTCAAATATCCCCCCTAAACGCTACTGCAATTGTAAAGCCATGCCGTCTTAGTATATAATTGCGCTATGTTACTTATTACCTCTACCCTCCTTATTCTGTCCTATGTGCTTATTGCTATCGATAAAATACCTAAAGTCACGGTAGTCATGATTGCGGCTTGCTTAACCATAATTCTGACGCACCACAAGGCGGAAATGGTTTTCTCTTTTATCGACTTTAATGTAATTTTTCTCTTAATAGGCATGATGATTATTGTGAACATTACTAACCGCACGGGCATTTTCCGCTGGTTGGCCATAGAGCTACTGAAGCGAACTGGGGGGAAACCTAAGCTGGTTTTTGTGCTTCTCTGCACCTTTACCGCGGTAGCTTCGGCTTTTCTAGATAACGTCACCACCGTCATTATTATGATGCCGATTACTTTTTCCATCTGCAAAGAGCTAGAACTAAATCCTGTGCCGTTTCTTTTAGCGCAGGTATTCGCCTCGAATATCGGGGGTACCGCCACACTTATTGGTGACCCGCCCAATATTATTATTGGCAGTGCGGCGGGGCTATCGTTCATGGATTTTGTGCATGAGCTAACACCCGTTATTACTATAATATTTATCGTCTGCACGGCGGTACTTACCTTTTGGTTTCGAAAAGAACTGGTGGTTCAACCCCACGTCCACGCTGGGATTATGGAAATAGACAACACTAAAACCATCCACAACAAAAAGATGCTGGGCATTTGTTTAATGGTGCTTCTGAGCGTCATTACTGGCTTTATTCTGCACGGAACCTTACATTTAGAGGCTTACGTCATCGCACTGAGTGGAGCCAGCTTCCTGTTGCTTTTTGAAAAACCCAACAACATCCTTCACGAAGTAGAATGGTCTACCATCTTCTTCTTTATTGGCCTGTTTATTGTGATTGGGGGATTTGCGCAGGCGGGGGGCATTCGGTTTATGGCTCAAAAAGTTTTGGAACTTACCCAAGGAAACCTGGCTTACACCAGTTACTTTGTGCTGTGGGTGTCGGGCATTCTTTCAGCTTTGGTAGACAACATTCCCTATACGGCGACCATCACGCCCATGATTAAAGAACTGAAAACGGCTATGGATATTACCCCTTTGTGGTGGGCCTTATCCTTGGGTGCCTGCTTGGGTGGCAATGCGACAATGATTGGGGCCGCTGCCAATGTGATTGTGTGCGAAGAAAGCCACAAACACGGCTACAAAATATCCTTTATGCAGTTTATGAAGTATGGCACTACCATTACCCTTATTTCCTTAATCATCAGCTCCGTGTATTTGTACGTACGCTTTCTTTAGACCAGCTGGCGTTCCATGAGGACGGCGTCTTCGTTGTCGGCGTAATATTTTTTGCGGTATGCGGTGATTTGGAAGCCATGACTTACATAAAAGTTTAGCGCCTGACTACTTTTACGTACTTCCAGATAGATATTAGCAACTCCCCTTTTTTGCAGGAGCGTAAAAAGCTCTTGTATCGCTTTACCGCCTATGCCAATGTTCTGCAAGGGCTTCTGGATGGCGATGTTGATCAAGTCTGATTCGGGGATAATGCTGGTCAACATAATAAACCCTACGCAAACCTTACCCAGCGTTATCGAAAAAATGTCGTTATACTTTTGGGTAGAAAATTCATGAAAGTCTTCCAAAGTCCAAGAAGAAGTGGGAATTTCCTCTTGGTATAAAGAGTAAATATACGGCAAGTCTTTGGCTCTAGCTTTTTTAATTGAAACCTTGTCGGTTAAGGTAACGTTCATTACTAACTCCTATTCGAAGGATTCACCACTCACTATTTATTATACACAATTCCTTTCTTTTTGGAATTCGTATTTACGTTCACAGGGTAAGAGTAGATGGGCATCACTTCATTTAAGGGCACACTTTCTTTCGTGAAAGCCAGTAAAATCGCCTCTCTAGCTAAAGGCAAGGCAACATAATATTTAGCTGAAAATTCCTCGGGAATTTCTTTTAAATCTCCAACTAAAATATAGTCTCCCTCAATCTGCTCAAGTTTTTTATATAAAATTCGCTTTTCTATGGTTTCACAGGAAATTAATATATTGAAAGGATTACCACCAAAAAAACCAAAATTAACCTCATCTTTTCGAGACTCCATGGCAACCACAATTAAGCCTGGAAAGACTCTAAAATTATAGGCCATCAACTCCACCGTATTTACAGTTTTTAGAGGAATATTTTTCACAAAAGCCAAAGTTTTTATGGCCGATAAGCTCATGCGAATTCCCGCATAGCTTCCTGGACCGTTTACAATCACAAACTCACCAATGTCCTCCAGCGTTTTATTAACCTGCTTTAATAAATTATCGATTAAGAGCAGTAGGTTATCGATCGCCTCCAGCTTGAGATTTAACTCACCCAACAGAGTGGTGTCCTCCATAACCGCTAGGCTGATTTGGTTCGTTACTGTAGATATTCCGAATCTCAACATTCTTGATACACCCTTTCCTCATGCATGCCTTCTCTAAAACAGGGAAGGACTACTGATTTACCCTAACAACTCTATAGTTAACTCTCTCACCTCGTTGATATAGCTAATCTTAATTTCATAATACTTGTCGGGCAACATTTCTGGGAACTTGTTTCCCCATTCGATAAACGTTAGGTCTTGAGCATTGTAATATTGCTCAATGCCAATCTCGCGCAACTCTTCCTCGGAGTTTAGACGATAAAAGTCTATGTGGTTAACCTTATATTTACCCGTTAAATATTCATTGATGATGGTAAAGGTGGGGCTATTTACGTACTCCTCCACTCCCAATTCGTGACACATAAACTGGATAAAGGTTGTTTTGCCAGCCCCTAGATTTCCCTCGAAGACAACAACGTCTCCCGGCACTAGCTTTGCCAACAGAGAGCAGGCGACTTCCTTAGTTTGTACTAAATTGGTTAAGGTATATTGCTCGGTCATAATATTACTTTCAGCTTACTAAACCAGCTAAATTATAAGCATGTTGTATGGAGTCTCTCATTTCCTTGGGCTCAATATCATTAACTATTTATTTTTGACCAATTTAATGTCATCAATGCTTAAGAAGCCTTTTTCTTTTTCTCCAACTGAAAAGCTAAGCCCTTCCACATGGGTTAACGTCAGGCCATCATCGGGCGCTTTATCTGGCTGCCAGTCTTTACGTCTTAAAAAGTAGCTTATGGGAATCGTGATGGTCTCCCAATCCTTGGAACTAATGTTTACAATTTTGCTAAAACGCTCACCACCATTATCGGTTATTTCAACGGCTAAGTTATGTGAGGTTCCATCGCCTTTAACCTTAAACGTCAAAGCATATTTCTTGTTCCAAGCTGGCTTGTCTGCTAACTCTCTACCAATTCCCGCCCAGTCTGCATTTTGAAAATCAAGCTTTAAGGAAGCAGCTCCTTCTGCTGGAGAAGTTTTGTCTTCGGAGATTACCATCTTCGATTTCGGCCCCATAAAAGCATTCCAAGGAGAAACGGTGTCGAGACTATCGGAAAATTTTGGTTTTTGGGAACATCCAACAAAGAGAAATACAGACAACACACTAACTGCAACTAATAACTTGTTGATCATAAAATAACCCTCCACAATTTTTTTTATATTATATCGTTAGGCCGAGTAAGTAGCAAAGCTATATTTCAGAGCCACAATTCATAAATATGGAGGAAGATAGTTATGGCCTATTAACTGGTAAACTTCTGATGAACCCTATGACATCCTGTAGCGCCTGATTTCGGATTATGTCCGTTTCCATTAAAATCCCATGTCGAGAAGAGGCATATACTCTTTTCGTACTTAGCTTTATTTTAGACAGAAAGGCATCCTGCCCCGCAGCTACGGATAAGCGGTCATTACCTGCTTGCAGCAATAAGATGGGGGTAGCTATTTTAAAGGAATTTCTTTTCGCTCTCCACGTAGCAGCAATGGACTCTTTTACCCAGCGGTTGGTTGCCCCACCAGAAATAGTTTCGGGATGCTTTTGGGGAATAAAAACCTCAGACGTCCAGTAGCGCACCGAACTGCTGGAGAGGCTACGTTCACTGAAGGGCTTTTCCTTCCATTTTGTCTCACCCAGCGCATAGGTCTTTTCCAAACCTATTAAACTTAAAAAAGAAGTCACGGTGTAGGCAAATTTCTCGGGATACTTGCCCGTATTAATTTGCAGCATAGGCGCAGATAAAATGGCCCCTGCAACATCCTGCTTATATTTCTCTAAGTATAAAGCAATTATTGCCCCACCCATGGAATGCCCCAAGAAAACTACTTTTTTATACTTTTGAGGAATGACTACTGTGTCCATAAATGTCTTTAGGTCGCTAACATAATCAGTAAACCGGTCAACGTATACTTTGTCAGAGCCGTCGCTTAGCAAACGAGCGGACTGCCCCATTCCTCGATGGTCGATGATGTAAATGGCGTAGCCCTGACTTTTTAAATCATAGGCAATTTCTGCGTATCTTAAGGCTGGCTCGGATTTTCCAGGGACAATAACAATGGCACCTTTATGGGCACCAACATCCTTACTTAAATAATGCACCTGTTTATTGGCCACGCCTTTAAAGTTAGCCGAGCTAAACGTCTGCACATAGGGATAAATAATTTGGGTATACTTTTGCTGATAATTCTTTTCAGAAATTCCGAAGGTTAAGGAAATTAAGACAATAAAAAGAACTATTTTCATAGGAATCTATATTACCATAAATCGATAAAACATTAAGATCCTAAAGCTCTCGGCCTTCTTTTATGGCACGGTAGATAGAGGCCGCATTCTTGCTAAGAATTGGATGATAGGCTTCTGGGGCGATTTCATTCAAGGGTTCCATAACAAAAATACGTTCGTGCATCAGTGGATGGGGAATCGTGAGGTCATCTTCTAGGATAATTTCTTCATCAAAGAGCAGAATATCAATATCAATCGTACGAGGATGATAGGCCCCTTTAAACTCACGACCAAAACGACGCTCAATTTCTTCAATCTTAGCCAGCAACTCTGACGGAGTGTCATTAGTAAGAATCTTTACAACACCATTTAGAAACTTAGGCTCATTTGGTCTTTTTTCTGTAACATATTCTAAAAAACTGGAAGTAGAAATAATGGTAATATGCTCATCCGCTTCTAAGGCTTTTACAGCATTATCTATATTTAACTGTCTATCCCCCATATTTGAACCTAATCCTAAAAACACCTTATGCATTGCCGTCCTCCTCCCGAATACTTTGAGCGATTTTCACAACGTCCACCATCTGTGCTACGTCATGTACTCTTACTATATTAACATTATGATATACACTTATGGCAAGAGTTGCGGCTGTTCCAAATATTCTTTCATTTGCATCTTTCGCTAAAATATCCCCAATGAACCTCTTACGGGAGGAACCAATCAGAACGGGTAGCCCTAGTCCTTGGAAAACCGCTATATTATTAATAAGCGCTAAATTTTGCTGCCTGTTTTTCCCAAAGCCTATTCCAGGGTCTATAATTATATTCCCCCTATTAATTCCTGCCTCTTGTGCCGCGTGTACCCTCTTTTCCAAAGCCACGTAGATGTCCACAAGAAAATTATCGTACTCCGTTTTACTTTGCATCATATCGGGCGTGGCTGGCGTATGCATGAGTACAATCGGCACCCCCAACTCGGCCACTGTCGTCAACATTTTCTGATCAAAAAGTCCAGCGCTCACGTCGTTTACAAGGTCTGCTCCTGCCTGAACGGCAGCCTTCGCTACTTGCGCCTTGGTGGTGTCGATGGAAAGTATTATTTTTGAATTTAGCTTGCGCAGGGCAGTAATTACGGGAATAACTCTGGCTAATTCTTCCTCAACTGTAATTTGTTTACTGCCTGGGCGAGTAGACTCTCCGCCGATGTCGATAATGTCTGCACCCTCGGCAATTAGCTTTTGCGCTTGCTCTAAAGCACTCTGCGGGGACTGAAACTTTCCACCATCACTGAAACTATCTGGCGTTACGTTTAGGATGCCCATCACGTATGTTTTTTGGCTAAAATCTACCAACTGTCCACGAATTTGAAGTGTGGGTAAAGGATGTCGCATATTTTCATAGGTGGTTAAAATTTCCTGGGCAAGTGCTTTTAAGCCAAAGGGCTGCTCGGCTATAGATGTCAGAAATAGCTGCAACTGTTTCCCCGTAACCGCCAGTAAAATATCGGTTGTACCCTTGGGGTTTACTAGAGTCTGGCGACTTACCACCGCTTCAGCGCCCTTGGACAACGCCTCTTGCTTGATGACATTGGCCGCAATATTGTTTATATCCTTAAGGTAAAAATGATAAAAGTTACATTTATCGGTCAGTTTATCCGCGGCATAGTTGTCTATTTTAATTTTGGCAAATAGCTCTTGGTAGTCTTGGTTGATGGCTGCAAGTAAGATAACGGTCATGTTTAAATATTAACCTTGATTGCAGGTTAAAGCAACTTTTTCGTTCTTGGGAAAAGGGTACCTTCGTATATTTCTTGATATTTTGGATCGGCTTTTAGAAAAAGCATAGTAAAATTAGTTGGACTTTTTGAAAAGCGCAAAAAACTTAATCTTCATTTTCCTGCGCGATACTCAAAAGATCTGGGGGAAGGGTCTTGGTTGCCTTGGCACCAAGTTGCTTAAGTTTCTCAGTTCTACTAATCAGATTACCGGTACCGTTTGATATCTTATTCATTGCGTCATCAAAGGTCTTTTGCGTCCCAGTGAGTTGTTTGCCAATACTCTTCATGTCCTCGAGAAAGCTAACGAACTTATCGTAAAGCGCTCCACCGAGACGCGCTATTTCCACAACATTCCTGTTTTGATATTCCTTTTTCCAGACACTGGAAATGGTGCGAAGCGTTGCCAGTAAAGACAACGGACTTACTATTATGACGCCAGATTCAAAAGCACTACTATACAGCTGGGGATCCGTTTGGAAGGCTAATCCAAAAGCTGGATCTATAGGCATAAACATCAACACAAAATCAGGGGCATCGATTTGGTACAAACTCGGATAATTCTTTTCACTTAATTGTTTAATATGGGTCCTAATTGATGACACATGCTCTTTTAAATACTGTTGTTTCTTTTCCTCATTACTCTCATTGTAGTATTTTTCGTAAGCGGTTAACGATACCTTGGAGTCAATAATCATGTGCTTATTGTCTGGTAAGTTAACGATTACATCGGGCAGCTGGCGTTTCCCCTCTTCCGAGGTAAAAGCACCCTGTGTTTTAAAATCTCTACCTTCTTCCAGTCCAGATATTTCTAATATACGCTTCAAAATAACTTCCCCCCAATTTCCTTGGGTTTTAGATTCACCCTTCAAGGCCAAGGTAAGGTTTTGGGTTTCTTTTGACATTTGTTGATTGAGCTCAAACAACTTAGATATTTCCCCCTTCAGAGAGGCTCTGGCCGTTGCTTCGTTAGAGTAGACATCTTCAACCTGTTTTTTGAATTCGGTTATTTTGATGCTCAGTGGCCTCAATAACACATCCAGATTTTCTTGGTTTTGCTTGGTAAATTTTGTGCTTTTTTCGTCGAGTATCTTGTTGGCCAAATTTTCGAACTCGAGGGTAAACTTCTTTTGCAGTTGCTCCATATCTTGTTTTTGGGTGACAAGTTTCTCTTCGAGATTTCTATAGTTCGCATTTACTTCAGAGAGTTGTGTTTTATAATTAATAGCGTTTTCCCTCTCTTGGATAATCTCCTGCTTAATTTCGGCTAATTGATTCTCTAAACTTGTGGCTTTACCTTGCGCATTATTTATTTCTGCACGAGCTTTAATGAGCTCTTCTAATACTTTCTTATGTTCACCTTCGGGAATCCCCGTTTCTCTTTGATATTTCCTTTTAGCAATAAACCATCCAGCCCACAAACCCAAGGCTAAACTTCCTACTATAAATACCATAATATCCATATCAAAACTCCCTTATTGTTTTTTTCTACTTACGTCGTGAACGTTGCACAAAGAATACGGCGATTAACCGTATTAAGAATACCATATTTTATAAGTAACTATTAAATTGTTCTTCGACGTTTTTATATACAATGTTTTACTCGTCGTTAATAGAGTCGTCAACTCTAGAAATGACGTCCAATTTGCAGTTTCTCTTTCTGCGAGAGCAGACAAATGGGATAGCGTAGGTGGTTATTAATCTGCTATACTTACTTACAAATGAGACTTTGGAGCCTTCACCCTCAACACTTAGATACCAAAGGCCTTGTAGCATGGTGGCGAGAAGGACTTTTGGCCTTAAACGTCCTTCTGAATAAAACTCAGGGCTATCGGCACCACCCCCAACTCCTTCGCTTTCAAAACACATCACAGCCTGCACAAAACCTAAGTAACTACTTGCATTTTCTAGTAGATGAAGCCGAAAAGCGACATTACAAATTCCAAAGGATAAAACTTTTAAGTTGGCAGGATACTAGCGAGGGAATTTCTATTTCTAAAGGACAGTTGGAATATGAATTTCTTTGGTTAAAACAGAAGCTAAGCAAGCGGGCTGCTGCTGAGCTCTATCGTTTGCAAAATCAGGTTTCTATTCACCCCTATTTTCAGGTAATAGAGGGCGAAATAGCGCTCTGGGAAAAGGTAATCTTAAATGCAAAAGTTTCTTAACTCCTTTAAATTGGTAGATATCGAAAATGTGAAAAGCACGGCTCTTGGAATAACCAAGAATAGTCAAAACAGCTTAGAATCAGCTAAATTACTTTACCATTTTGTGCGTGACAATATAGACCACAGTGCAGATATAAATGAAAACCGCATAACTCGCTTTGCTTCCGAAGTCTTGCAGCATAAACACGGCATATGTTTTGCCAAGTCCATATTATTGGTGGCCTTATTAAGAGCCAGCAACATCCCCGCAGGTTTTGGGTATCAGAAATTAATTCTGGATGACGAAAAGTATCCTTGGCTTGTCTTACACGGCTACGTCTTTGCCTACATCGACAGTCTAAGCAAATGGGTAAAACTAGATGCGCGGGGCAATAAAGCAGGCGTAGACGCCCAGTTTTCTACTGCTGAGCCAAAATTAGCCTTTGCCATTCGACCAGAACGTGGGGAAGTCGATGAAAACATCAATCATTCATACATACTTACAAACGTTGAATCCTACTTAATGACCTGCAAATCTAGAGAAAATTGGCAAAATAGTCTACCCAGAGACTTTAAGTAAATCCCAGACACTAGACGCAAAAGCTATTTGCTTCTAAAACTTGCGATTAATAGTTAATCAGGCTAAAATTTAAATATGCAAATAAAAACAAGCAATCTCGTTAAGAAATACAATAAGCGCGCTGTCGTTAATGATGTTTCCATTGAAGTCAACCAAGGAGAGATTGTTGGTTTACTCGGCCCCAATGGCGCGGGAAAGACAACCACGTTCTATATGATTATTGGGCTTATTAAACCCAGCAATGGAAATGTTTTTTTGGATGATAAAAATATCTCTAAAATGCCCATGTATCAAAGAGCCCGACTGGGTATTGGCTATTTACCGCAAGAAACCTCTATTTTTGGGAAATTAAGCGTAGAAGACAACGTCTATGTTTTGTGGGAGTTACTCAATCTGTTCCCAAAAAAAGAATACGATGACCGTCTTTCTGTACTTCTTGAAGAAATGAAAATATCACACCTTAGAAAACGTAAAGGCTATGTGCTGTCTGGTGGCGAAAAGCGCCGAGTGGAAATTGTTCGAGCGTTGGCCATTAATCCTAAATTTATTTTACTCGATGAACCTTTTGCTGGCATAGACCCTTTAGCCATTAACGACATTCAGGAAATAATCCTACACCTCAAAAGTAAAGGACTGGGCATCATCATTACCGACCACAATGTACGTGAAACCTTGAAAATTACCGACCGAGCCTACATTTTACACGATGGAAAAATCTTGACAGAAGGAGACAGTAAAAAACTTACTCAAGACCCTATCGCCAAACAATTTTATTTAGGACAAAATTTTTCCTTATGAATCTAAAAAAAATTGATAAATACATCATCACCGAACTCATAAATGTCTTTCTGTTTGGAGTCGTGGCTTTTTCTTCCATCTTTGCGGGAGTAGGAATAATCCCCAATCTTGTTAGTGAAGCCAATAAGTATGGACTCGACTTTAGGACTGTCTTTAGTTGGTTTATTGGACGCATTCCCCAACTGATGGTTTACACCTTTCCGATGTCTATTCTCCTTGCCACATTACAGGTCTTTGGCAGGCTATCTGGCGACAGCGAAATTACCGCTTTTCGTTCTAGCGGCATCAGCTTGCAGCGCATCATCACTCCAGCCTTATTTGTTGGACTCTTGGTTTCCATGCTCACACTTGTTTTTAATGAACAAATTGTCCCAAAAGCCAATTTATATGTCGAGTACCTCATGGCTAAAGCCCAACATGAATACAAACCAAGCTTTAGAACCTCTGTAAATATTCCCCAATATGAAAACGGTTTTCTGAAAAGAACCATTAATGCTCGGGTAATGTTTAAACAAACCATGAAAGATATTACTGTTTTAGAATATGACGAAGGCAACTTACAAAGAGTTGTTTTTGCCAATGAAGCCGTCTTTGACCCAGGAAAAGGCTGGAACTTCTTACATGGCATTCTCTATTTATTCGATAAACAGGAAGACTCCATTACACGCATTACTTTTGATAAAGAATTTGTAAACTTGAACCTTAATCCTGCCGATATCAACGTTATATTGGACAATAGCAACTCTACGCAATTGGGCTTTCTGGCTCTCTCGAAACAAATTGAAAAGAAAAAGATAACGGGGGTGGACGTATCCAAGCTCTTGGTTGAGCTCTATTTGAAAACCTCTATTCCCTTTGCCTGCTTCATTTTCACGCTCCTTGGAGCACCTTTGGGGCTAAAACCACAACGTACCAGTAGTTCTGTAGGCATTGGACTGAGTTTACTGGTTGTCATCTTCTATTATATCTTAATGGCCGTGGGGCAATGGTTGGGGCTTATCCATGTTTTACCCCCGATATTAGCAGCTTGGGTTCCCAACCTCATCATTGGTGGAATTGGCATATATTTACTGGTTTTGAAAGCTAACGAGTAGCGTTTTAATAGTAAAGAGTGATTAGTAATGAGAGAATTGGAGTAAATGTAGGGTTAGTTCTGATTGTGCTTTTTGCAGAAAGTCGATGTTATGAGGTTTACTATTATTAACTATATACGTATAGTCACAATTTATCTTCTGCTTACTTTTTGTCTTGCAGCCAATAGTCCTGTTACACGCCAAGTACCCATCAAAATTACTAAAATAATTTCACAAGATGTCATCGTCCTTGAAAACAAATGGGCAAAGGTCGCTGTGGACTTAGAAAAGAGCGGAAGAATTGTCTATTTAGGCAGTCCAAAGGTAAATTTGCTATATCTAAATCCAGAAGTTAGCCAAAAAGCGGATTGGAAAAACCATGGAGGAGACTTCCTCTGGGTGGGGCCACAAAGTAGTTGGCCAAACAACGGCTGGCCCCCTATAGTTCCATTCGATGGAGAGCACTGGTTGCTGCATGATTCTTCAGCGCAAGAAATTATTGTCCAGTCTCCCTCGTACAATGGCATATCCTTAGAAAAAAGAATACAACTGTTGGAGAAAATAATAAGAGTGACTTACACCCTTATTAATTCCTCTGATGAGAGCGTGCAGTGGGGGTTATGGGACATTACCCAATTGCCTGTACCGCTCACCACCCGCTTTTCCTTTGCCTCTACTAACAATATAAAAGTGTTTGATTTCCCTGCTAATGTAGACATAAATGACTTACTCAATAAAGGCATCATTTCATCTCAAAAAGGCATGCTTGCCATTCACTGTATGGAAGACTATGAAACCTATAAACTTGGCGGCATAACCCAGAAAAATGAGATCGTTTCTAAAACGACTAAAGGAACCCTTACAAAAACTTTCTCGCTAAATAAGGATGCTACAAGTTACCCAGACAACTGTAATATCGAAGTTTATAAAGACCCTGAGAACAAATATGTGGAAGTAGAAGTTTTGTGGGAGTTACTGAAAATGCAACCGAACACCACACATTCTGAAACGATTGATTATTCCTTCACGCTCAATTAGCGGCTATTCGAAGCTGTAGTGGTAGTTATAGTGTACGTCATAGCGATTCTCTAGGATGGCGACCACGTCTTCTACGAGAACGCCTTCTTCATTGGTAGGAATCATGAGTACTTTTACAGGCGAACCAGCAGCAGATAAGTCTGTTTCGCCTGCACTTGAACGAGTATTGCTGTTTTTTTCTACGTCTAGCTTTATGCCCATATTTTCTAGGTTGGCCACCGCGCCCTCACGAATAAAGGCATTGTTCTCACCTACCCCAGCTGTAAAAACAAGAGCATCAACCCGTCCCAAAACGGCACTATACGAGCCAATATATTTTTTTATACGATAGATTTCCATCTCTAAACTTAGTTTAGCACGATCATTGCCCTGCTCCATGGCCGTAAATATGTCACGCCTATCTGTAAATTGTCCCGTAACCCCCAAATGACCGCTCTTTTTATTGAGGATATTAATAATATCCTTACAGGAAGCCCCTAGTTTTTCGGCCATAAAGCCCACAATCGCTGGGTCAATGTCGCCACTTCTCGTGCCCATCATAGCGCCCTCTAACGGAGTTAAGCCCATGGAAGTGTCAATGCACACCCCAGAGCGAATGGCAGAGAAACTTACACCATTTCCAATATGTAAGGTAATAAGGTTTATTTGATCTTTGGGAATGCCTAAAAACTTAGCCGCCCTTTTTGTTACATATAGATGAGACGTGCCATGAAAACCATATTTCCTAACCCCAAAGTTAGTATACCAGTCATAGGGGACTGGGTAAGTAAACGCCACTTGCGGAATAGTTTGATGAAAGGCCGTATCAAAAACTGCAATTTGGGGTACACCAGGCAAAACCTCCATGGCGGATTCAATACCCACAATATTGGGAGGATTATGCAACGGAGCCAAATCGGCCACTTCGCGGATGGTGTTTAACACTTCTTCGTTGACTAAAACTGATTTATTAAACTTGTCGCCACCATGCACCACTCTGTGTCCCACAGCTTTGATTTCCTGAATATCGTTGATTACTTTGGTATCGCCATGAGTTAGGCTATGAATAATAACAGCAATAGCCTCTTTATGGTTTACACAACCACCATCTAGGCCAATACGCTCTTCATTACCCTTAGCTACTTCTTTTAAATGATGTGAGTCATAGAGGGCATATTTTACCGAAGAACTTCCACAGTTAAGAACGAGAATAAGCATTAAACTACCTGCAGTGCAGTGATAGCGGTAACGTACACAATATCCTCAACGCTACAACCTCGAGAGAGATCATTAATTGGCTTATTGCAACCTTGTAAGATGGGGCCAATAGCAGTAGCATTGCCGATTCTTTCAGCAAGTTTATAGCCAATATTTCCTGCTTGTAAGTCGGGGAAGATTAAACAATTAGCTTTTCCTGCAATAGCACTGTTAGGCGCTTTCTTTTGTCCAATTTTGGGTACAATGGCGGCATCTAATTGCAACTCACCATCTATTTTTAGTTCTGGCGCATTCTCTCTTGCTATTTTCAAGGCCTGCGTAACTTTGTCAACCAAGGGACTCTTAGCACTGCCATAGGTAGAAAAAGAAAGCATAGCAACTAAAGGCTCAGAGTTCATAAGCTGTCTATAAGATACTGCCGTGTCGGTAGCAATGTTGGCCAATTGCGTGGCATCTGGATTAGGGTTAACAGCACAATCTGCAAAGAATAAAACACCATCTTGGCCTAAGTCTTGATTTTGCGTTTTCATTATAAAGAAACTGGAAACAAGAGAGCTTCCGGGTTTTATACCCACGCAATGTATCAGGGCTCTAATGGTCTCACCGGTAGTGCAGTCAGCGCCACAAACCATACCATCCGCTAAGCCTTTTTCTACTAGGAGCGCACCGTAGTAATGATATTTACTGAGAATTGTTTCTTTGGCTTGCGCAAAGGTCATGCCCTTTTCCTTGCGTCTTGCATAGAGGAGTGCCGATAATTCATCAGTTAACTGTTGATCTACCATTGGGTCATATATCGTAATAGCACTAGCCACTTGCTCGTTATTAAGTTGGGAAATAATCTTTCCCCTTGAGCCTACCAAAATTATATGGGCAATATCTTGTTTAACAATTTCTAGGGTAGCTGCGAATATTCTGGGATCTTCGGTTTCGGGTAATACTATCTTGCGTTTGTTTGCTTTAGCCTGATTACAAAATAATTCTATTACGTTCATTCCATATTGTATTTTACTCTTTCCAAGTAAGTAAAGTCAATTTGAATTGTATCTTTTATGCAATTTTTCAATGGCAGTAGAAAACTGCATGGTCGATTATTTCATCTCATAACAATATCTTAAGTTAAATATGTTATAATTTTATTATGAAAATACTCATTACTGGAGCCTCTTCGGGTATTGGACTGCGCTTAACACTCGATTACCTGCAAGCGGGACATTCTGTGCTGGGAACCTATTTTTCTAATCCTAAGCCACTGTTATATTTACAGAAAAAATTTCCCAATCTGGAAATAAGCAAGCTAGATTTAGCTACAGCAGATGACTTGCAACTACCGAAAGACCTAGACGCTGCTATTCTGAATGCAGGGGTCATTGCTAATAAACTTATGGCTCACGAAATGTTGGATAACTTCAATCACTTGCTTAACGTTAATCTAAAATCAAATTATCTGCTGTGCAAAAAGCTTATCCCCTGCCTTCACCAAGCTAAAAATCCTCACATTATCTTCATTTCTTCCCGCACAGCTCTAAAGGGTAATGTGGGGCAAATTAGCTATAGTACCAGCAAAGCCGCACTCATCGGACTTGCCAAGAGCCTAGCTCGAGAGGTTGCTGCGATGAACATTAAAGTAAACATTATTCTTCCTGGCTTTCTGAAAACCAAACAAACCGCTACTCTATTGCCAGATATTATTAATAATTTCACTAATGAGAATCTATTAAAAAGAACAAATACGCTGCACGAGGTTAGTAAGTTTATATATTTCTTAACTTTAACTCGCAATATCTCTGGTCAGGTGTATAATTTGGATAGTCGTATTTAATTATGTTATATTGTAAAGACACTAACTAATTATGCTAATAAAAACATTGAAATCCTTAACTCTAGTTTGCTTCTTAATTGGTGGATTTGGCATCGCCGCCAATCTAGAACTAGACGCGGCCTCCTTAGAGCTTAGGTTTGACACACCCAATGTGCTATCCCCCCTTGTGTTCTACAAATATAATGAGATTTCGGTAACCGTAGACTCCTTAGCTCCTTCATGGGATATCTGGATATACACCAACAACTCACCCAATATTTCGGGAAACAGCGGCGTTCAAAGATTATCCAGTAAAACATACTTGCCCTTAAAAATAGCAACTTCCTCTACGCTTCTGGATCCTGCAACGTTATCTTACAACACCATGTTGACTGTTTTCGACAAAATGGCCAGTTCGAAGGGGCTTATCTTACATGGGGAATATTTAAATAGCTATTTTGGTAAAATATATCTATATTTTGGTGCTGATCTCACGGGCGCACTTGATGGCTATTATCGGGCGGGTGTAAATCTGAAAATATTAGAAAACCCAACGGCTACGATGAATAATATTTTACACATTAGCGGAAATAAAATATTTGATGGGTACAGCCGAGAAGTCATCCTGAAGGGGCTTGGCTTAACCAATGGCGTTTATAGCCTATTAAATCCAGCCGACTTATCTGCTTCTAGCTACGCCTTAACCAACAGTGACTATGCTACCATTAAAGCAAGTGGTGCCAATTCGGTAAGATTCTACATCCAATATTATTGGCTAACCCCAGCGAATCAAACCGCCTTTTTCCAGTACATGGACCAACAAATTGCCTTTGCCAAAAACAATAAACTGTATGTAATTTTAAATCTACACTACTTTGGGACTTCAGCTCAAAATAAAGCAGGGCAAGAAGATGGCTTTTTTACAGGCAACCCCAAATATGATGTTTATGC
Organism: uncultured Candidatus Marinamargulisbacteria bacterium; assembly: GCA_903902445.1. GTDB lineage: Bacteria > Margulisbacteria > Riflemargulisbacteria > GWF2-35-9 > GWF2-35-9 > CAIUUT01. Next base: position 17,497 of record CAIUUT010000022.1, read on the forward strand.
CTTTTGGGAAGCAATTGCCGGACATTACAAGAATGAGTCTACTGTAGCTGGCTATGACCTTATCAATGAAACCAACTGCAACGCCTCTTTTACAGAGAGCCAAATGTATGCGACCTATGTAGAAACCATTAGACGAATTCGGGCCTTAGGCGATCAACACATCGTCATGGTGGCTGACCCAGTAAATAAATATTCAGATCCTTTGAATTCTGCTGTTTTTGATGTCCCAGGAGCTTATAAATTGTTGACCGACAACAGTGTTCTCTATGAATTTCATTGGTATAACCCTTTTTGGTTCACGCATCAAGGAGCAAATTGGCTAGACTTCCCACCTAAACTTGGAACCGCATACCCCTATGAGGAATATACCAACAACCAATATATGGGTGGCTATTATTCCGATAGCTATCTTGCCCAATCTGAAGGAGTCTGGACAGAGTACGTTGGGAAATGGGTTAACCTCGCTGCCTCCGCAAATAGTAATGGCACCCTCATTCCTGGCCTTGCCAATGGAAACACCTTTCTCTTTAATCTGGGGCTAAGCCCGAACAAAGCGAATGGAGATGTCTGGTTTGATAATATCCGTCTCTACAAACGCCCCGTAGGTGACACTAATCCCGCCCATATTACCGAACTTATCGTCCCCAATGGCAATCTAGAATTACCTTGTTACTATACTGGCGATAATTACGCCAGTTTAGCACGCTTTCCGCGGGCAGGATCTTGGTTTACCTCTTCGGATTACAACCCCACGCCTAACTTTTCTTGGGATGGAACGCAGGATTATCTGGGAGGAAGCTCTGGGTCACTTAAGCTAGCAGCAGGAGCTAACTGGACAGGGGGTACTTACGCTCAATGGTCGCAGAACTTTAATTCTTCGAGCTTTGGAGATTACTACACTCCAGGAACCTTTTACCCAGTAGAACAAGGCTACGAGTATCAGTCGCGAGCTTACTATAGAACGCACAACAATACCGAATATTGTATTGCACTCCTTTACAATGTTACCCAGTACCAAACCAAAATTACATACGATGCAAGTAACTTAGCCAGCATGATCACTGGGTATTACAGTACCTGGGCCGCCAATAATAACGTGCCTCTTTATTGCGGCGAATTTGGCGTAACTAACCCTTCTTTGCTACCCAATAGCGTTGCCAAACCCGCCAACTCACCGGCAGATCAAGTCCACTATGTCAGTGATATGCTTTCCGTACTTAACACTAATGGCTTGAATTGGTCGTATCACACCTATAAAAATTACGGTAGACGCGACACCTTTGGCTTGTACGATGCTCCTAGTGATACCGAAATTATCAATACCGTAAAATCTGGATACTAAATAAAGAAAGCACCTTCTAGATGTTCTTTTAGTTTACTATCTTCAAAAAAGATGACGTCAAATCTTGCGGGGATATCCACTAAATTGTTGGCCATCAAGTAATATCGTGCCGTTTTTATAATTTTAGCCTGCTTGCCCTTGGTAATAGACTGATAGGGCGAAACTAAGCTTTGGGATTTGAAGTTCTTTACTTCGACAAAGACTAACGTATCCCTATCCTGGGCGATTATATCTATTTCTCCATAGCGAGAATGATAGTTTGTTTGTAAGATTTTATAACCCAGTTCGTGTAAATAGTTAACAGCGGAATTCTCGCCTTTATTACCTTTTGTTTTTTGCAGGGTCATATTTTTATAACCATTACGCCATCCGAAACATTTCTAATTGCTGGCTAAAAAACTTTTTATTGAAAGAAACTCGATGAATGGGACATAGCCCATACAGGTCTATCTTCTCATAATGTAGTGCGGTACCATACCCCTTGTGAATATCGAAACAGTAATCTGCGTAAACCTTCCCATAACCACTCATTATCCTATCTCGTACAACTTTAGCGACTATAGAAGCCGCAGATATGACTGGCACTCGCAAGTCTCCTTTTACGACCGTTTTTTGCTTAAACGGCAACTCTGGAACTTGTTGATTACCATCTATGAGTACAACATCTGGGTTATGCCCCAGCTTATGCAAGGCTTTTTTCATGGCTAAGTGATTGGCCTGTAAAATATTAATTTTATCAATAATAAGATTGTCGATAACCCCAATCCCATAGGCAAAAGACTCGCTAATTATCTGCTCAAACAAAGCTTCTCTTTGCGCTGGTTTTAGTAGCTTGGAATCTGTATATTTTGATTTATCTTGGCTTGGCTTAAAGATTACAACCGCAGCAACTACTGGGCCTGCTAAAGAGCCTCTTCCAGCTTCATCAATACCAGCAATTAGTAATGTCACCGGGTCTAAAGCTTCCGCTCTAATAGTGAATGGTGGATATTGAGAGGTGAATAGAAATTCTCAATAAATAACTTAAAAGTTGCAATATTTAGAAGTTTCGAAGAAAAACTACTAAACTCATAAACATTTAAACTATTCACTGAACCCTTGTTAGAGAGCCTTCATGGCTAATACACCGTTATGTCCACCGAAACCAAATGAGTTAGAAATAGCCACATTTACCTTGGCTTTTCGGGCTTTATTTGGCACGTAATCTAGGTCTAAGCCTTCATCAGGTGTATCATAGTTTATAGTAGGTGGCACATCGCCAGTTTCAATAACTTTGGCGATAATAACAGCTTCTACTGCTCCTGCTGCACCTAGTAAATGGCCCATCATGGACTTAGTAGAACTTACCATTAATTTCTTAGCATGCGCACCAAATACGGCCTTAATGGCTGAAGTTTCAGCTTTATCATTTATTTGGGTAGAAGTTCCGTGAGCATTTACATAATCCACATCTTCAGGTTTTAGGTTGCCATCTTTCAAGGCAGCAGCCATGGCTCTAGCAGCACCCTCTCCTGTTTCGGTTGGAGCTGTCATGTGGTACGCATCACCACTCATACCATAACCTACTAACTCAGCGTATATTTTCGCGCCTCTAGCTTTAGCATGTTCATATTCTTCTAATATTACAATTCCTGCACCCTCTCCCATAACAAAACCATCACGGTCTTTATCAAATGGGCGACTTGCTTTTTGTGGCTCATCATTTCTTGTAGAAAGAGATCTTGCCGCACAAAAACCAGAAATACCTAACGGAGTAACAGCTGCTTCTGCTCCTCCAGCTATCATAGCATCGGCTTTTCCTTCTTGAATAACTTTCATAGCATCACCAATGGAATGTGTGCCAGAGGCACAAGCTGTAACAGTACATGCATTTGGTCCTTTTGCCTTATGTTCAATAGCTACTAAACCAGCAGCCATATTTGTAATCATCATTGGAACAGTAAAAGGAGATATCTTACGAATACCCTTCTCTACTAATACCTTAGATTGCTCTTCAATTATATCTATTCCACCTACACCAGACCCAATTATAACGCCAACCATTTCAGATTCTTTTTCAATATCTAATTTAGAATCGAGAACAGCTTCTCTAGCGGCAGCAATTGCAAATTGAATAAACCTAGCCATACGTCTTGCATCTTTGGCACTTATACCATAATCTTCAGGGATAAAGTTTTTAACTTCGCCAGCGATAGTAGTTGGGAAATCTACATATTTTTCTACGTTATTCAAAGTTGCTATGCCACACTTTCCAGCAAGCATATTCTCCCAGCTTTCTTTAACGTTATTACCAATTGGATTAATGGTTCCTAATCCTGTTACTACTACTCTTCTTTGCATAATTCATCCTCCATTTTAGGAACCACTGCTGAACAGTTTCCCAGTTTCAAACTTAGCTAAACTAACCTTAGCAAGCATCCATTTCTTTTACTAAGGTTTCAATAATGGTCTTTACGGGTAGAACTGATTTAATCTCTGGAAATCTTTCTCCAGTAAAGACAATACCGTCATCTACATTACCTTTTTGCGCATTCTGTAAGGCTTCAATGATACAAAACCTATGATTACAAGACTTTAAGCACTGATACTTACAAGGAAATTTCCCAGCTTTTCCAGACTCAACACTATCCAGCAGCTTGGTCATGATGGCTCTTCCTGGATAACCTACGGGACTAAGAAAAATTGCCATATCTTTGGCCGTATGGTTTAAATAGTAATTTTTAAAATTGTCGTGCACATTGCTTTCTTCACTCATCACAAAACGAGTGGCCATTTGTACGCCAGAAGCGCCCATCTTTAAAACTTCACAAATATCGCTACCATGTAATACTCCGCCAGCTCCAATTACTGGAATTTTTCCACCTACAATGTCCAACACTTCTTTAAGTATTTCTTTCATAGGTCTATCTGTTCCAAGATGTCCACCGGCTTCCTTACCTTCCACGATAATCATATCTGCACCCAGCTTTACACCTAAAGCTGCTGCTTTAGCGGAAGACACAACTGGAGCGAAAGCAATATCGGCAGCTTTTGCCATATGAAAAACATCTTTTGAAAAACCAGCACCACAAACTATCAAATCTGGTTTTGCCTCAATAATTGCATGAATCATTTCTGTAAATTCAGCTGCGGCTACCATCATGTTAACAGCAACAAGACCATTCCCCTCGGCGATCTTTTTTGCTATGAATATTTCTTCTTTAATTTCTTCTTGGCTCATGCCAGAAGCACCGATTGTTCCAATACCACCATATTTGGCTACGGTACCGGCTAATTTTCCTGTAGATACTCTTACGGCCATACCACCTTGTATTATTGGTAATACTGGCTTTAAATTCTTAATTTTAAGTAGACTATATTTCATTTTTTACTTCTTTATTTAATTTATTTTTTTATCAATATCTTGATAATTCATTTAAAGAAGGGAGCGAACTCCCTTCTTTAAATAATATTTACTTTACCTTACCTTTAATGTAAGTAATAGTATCAGAAATAGTTTTTAACTTTTCAGAATCCTCGTCTGAAATTTCTGTACCGAATTCTTCCTCTAAAGCCATTAATAATTCTACGCTGTCTAAGGAATCAGCGCCTAGGTCTTCTACGAATGAAGCTTCTTTTGAAACTTCGCTTTCGCTAACTCCTAGTTGTTCTACTACAACTGCTTTAATTTTTTCATAAATCTCTTGTTCGGTCATTTTTTCACCTCCTTTTATATTACGAACTACATTATCATCCCGCCGTCTACATTGATTACCTGACCAGTTATGTAAGTGGAATCTGGTCCAGCTAAAAATGCGACAGCATTTGCTACATCGCTTGCCTCACCGAATGTTCCGGCTGGTATATTTTTTACAAAATATTCTTTAACATCTGCTGGCAGCTTTGCTGTCATGTCGGTGTTAATAAAACCAGGGGCTACAGCATTAACTTGTATATTACGTGGTGCAAATTCTCTGGCTAAAGTTTTTGTTAAACCAATTACACCTGCTTTAGAAGCTGAATAATTTGCTTGCCCTACATTTCCAATTTGTCCAACCACAGAAGCTATGTTGATGATTTTACCACTTCTTTGTTTAAACATTTGTCTATTTACGGCCTTAACAACATTAAATGTACCTGTTAAATTTACGCTGATAACAGCATCCCATTCTTCTTGTTTCATACGCATTACTAAATTATCTTTAGTGATACCCGCGTTATTAACAACAATATCTACTGCACCGAATTCAGCTACTACTTTATCTAAAGCTGCAGTAACAGAATCTGCGGAAGTAACATTTGTTTGAATACCGATGGCTTTTACGCCTAATTTAGTTAGCTCACTGATGGTTTCATCGGCAATTACCATATCGAGTATAGCGATATTTGCTCCTTGGCTTGCAAGTTTAACGGCTATAGCTTTACCTATACCTCTTGATCCACCGGTTACCATTGCTATTTTACCTTTTAATGTCATTGTAAACCTCCTTTTCATTCTCTAATTCCAGCATTCTATAAGGGGATACTCCCCTTCATCGTTCGCTCTTCCTTGACCCTCTTAAGAAACTTTTAAACTTTTATCAAGTATTATTTCTTAACTTTTGCTATCCTAGTTTCATTTCAAACTGTTATTTAGCTCATTATAAAATACTGCTAAATCTTCGACTTTGTCCAGAGAGAATAATTTCGCCTCGGAACTAATTCTTTTTATGATACCAGTTAGCACTTTTCCTGACCCACATTCTACAAAAGTATCTACCCCTTGCGCAAGCAAAACTTTAATTGATTGCATCCATAAGACAGAGGAATATAGTTGCTTGACTAGGTTCTGCTTGACTTCTACCGCCTTAAATTCTTCTAAGGCAGACACATTGGCAATAACAGGTATGATGGAATCTGTAAAACTAGCAGAATCTAAGTCTTGCGAAAATTCGGTAGCCGCTGGTTTCATTAACGATGAATGGAATGGTCCACTGACGTTTAACTCCATTACCCTTTTGGCTCCCGCTGACTTCAGAGCATCAATAGCCTTTAAGATGGCTTGTTTCTCTCCTGAAATAATAATTTGCATATCGTTATTGTAATTGGCTACGTCTACATTGCCCGCCTCTTTACATATCTGTTCAATTTTAGGGATATCCAAGCCCATAACAGCTGCCATTGAACCCGTTCCAGCTGGCATGGCCTTTTCCATAAGCTGCCCTCTTCTTTTTACCAGGTTTAACCCTGTTTCAAAATCAAAGACACCCGCACAATAAAGGGCAGAGTATTCACCTAAACTGTGGCCTGCCACAAAGTCAGGAGTATAGCCTTTAGCTTTTAATATTTGGGTAACAAAAGCAGACGCAATGTACAGCGCTGGCTGAGTATTTGTTGTTAGATTGAGTGTTGTATCTGGGCCTTCCCACATCAGCTTAAGAAAATCTTCTCCGCATATTCGATCCACAGCTTCTTTAAGTGGAGATAATTCTTGGGAGAATTCGGAAAAAAAAGATTTCCCCATACCCACATACTGCGAACCCTGACCTGGAAAAACAAAAGCAATTTTACTCATAATTATCTATTATCCTTTAATTAGTGAAACGAATATTATCGCTTTCTCAAAGGCTCTTTAACAAGGCTGGTATTATGGTGAACACATCACCCACAATACCAAGATCCGCAACATTAAAAATTGGAGCATCGGCGTCTTTATTTATAGCAATGATAATATCCGAGGATGACATCCCAGCTAAATGCTGTATGGCCCCAGATATTCCACAAGCGATATATATCTTAGGATGAACCGTTTTTCCCGTCTGCCCCACTTGATGGAAATGGTCTATCCAGCCTGCATCCACACAAGCTCTGGAAGCACCAACTACTCCACCTAATTTTTCAGCTAACTGATGGATTAACTTTAAATTTTCCTCTGAACCTACACCTCTACCAGCACCTATGATGATATCTGATTCAGTCAGGTTTACGTTTTCTCTAGTCTCTTTAATAAACTCAAGCACTTTAGTGACGACATCTTTTTCCACAATGGTTGACTTGAGTTCAATCTTCTTACCTTTTTTGGCTAGCTTAGCAGCTTTTTGCATTACGTGCGGTCTAACCGTGGAAAGTTGTGGTCTGGTGCGGCATAAAATAGTGGCCATAATATTGCCACCAAAAGCTGGGCGAGTCTGCGCCAAATCACCATCTGCGGTAATATCTAGAGCAGTACAGTCAGCAGTAAGGCCAGTTTTCACTCTGGCCGCTAAACGGGGAGCCACAGAACGGCCTTCCGAAGTTGCCCCAAAAAGTACTATTTCAGGTTTATGAGCTTCAATAGCTTCTTCTAATATTTTAGTATAACTATTAGTGTCATAGTCTTTTAATAATTTATTTTCAATATAATAAACATTATCCACGCCATAGCTGAATAAATCGTCAGCCAAATTCTGGGTTTTGTCTCCAATGATTACTACTGAAAGTTCTACCTTTAATTTGTCGGCTAATTTTCTTCCTTCGCCAACTAATTCATATACCACTTCCGCCAACACACCATCTCTATTTTCACCATAGACCCAAAGACCTTTATAGGCAGAAAAAGAGCTCCTATCGATGTCATCAACTTTAATTTCTATAGCCTTAAACTTACAAGCAGGTTCACAAGCGCCACAGTAGGAACATTTCGCAGCATCTATAACGGCTATTTTCTCAACTACGCTAATAGCCCCAAAACTACACGCTTTTACACAGAGATTACATCCTTTACATTTATCTTTTAATATTAGTATTTGTTTTGACATGAATAAATCTCCTACTTAGATTACTTGTAATTCTTTTAATTTAGAAATAATAGCCTTAACGCCACTACCATCTTCGTCTTTAATAATTTGTCTGTTACCCTTTACTGGAGGAGTAAAAATCTTACTAACCCAAGTTGGAGAACCTTTCAAGCCAATTCTATTTTCATCAGCTTCGATATCTTTAGCGGTGACTATCTTAATGGTGGCCGATTTGGCTTTCATTTTTCCCTTTAGGGAAGGGAATCTTACGGTATTTATTCCTTTAAGAACCGTAATTGCTGCTGGAAGTTTGGACTCTACAATTTCATAGCCTTCTTCTAGCTCTCTTTTAACCACTATTTTTTCAGGGGTAATTTCTTCTACTTTAGTAACGTATATCATTTGAGGAATGCCTAAATATTCCGCTACACCTGGGCCAACTTGTGCGGTATCGCCGTCAATGGCTTGTTTTCCGAAAATTATGAGGTCACAATTGCTAACGTACTTTTCAATGGTTTTACCTAACGTATAAGAAGTAGCCAAAGTGTCGGCGCCTGCAAAAGCCCTGTCAGTAACTAGGATTACATCGTCTACGCCTAAGGACAGTGCATCTCGTAAGCAAGATTCTACTTGTGGTGGCCCCATGCTCACTACGGTAACCGTTCCACCCAGTTTTTCTTTAATACGCAACCCTTCCTCAATAGCATTCTCATCAAAAGGATTAATGATGGAGGGAACCCCAGAACGAATTAAAGTATTTGTTTGCGGATCTATTTTAACATCATTCGTATCAGGTACTTGTTTTATACAGACAACTATATTCATAACTACTCCTTATACCAAGTTGCACTCGCTATCGCTAAGAGCCGATACAATGTGCAGTAGCACATCTCCGGAACTCACTCCTAGTCGCCACGTTCTGTTTCCGCTTGCTTCCTTAGTTGAATTTATCAACTAACTGCAAACTGGCAACTTTTTTATTAAATTATATTACTTCTTGGCAGCGCTTTCTTTCACTAGCTCTAAACCAATAACGTTACGTTGAATCTGATTAGTACCTTCATAAATTTGCAGAATCTTGGCATCACGGAACATTTTTTCAATCGGATACTCTCTCATATATCCGTAGCCACCAAACACCTGAAGGGCATCTGTAGCAACTTCCATAGCGGTATCGGTAGCTAACAGTTTACACATCGCTGACATTTTAGAAATATCTTTGGCATGACTGTCGATGAATCTGGCTGTTGCATAGAGTAGCGCTCTTGAAGCCTCTGTCTTAACAGCCATATTGGCTAACATATGAGAAACAACGGGCTGAGAGGCAATTGACTTACCAAACTGCACTCTTTCTCTTGCGTATTTTACCGCAGCATCTAAAGCTCCTTGAGCAAGACCTACGCCTTGTGCGGCAATACCTGGACGAGAGTGGTCTAAATTTTTCATAGCTACAATAAACCCCATTCCTTCTCTACCAAGCAGATTTTCTTTGGGGATACGGCAGTCTTGGAATATTAACTCACGCGTAGAGGAAGCTCTAATCCCTAGTTTCTTTTCTTTTTTACCAAAAGTGAAACCTTTTGTACCTTTTTCTACAATAAAAGCAGACGCACCACGTGCACCCTTAGTTTTGTCGGTCATGGCTAACACAGTATAAGTTTCAGCTTCTCCGCCATTAGTGATCCACTGTTTCGTACCATTCAATATATAGAAGTCGCCATCTTTCACGGCTGTAGTTTGTAATCCAGCAGCGTCTGAACCCGCATTGGCTTCAGTTAAGCCAAAAGCTGCTTGTTTTTTACCAGAAGCAATATCTGGCATATATTTCATTTTTTGTTCTTCTGTTCCAAACGCTAATATAGGGAAAGAACCTAGAGCATTTGCGGCAA
>CAIUUT010000023.1 GCA_903902445.1 uncultured Candidatus Marinamargulisbacteria bacterium
GAGAAGCCCATTGTGGAGCTTAATAATAAAATTGAAGAGCTAAAAAAGTACTCGGATGAAGAAGACAAGCATCAGCTAAATGAAAGTATTCGCAAACTGAAAGAAAGGGCCGATGAATTGCGCACTAAAATTTTTTCTAACTTAGAACCAATCCAAATCATGCAAATTGCCAGACACCCAGAGCGACCACTGTGTCTGGATTATATTGAAAATTGTTTTACTGACTTCATTGAACTGCACGGTGACCGATCTTTTGCCGATGATAAAGCTATTATCGGTGGTTTTGCCAAACTTGATAACAACCCAGTAATGATTATTGGGGAGCAAAAAGGGCACAATACTAAGGAAAATATTTACCGAAACTTTGGTATGCCAAAACCAGAGGGATATAGAAAAGCTTTGAGACTGATGAAATTGGCCGAAAAATTTAAGGTGCCAATTATTACTTTTGTGGATACCCCTGGAGCTTATCCCGGAATTGACAGTGAAGAGCGTGGTGTGGCTGAGGCTATTGCCAAGAACTTACAGGAAATGATGGGACTCACGGTTCCAATTGTTGTTTTAATTATCGGTGAAGGTGGTAGTGGTGGAGCGCTTGGTATAGCGGTTGGCAATGTTATCGGTATGCTAAATTATGCCATTTACTCTGTAATTAGTCCTGAAGGTTGTGCCTCAATTTTGTGGAGAAATGCAGCCATGGCCTCAGTAGCTGCTGAAAACCTTGGAATAGTGAGCAGTAAGCTTTTGGAGCTTGGCATCATTGATGAGGTTATTGAAGAGCCAGTGGGTGGTGCCCATTCTGATCCTGAGAAAGTGTATAAGAAGGTAAAAAACTTCCTAAATAAAGAACTGAAAAAACTAGGCAACTATTCTAGCGAAAAGTTGTTAGAATCACGCTATAAAAGATTTAGAGTTCTTGGTAAGTTTTCGGAGTAATGTTTTCCTTTCATACTAGGGTAAGATACCAAGAAACAGACAAGGGTGGACGGGTTTATCATGCCAACTATCTAATTTGGTTGGATATGACTAGAACAGAGTTTTTACGCCAAGGTGGTGTTGAGTATGCCCAAATTGAACAGCAAGGGTTCTTCTTGCTTATCAAGAAAGCTAATATTGAATATTTTGGCTCAGCTATTTTTGATGATGAAATAGAAATAGTAATGAAGAGTGTCGCCCGTAACAAGATTAGGCTTGACTTTCATTACGATATATTACATAATTTGAGTCGTAAGCTTCTAGTAGAGGCTTATACACAGTTAGTGTGTGTGGACAAAGATGGTAAACCAATTAAAATTCCAGAAAAAATAAATAGTGTCATTAACAAATTTAACAATAAAGAAATTAATAAATAAAACAGCATGCCGAAGTGGCGGAATTGGTAGACGCGTTGGTCTCAAAAACCAATAGGCTTTTGCCTGTGCCGGTTCGATTCCGGCCTTCGGTACCATAAAATAACTAGGGCATTTCATAGTGTTTGTATCCAAAAAGCAAACACTAGTAGATATGAGCGATTTTGTGAAAATTTATCCTACTTGCCAGTGCACAATGGACAAGATACTGGGTAGAGGAAGCAAAATGTTATGACCTGTGATTTAAAAAACCTAAGCGTTGATAAACTGAAACACAGGCCATGAAACTATGAATGACAAGTGTCTAAAATGTAGAAATTCTTTGATTTGAAAAAAAACAAGGACTTGAACAGCCAAAAAAAAGGCATTGAAAATAGGATATCGTAACTTAAGAAACGAAATTTGATGCAAGTCAAAAAGTTACTTAAGAGGGTCCAGGGAGCGCAAGCGAACGATGAAGGGGAGACTCCCCTTATAGAATGTGTGAATTAGAGTATTAATAGGAGGAAAATAGTGGAAAGAAGACCAAGTGCCAAGAGAGAAAATTATAGACAGAAACCCAGTATCGACCATAAGAAAATGGACGAAGTAAATCAAACAATCGACTCCCAGCTAAGTAATAGTGATAAAGATAAAAGTGAACAATCTATAAGTATTGTCCATTTACAACATCTTAATATTGAAGAACTATATAAAATGGCTGAAGAAATGAAAATTGAAAATTATCGCATGTATGCCAGAACGGATTTGGTTTTCAAAATTCTGGAGGCCAATACGGCAAAGAATGGTTTTATTTTTGCAGCGGGTATATTGGAAATACTATCCGAGGGTTATGGTTTCTTAAGAATTAATAACTACTTGCCTGGTGAAGATGATATTTATGTTTCCCAAACTCAAATTAAACGTTTTATGTTGAATACTGGAGATCATGTTAGCGGTCAAGTTCGCCCACCAAAAGAAGGGGAGCGATATTACAGTTTAGTCAGAGTGGAAGCTATAAACAATAAAGATCCAGAGCTTGCTAGAAAAAGAACTTTATTCACAAACTTAATTCCAATTTATCCTTATAAATTATTAAAAATGGAGAATAGACAAACCAATATTACCGGAAGAATAATCGACATGATTACTCCAATTGGAAAAGGGCAACGTGGTCTTATCGTTTCTCCACCAAAAGCCGGTAAAACGACAATCTTAAAGGATATTGCTAACAGCATATCGGAGAATAATCCTGAAGTAATCATTAAGGTTCTTTTAGTTGATGAAAGACCTGAAGAAGTTACCGATATGGCCAGAAGCATCAATGGAGAGGTTATAAGCTCTACCTTTGATGAGCCGCCTGAAAGACACGTCAGAGTAGCTGAGTTAGTGTTGGAAAGTGCCAGAAGGCTCGTTGAGTGCGGTGAAGATGTTGTGGTGCTACTAGATAGTATCACTCGTCTTGCAAGAGCCTATAACTTGGTTGTGCCACCTAGTGGAAGAACTTTATCGGGTGGGTTAGACCCTAGCTCACTTCATAAACCAAAACGATTTTTTGGTGGTGCAAGACAGATTGAAAATGGAGGAAGTTTAACTATTCTTGCTACAGCCTTAGTTGATACTGGCTCAAGAATGGATGATGTTATTTACGAAGAGTTTAAAGGTACAGGTAATATGGAGTTGCATTTAGATAGGAAGCTAGCAAATCGACGTATTTTCCCTGCGATAGATATTGTGGCATCTGGTACGCGTAAAGAAGAATTACTACTAAATGAAGAAAACCTGAAAAAGATTTATACTTTGCGTAAAAATATCGATTCCGATAGTGCTGTTGAAGAACTAATTAGACTTTTAAAACATTCAGACAGCAATGAAGATTTTCTTAACTCAGGCTTGTTTAGTTAAGTAAATATATCTATATATATGGCCAAAGTTCAACGATTAAAGAGGCCACGGTATTCATTTTATGAATGACTGAGTTTAAGCTTATACAGCTGACAGTCCATTTCTGAAGAGTTTCGCACCTCAACGACGGGATAAGTTTTTGCTTTGAAATTGAAGGCTTTGCAGCCGTAAGGGAAATTTTTATCCCAAGTAACATAATAGTGCGTACACTTGTGGCAGATAGCTAGAGAGTGCTCTTCCATAAACTAACTAGGTAATTTTTTGCTTAAGTACAGGACGGTAAAATTATTTGGGGAAAAGATATAGGCTAATTCATCCATTATGGTTCGCATTAGATAGATGCCCCGTCCACCGCGCCCCCAATCTTTTTTTAGAGTAATTCTTTCATAATAATCGGGATTGAATTCTTTTCCACCATAATCTTTGATAACAATTATTAGATATCTGTTTTTAACAATTAGATCAATATCCACAAACATTTTCTTATTCGAGGAAGAACCATGATCAATGGCGTTAGAAATCCCTTCATTAAAGGCTAATTCAATGTTCCCAAGTTCTTCATCGTTCAAAGGTAAGCCCTGACAAAAATCGTGAAGAACTTTTCGAGACTCACGTACTTGTTTTAAGTCGCAAGGAACCTGAATATGAAGTTGTTTATTTTGCATAATTATTTCCTTTTTTTATTGTAGGGGGATCAAAAGTTGATAGCTAACCCCGCTATTTGTATCGGTACTAATAATAAAATTTCCACCATGAGACTTAATAATATGATTTACAAAAGCAAATTCTAAGTTAAGGTCTTCAAGTTGTTGATCACTTTGCATAAATTTTTCCAGCTGAACGTTCTTTTTAGTTAATTCTAAGATTTCTAATTTATCGAAAGTAAAGTTGTAGTGAATAATTTCAATCGACAAACTCTCATTATTAATAATGGCAGAAATTATTTTTAATTTTCGATAAAGCAAATTATCGCTAGAATTTTTAATTATAAAATGAATGATGGTGCTAATTGCCTGTTCAATTCTTTCTGCATCAAACATATGTTTTTCCATAGTACTTAGTAAATCAAGCTCAATGTGAAAATCCTTTTTGTTTAGGGTATTTCCCATCGAATCAAGAACTTTTTCCACGATATAGTTGATATTGGTTGGTTTTCTGGCTAGACGCATAGGTCCAGCTTCAATTTCAGCATAAAAAATCAACTTATTCATTAAATTGTATACTACGTTAATATAGCTAGAAATTTGTTCTTCAATCTCCTTTTCATTGGAAAAGGTAAAGACTTCTTTCATTTTCTTAAGATTGAGCATGGGTGTGTGCATTTTAGTGGCCGTTAAAAAAAGTATTTCAGATTTTTCTCGTTCTCTTTGTTTGGTTTCCGTTATGTTACGCATGGAGATAATATATTTATCTATTTCATTGTTGGCATTGTAAAC
>CAIUUT010000024.1 GCA_903902445.1 uncultured Candidatus Marinamargulisbacteria bacterium
TATAGGTATCGAAAGGAGAATTAATTTATGGGTTTGTATAAGGGGCCATCGTGCAAGTTATGTAGAAGAGAAGGAGTAAAGTTATTCCTTAAAAGTGATCGTTGCGACACGCCTAAATGTGCTATAGCGAGAAGAGCTTATGCTCCTGGTCAACATGGACCTACACATAGAGGAAAAATGTCTGAGTATGGAATTAGACTTAGAGAGAAGCAGAAGTTAAAAAGATATTACAATGTAAGTGAATCTCAATTAGGAAGATATTTTTCAGTTGCTAACAAAATGCATGGAGATACTGGCGAAGAATTGTTGCAATTACTTGAGAGAAGATTCGATAATTTTATTTATAGAACTGGCCTTGTTGACACACGAAGACAAGCAAGGCTTCTAGTAAAGCATGGTCATTTTCTTGTTAACAAGAAACCAGTAGACATACCATCTTTTATTGTTAAGGTGGGTGATGCTATATCTATCACTGAGAAATCGATAAAAACTTTTCAGCCTCATCTTGAAAAGGTGTCTAAGAAAAGTGCAGTCAGTTGGTTGAATGTAAGTGTAGAAGCAAATGATTATGTTTTTACAAGAATTCCAGTTAGAGAAGAAATTGATGTTCCTGTTAATGAACAACTTATTGTTGAGTTTTATTCCAGGTAACAATTATTAAGGAGGCATCTTAATCGTGAAATTAAATACAAAAGTGGATGTGGTTAAAAGTGATGATGGTAATTATGCAAAAATTATCATGGATCCTTTAGATAAAGGGTATGGTATTACGCTAGGTAATTCCATAAGAAGGGTTCTGTTGTCATCATTAGAAGGGGCCGCAGTAACTGCAATTAAAATTGATGGTGTGCACCATGATTTCAGTACAATCGAAGGTATTAAAGAAGATGTATTAAACATCATTTTAAATATTAAGAAGTTAGTTATTAAGTCTTATGCTACTGGTGTAAAGACAATGAAAATTGATACTAAGAAAAAAGGCGATATTTTGGCCAGTGATATTATTCATGATGCTGAAATTGAGATTGTTAATAGCGATCTCAAAATATGCACTATTACCAGTAATGTTCATCTCAAAATAGATTTCAGAGTTGAGCGCGGTGTTGGATATAGATTGTCTGAGCTAAATCATTATGAGGGCATGCCTGTTGGGACAATCCCGGTTGATTCTAGTTTTTCTCCTATATTAAAAGTTAATCATGTTGTTACAAATACAAGGGTTGGAAATAGAACGGATTTGGATAAATTAACCATTGAAATATGGACTAATGGAAGTGTTACGGCAGAAAAGGCTGTGGATTATTCTTCAAAAATACTCATTGATAGTTTTAGTTTATTTACAGATTACAAGCATGTAGTCCCTCAATTTAGAGCCGAAGAGACTGATAAATCTGCAAGTGCTCAAACCGAATTAGAGCTCACTATTGAAGATTTAGAGTTATCTGCTCGGTCGTCAAATTGTTTGCGTAAGGCAGGCATAGCAAAAGTTGCAGAGTTGGTTGAAAAACCAATGAAAGAACTGATGAAGATTAAAAACTTTGGTAAGAAATCGGCAGATGAGATTAATGAAAAATTAGCTCAATATAGTTTGAAACTAAAAGAAGATTAGGCTGGAGAATAAATATGCGACATAAATGTGGAAATAAGAAATTAGGATTACCGACTGATCAGAGATTAGCTTTAATAAAAAACGGAGTGAAAGCTTTGTTTATTTATAAGCAGATTAAAACTACTGATCAAAGAGCAAAGCAGATAAGTAAGTATGCTGAAAAAGTGATTACTAAAGCTCTTAAAAATGATGTAACTGCTCGTAGAGAAGTTTTTAAACTTATTCATGATAAAGTAGTTTTGA
>CAIUUT010000025.1 GCA_903902445.1 uncultured Candidatus Marinamargulisbacteria bacterium
ATGTCAAATTGTTCAATACTTTTAACCCCTAGATTTATTAGGTGTTTTATTTCACCGATTATCTTATTCTTCTTAAGGAAAATTGAAACACTAAAACCAGCCTTACATAAAGCCGCTATTATTTTAATTACTTCAGAATATGACTGATCCCCTGCTAATATATTATGTTCCTTTTCCTGCGCAGATAAAAGTAAAATATTAATTCTACGTATCCTGTATTTGCTAAGTAACGATAGCACCTCAGTGTTAGAAAATTCTTTACCTGAAGAATTAAGGACAATTCCAAATTTATCAGGAACTTCATTCAAAATATCGAAGCAATCTTTTCGCCCCAACAGTTCTCCAAAAAAATGGACATTAGCATATCTTGAATCTATTTCATTAATTTGTTTTTTAATTTCCAGAATATCTACATTCCCGACAGAATCTTGACAAACGGTACAACTGTGACTACATTTTTCACCTATAAAGATCCTATTTATGCACTCCATTGTATGATAGGGATTTTCCTTACTAAGTTTGTCCCTATATTCACTTAAGAATATCTCATTTCTGCCCACACAATTTTTTTGTGAAACATTAATTATCGGATGATCCTGTATTTTCTCAACAATATTCAATACTGACTCACGCATTATATCTCCAAAAACTAGAGGTACATATGGACAGGGGAAAACCACCCCACTTGCAGCGACATGGAAGAAAACTTCCTTTGCAGAACAGCCGAACTCACGACCTTCCAGCACCTCTCGCAATGGCGAAAACAATGCATCTATATATACAAAATCGGTGTGCTTTTTATCAATAAATTTCAACAAGTCCATTTCTTTACCAACACTTTGAGAAGAGCGTTCAACGTCCAATAAATTACCAATATAGATTGGGAAAATTATTCTAGTTTTTTCCGCACCGATATCTTTACAATACTCAAGATAATTATTAATCTGACCGGAAGTAAAATAGTCTGCATCTGGCACGACAGAGGTATGACAAGGTATTCCCAATTCTTTGCATAATTTTACTGCCTTCGTTACTTGATCATGAGCCCCATCATATTTTCTGTTCCCATCATGAACAGCTACCCGATAATCATCAAGACTAATATATATTAAATTTACATCCAACTTCTTTAATTGAAGTAAATATTCTTTGCTTAACTTAATTCCATTTGACTCTATAGCCACCATCATCTTTTTATCTTTGATATAACTAATAATCTCCATAATATCTTCTCGAAGAGTTGGCTCTCCACCAAACAACCCTATAACTTGTATCCCAAATACTTCAAACTGATCAACTATTTGCTTTATGGCATATAAATCTAAGTTTGCTTGTTTCAAATACCGATTCACATCTTGGACTCCACAATGAGCACAGTTACACTGACATTTATTTGTTAGAGATATTTGCGCTATGTTGGGATACCCTTTTGCAAGTGCCATTACAAATTAATCCCCTTTTTTAAATAAAATGTAGCTACCTTAAAATCCATATTTTGCAAAACATTTTCATACCTATCTTTCTCAAATATTTCCACACACTCAACTCCTGCATCAATAAATATCAGCAAATCATTTTTGTTTATTGAACTTTCAACATAAAGTCTAATTACTAAATTTTTTTCAATTAACAATGAAACACCTATTAAAAACTCTGCAAGATTGTCGCCATTATGAATAATAATATTTATTCTTCTAAGAAGATACTTGTTTAAAATGGATAACAACTCGGAATTGTAAAAAATATTTCCTCGCGAATTTATAATAATTTCAAAGGCCTTTGGAATGTTTTCTATGATAACTCGCCAGTCATTCCTAGCCGCTAACTCTCCCAGAATAAAGATAGATCTGTATTTACTATCTACTGCTTTAATTTGCTCAATAATAATCGATAAAGCATTCCCTTGTTGGAGTCTTTTACCTAGGTGAGTCTGACCTTCTAGGAATATCTTATTTTCAGAATTTATCTTAATAATAGGATTATCTTTGCTTATATTACTTACATAATTTGCTATAAAATATTCATCCCTTGCTATACAGTTTTTCTTTAAGCGATTAATCATAGGATGGTCCTGAATACTTTCAAAGATATCCAGGAAAGACGCTTTCCTAAAATCTCCAAAAGACAACGGAATATATGGACATGGCAAGACTTGTCCATCTTGAGATATAGTAAAAATAGTTCCTTTAGAAGGACATGAATACTGATTATCGTTAAGCACTTGGCGAAGTGAAGAAGGAAATCCATCGATATAAACAAAATCATAATATTGTTCCTCAATTAATTTAAGGACATCAACCTCGTTTCCTGAGGCGTATAAATTACAGTCATTATTTTGGTTTTTTTCATTAATTACCGGAAAAATCAACCTAACTTTTTGCGCACCTAACTCCTGACAATATTTTAGATAATTATTAATATGTCCACTAACAAAAAAATCAAGACTATTCGGAACCACTGAAGTATGGCAAACAATACCAAGTTCTTTGCACATAGAAATAGCCTTTGTAGCAAGCTCAAAAGCACCACTAATTCTCATTAAGTCATGGTGCGCTTCCCTGTAATCATCTAAACTAATAAATAGAATATCTACCCCACTATTTTTCAAGTCCACCAGGTATTTATAGGTTAAATTTATTCCATTCGACTCAAGAACTACAAGCATATTTTTTGATTTTATGTAAGAAATAATTTCGCATAAATCGCTTCTCAAAGTTGGTTCACCACCAAATAAATCAATAAAGTGAACGCCGATTAAGGAAAGCTGATCAATGACCCACTTTATAGTTAAAAGCGTATATTCAGTCTGAAGATATTTTGCGTGAAGATTCTTAACACCACAGTGCAAGCAATCACACTGGCACTTTCCAGTCAATGAAATACAAACGGCACTCGGATAATGATATCCTTGACTCGATAATGTCATCAGACGATTATTCCATCGATAAATTTTTTATCAAGGTACTCTTGAGCCAACGCTTGCTTTGCTATTAATAATTCATCCGAATCCTTAAACTCTAAAAAATACTCATGAGATTTTGTCCTTAGATTATCGCCATATGCACAGATGATATTGTAGTTAAATAATTTAGCATATTCCAAACTCATCCTAAATTCTTCCATAGT
This sequence comes from uncultured Candidatus Marinamargulisbacteria bacterium, assembly GCA_903902445.1. Classification (GTDB taxonomy): domain Bacteria; phylum Margulisbacteria; class Riflemargulisbacteria; order GWF2-35-9; family GWF2-35-9; genus CAIUUT01. The sequence goes on from CAIUUT010000025.1 coordinate 3,127, forward strand.
CTCTGTAGGAAAGTTTAGCATAACATGCGTAGTTAGAATTACTTTCTCATTAAACTCTCGAACCTTTAGAATCAATTGCCTTACTACTTCCATATCATAGGATCTATTCATTAAGGCAAGTATTCTCTGCACAGATGTCTGTATTGGTATGGTCATAAAGATTATTGTTTTACTAATAATAAAAGGGGTTAATGCCTCAAAATATCTAATAAAAAACATGGGGTGAATGTTGTATACCTTAATTTTCACATTCATAAATTTGGTATTGATGGCTTTTATTAATTCAGGCAAAGTTAAGCTAATATCTAAACCATAACTTCCGCAATCATCAGATAATAGAGTAATCACATCTTCTTTCTTTGCCACTATCCTCGCGATATCGCAAAGAATGGTATCCACCGATTTACTTACTACATTTCCTTTAGCAAGCTTAATATTGCAATAACTGCACTTATTAGCACAACCCTTCGAAATATTAACCATATTATCGTTTCTATGACCATATTTCTGATATTCCAAAAAAGCTACCAAGTAATCAACATGTATTTCACTCATTGTTGTGGAGGCCTTGAAAAAAACATCTAGTTTTTCAACATTATCTTGATTTAGAATAAGCAAATTTTTATTTTCATATAGACTTGTAAGTGAGGAGGCACATCCAAGGTAAATAATAATCTTTTCAGGATACTCCTTTTGTAATCTTTGGATCAGATCGTCCCCCTGAGAAAGAACTAAATCTGTTACACAACATGAGCCAGCAATAATAATATCAGCCTCTACCCTGTTCCATACAACAGCATAGTTATTCTTTATTAAAAAGTAATAAACCTTAGACAGAAGATAAGAATAGTTTTCACAAGAACGATTTGCAGGTTCAAAATATATAGAAGTTTCCCCTGGCACTATTTTTCCTAAAATAATAATTTCAACTCCTTAATGGTTATGACGAAATTTTCCAAACTGTTCCAGATTCATTTACAGCTCTATCCATTAATTCCATCATTTTACTTTTAGTTAATCCTTTAGGAATAAAAGTAGGCTCAAACAAAGGCATCAAACAGTAATCTTCCAACAACAAATCACCATATTGGGCTACTTCTTTCTGAAATCTTGTTCCAGGATATGGCAAAGCATACTGAAAAACATTGTACCCAACTCTTTGACCATTTTCAAACTGGGGATTATATTCCTTCGCAAAATTAATAGTATCCATGATTGTTTCCTCAGTTTCCCCAATATTCCCAATCATATACAAAGCTTGTACGAGTATGCCTGCCTCTTTTATTGCTTTGATGGCCTCAATTGATTCCCTAACCGTAATTCCCTTACTAATTTTTTTTAGTATTTCATCATTCCCAGACTCGATACCAATGGAAATGGTTACAAATCCAGCTTTTTTCATTAGTTTATAAATGTCTGCATTTGCCAACTTGGCATGAGTTAAACAATTCATCGAATAACCCTTGTTTTTAGCAATTAGCTGATTACATAACTCTATTACTCTAGCCTCATTTAAGGGAAAGATATCATCACTTATAAAGAAATTATTTATATGATACTTCTCAAATAAATGATCCATTAGTCTTACAACATAACTAACAGAATTATACCTAACCTTATGTTTATATAAAAAAGGTGACGCACAAAAAGAACAATTAAAAGGACAGCCTCTACTGGTAATGATGTTTATCGATTTTCTTCCCAATTCTGAGTAGGAGTGGATATCAAGCAAGTCATATGCAGGAAATGGCAAATCATCTAGATTTGTAATAATCAATTGTTCTCGAGTATAGACTATTTCTCCACTTTCATTTCTATAACATAACCCTGGAATATCGTTATATATCTCACGTGATTTCTCAAGGAAAGCCATAAATTTATTACTTATCTCTAAAAAAGCAGACTCAGCCTCACCAATAATAATAACATCAAATAAATCCACACCCTCCTCTGGTCTAGCTGTTACGTGAACCCCACCTCCTATTAATAAAACTTTAGAAAAAAACTCTCTGACCAACCTAGAAACTCTTTTCATCCCAGGATAGCGCAGAGTAACGCCACTTATACCAACTATGTCTGGATTAAATTTTCCTATTATATTTACTAACTCAGTATCTGAGTAATTATTAATAGCATTATCTACAATCATAACTTCATAATTATTATCGCGTACAAAGGCCGCAATAATGGCGATACCTATAGGGATCCAAAAAATAACATCTTCAGAGCTATATTCCGGTTCAATTAATAGTACTCTCCCTTTAGACATTATGTGTTCCTCATATTATTAAAACAACTTCACTATGCAAATCATCGAGCTTAATACATTTTCAGTTCTTCAATCGTTGATTGCTGCTTAAACATGATAAATGTAGGATTACTATCATTTTTGTTCCAATTTCTAGATTGATACACGAACCTATATTCTTTCCTAGAAAAATTATACAGAGCAATCCAATCCCACGGATTAAAAGCACTAACACTATAGCGATATTTAATCTTCTCCCAAGTTGCGATACATTCAGCATCCGTAATCTCAGAAATAAATTTAGAAGCTCCTAAGTTATATCCAAACTCAAAATCTGTTGTAAAACAATTAAAGTTAGAAATTATAGGTAATCCAATTTCTGGAAGAACTGCTTTAACTATAGCTGGGTCCATAATAACTTCGTCTTTATGTTGGGAGGAAAAAATGACCTTTACCACGCGAATCTTCGAAAATTGTTGTTTTGTGATAAAACAATAAATTGAAATGTCTTCACTATGGTTCAATAAACCGTCTATATCTATTCTGCCTTGAAAAAATGCACTATTTGCTAGAAAATCGAAAAACTCCCGATAATCCTCAGCCTTAATTACTAAAACAGCTGACTTATTTCCATGCTTTGTTGGCCCCAAAAAAGTGAGAGAACCTATCCCATTCTTAATTAAAATCTGTTTCAGAAAGCTGAGTGCTTTGTGGTTTCTTGACCTCTTTAATTCCATTATAACTTAAAGAATATAGCCAGTATGATAATTATATACTGGTTCATTATTAACCAGCATCATACTTACTGTTGCATACCCATATTTTGCTAGTGAAGAATCATCTTCATCTTTAGGGTAATAGTACATTTTGAAACGCATAGTCTCAAAATTTAGGCTACATGTCCACTGCCCTGGATCTGTGTCGGCATGACGAGTTTTAAAAAAATCATATTGGCTCATGAGATGCGGATACATCTGTAAGAAAAACATCAAGGAAGGATTCTTGCAATGGTAAACATATTCTCCATTTTCTTCCACATCATAATAACCTCTAACCTGTGGATATGGCATTAAACAAAATGAATTATGCAAAGTCTCACTAATTTGATCTGTTTTTCCACCAGGAGCAAAAAGTTGCGTCTGTACGTCTAACTTCTCATAAGGCAGACTCCACGTTAAACGAACTGTTAATTTAATTTCTGGTGGATCTTTTATAAAAACATCTGAAGAAAAATCAAAAACCTCTAAAGCCTTTGAGTTATGATCCGTAACAAATTTCTTAAATTGCTCAATGCAAGAATGATCCACAACGCTATAGGTTGCGACAACGTCATCCCCTAGTGTAATATATATAAACTTGTGTTTAATACCATATTCCCTGAATAACATATTGCTTTTATCTGCGACCTCTTTATGTTCAGGCAGTAACTCAGTTTTATACAAAGACCCAGTATATATTTTGTCTGGTGCTTTTTGTTTCATGCTTTTCTTTTTTTTGGGTTCATAAATTTTAGCAATAATTGCAGATGATAAATATAAAGTTTTAAGCAAACTTTCATGATAAAGAGTTTGCTGGAATTCGTATTTCTTCTTAAACGTAACGTTATATACTTCTAGAATTATTTTTTCTATTTCCCAATAAATATTCTGAGCTGAAACATAAAAATCTTCAACGATAAGGCTCTTTATTGTATTCGGGGCTTCTTGAGTAAGATTCGATAACAATTGGAACCCAATAAGAATTACAGAATTTTCAAACTTATCAACAACAGCCAAGAGACTATTATCAACCAGTTCAGGAATTGGCTTACCAAGATAAACACTTATATTTTCAGCAACTTGTTGCAAATCAACAATTATTTGTTTTTTCTCTTCTTTTTCTAAAACTGTTGTATTTGTTTCTAGCATGTTACTTCTGGCCGTTTTGCTGTAATTATACCCTGACTTTCTCTTAATACAAATAACATGTTCATTAATTGCACTGAACGCAAAATACTTGTGCCCCAATCGGTACTAATAAACTCATTTTCATTCTTGGTATCTGGAGCTTGGACTAAAAATATCGTATAAATTAATTTCTCAATGGACGTAAATATTTCATTGGCATCATTCTCGAAGTTGCCATTTAAACCTAGTGGAAAATCACAACCAGTGGCATCCGTCATCATTTTCATCAAAGTGTCTCCTTTATAAATTACATTCCACTTAAAGCTATAATTTGGTAAATATATTTGCATAAATACTTGATGATATATAACTAAACCAAAATAACCACTAATAGCTGAAATCAGGGCTTCTATATCGAGAAACACCTGGTACTCCGAGCTATCTTTGGTATAGGTTCTATACATACCTAATGATTCTAGTTTTTTTGTATACTCAATATAAGCATCCCACATTATGTAGCGTATTTCGCAATACTTTGTCTTTGGAATAGTTAACTCCACTCCATCCTTTTTGTAGCTCACCACCGGACAAATTTTACAGTTTTTCACTCTACAAGTTTTGCACTGTCTGTTTACCTCATCAAAGGCTAATGGCTCAAAAGAACAATTCTCATCCCATACATTTCCCACAGGCTTTGCATTCTCTATTGTTAAGGGCAACAGACGCTGACAAGGGTACACATCTCCGTTTGAATCGATCACGACATAACTACTTCCAGCAGAACAAGTTACCGGGTAATCACTATTAACATCATGATAGAAATTACTACAATCAAAAACAAAGTTATTATCTTTGACTAACTCTTCTATAAAATAATCACCGATCAGACGCATTCCCTCTTTAAAAACATCGTAATGTTTCTGGGTCCAAGCATCGTCCATTACAGGAAAAATATAGTAACCTGGTAGTCCAAGCTCTACCATTTTTTTCACTGTCGCAAGCATATTTTGGGCAGTTGTGACATTATGTGGACTTAGCGTCGCGCGAACAGTGCAAGGGATTCCTGTTGCAGTAAAACGACGTAAGTTATCATATATTTTTTCTCGTAGAACCAAGTCTCCTCGATCTTTAGAAGTATTATCAAACCCCTCATTTGAGATCTGAGAATACAAATTTACTCCAGGGTGAGAAAGAACATAATTAACCAATTTCTCGGGATATTTAATTAGGTTAGTAATTAGGCTAAACCGTACCTTAATATTATGTTTGGGTGCCAACTGCGTAGCCTGCTCAATAATATAAATACATAAATCTTCTTCTAGCGTTGGCTCACCGCCAAAAAAATCTATAGCGATTACTTCGCCGGCAAACACTCTAAAAAAATAGGCAAGAGACTTATCTACAACTTCTTTTGTAATGGAGGTATTTTGCAGATGTTTTCTTTCCTCAAAGCAGAATTCACAATGCGCATTACAGCGACTGGTCATCATGTAAACCAATGATTTCATTATATATTCTCCTTGTTGGTATAACCTATTTTTTTACTACAAACAACTATTAATGTCAATAAATATTGACATTCAATTTCATGTTCTTGATAATGATAGACAGTACCACTACACCCAAAGGAGCCAACATGATATTAAGAACTATTCGTCCATTTCAAGCATTATTTATTTTTTGTTTTATTTATTCTGTTTCTTTTTCTCTAGAATATGGAGTATTTAATATTCATAACAATGTACTTTCTCCCGTTAGTATAGCAAATCAAGCGGAAACGACTATTGATACCTTTGATTTCCTCATTGATGGAAGCATTTGGATATATGACAAAAATGACAGCCAGCAAGCAGTCGTTACACACTCAGTAACATTAGATTCCAATGGATACTATCGCCACAATTACGGTTCAATTAGTACCTACTACAAAAAGACAGATCATGGCATCGATTGTTTTGACAACAATCTAGTGCAAGGTTCATCAAACCTACCACTTACGATTGGTAAAAAAACTGATGAACTTGAAGTTATAGGTTATGAGTATATAACAGTACCAGCAGGACGATTTTATTGTGAAAAAGGACTAACAAGCGATGACACTCAAATCTGGATGTCTAAACAATATGGGGTAATCCAATTCATAACTAACGACGACTCTAAGTACTCTTTACTGAAACTAACAATTCCTCAATAGGAAAATTCAGGTCTCTAGAGTAAGCAAAATATGCCCCGCTGAAGCAATTAATAATCAAGGCATTGAAAGTTAACCCTATCCAAACTATGGGATTACTTGATTTATCCCGTAATAGTAATCAGAAGGTTTTGTGCCCTGATTAGTATTAATTTGGTCAACGAGTAGGCGTATTTCATTTATTGTATTAGCGGACACGGTCATATTAGTAGATACTCTTGATCCGGTCCCCGTATCGTTTGTCCCCGTATCATTACTCCAACTATAATTGCCCAAAAGAGGAGTCTTTGTCTGGTGAGTACTGTAATTACGCGCATGGTCATTGCAGCCCATCCAGCAACCATTGGCGTTACATTCACACGTACACTGTCCATCACAATCACACTGCGCATCACAAGTACAACGCTGAATATTTGTTCTCATTTTATTAATCGCTACTCTTAGCTCATTAATATGGGCTGATCTCACTACCGAGGATGTGTTTACTGACACAGTAGAACCCATAGCCCCCACTGTATTGGTCCAAGCATGAGAACCCGTACCAAAATTGGTATACATTTTCTCGATTGCATCTCTAAGTTCATTCATATGGGCTGTTCTTATAGTATTTGTTGACGACAAAGGAGAAGTATTTCCCGCTACAGAAGTATCTGCCTGACAGGCACCTGCATTAGAATAAACAAACGCAGCATTCGAAACAGTGGCAACACCCGCAGAAAGCAGTATTAGGTTAGCTGCTAATTTTTTATATTTTTCTTCCATTTAATGTTCCTTTGCTCTTTCAAGAAAACACCCAATAAACTCTATGTTAAATATTTACTACAAACAAACCTATATGTCAACTTATAGCGAACTTAATGCTACTATGTTTTTGGAAATAAATTCATCACACATGCTGCATTTCACACATCCATAATTACAGGTTAACCACCTCTGAAAAAGTTCTTGCATATCTTCAGTATGTAAACACCATTTATCTTCATTGTGTGATAATTGGAAAAAATTACCTTGCCAATCTTTTCCCGTGTAGGCGTCAACGGTGCTGATTGCATTCTTTAGCTCATAAGCTCTAGTCACTAGCTTTAATTTAAATCCTAAATCCCTATAATAAGCAATATTTTGAGGCGGAATAATACTGGACTTCAATAAATTGACTGGAGAAAATTTCTCATTTATGTATTTACCAGGCACTTCTGGATTTATCGGGCACTGCTTACTTAAATATTTTAGGAAACCTTGATCTCCCACCCCACTGGCAAAAGCATGAGACTGTCGCAAGGCACAAGGTATGGCGCAAGATTCATCAGCTAGAAGGATCATATCCATATCTGGATATGCTTCCCGTATTCCTTTTAATAACTCCAAATTCCTACTAACTGCGTTAGAAAGAACAACACCTTTTACTCTATTTTCAGCATACCATCGAAGACTTCCTACTGAATTTACATCACAAAATGTTGAAGCAATCACTGGGTAGCCAGCATTTGAAAAACACTCAATTAAATATGGATTTGTAATCGTTACGAAATCTATATAACTTTTATATGGTGATAACTTACCAACAATTTCTTTTGCCTGATCAACAACATTTACTGGCATTGGACTGTTTAAAACTAAATTGAAACGAACCCCATTCTCATGACATATTTTAGAATGAACAACTATATCTTCAAGAGCAGATAAATATTGAGGACGTCCTGAACCACTCAAAATATCCATAGGGGCACCAGTATAAACACTATAAATATTTTCCCTATATTTTAATATAGCGAATAAATCCTCAACACGCCCAGAATAACCTACTTCTAGCAACTTTTTCTGCATAAAACTAACTTGCTAAGCTCACTGATTTTTAAATTATTCACCGGCCTCTTTAATTGCCATGTTTTGGAGTTCAACTAATCGCTTGCTGGTCAAGCCATTAGGAACAAAAGCAGGAAAAGATAAAGGTGAATCCGTATTATCTGGGAACTCTTTCTCACCAAATATAGTAGCAATATCATTTAAAGTTTCTAAAGAATAGGGTTCTTTTGAAGCCACTGGATAAGGCACGTTTTTTCTATTTGGGAACTCAATAACTCCATATTTATCTGCATCTATGAAAAAATGGGAACCTGGATAAGCTAAAACAAGGTGAAAAATATTAAAACCCACTCTTTTGCCATCCTCAAATGGTGGGTTGTATTTTTTAGCAAAGTTTATGGTATCCATAATAGTTGCTTCTGTCTCGCCTGCGTTTCCTAGCATGAAAAGTAACATTGGCAATAATCCGCCTTCTTTTACAGCTTTAATAGTGGCAATTCCTTCACTAGAGGTAACACCCTTTTTAATATTTAATAAGACATTATCGTTACCAGACTCTATACCATAAAAAACCTGAGTAAATCCAGCTTTTTTCATCATACTATATACCTCTTTGTCTCCTTGCTTCACATGACTGAAACAATCCATTATATAGTTTCTCTTTTCAGCAATTATGCGCTTGCAAAACTCAATTGTTCTCTCGCTATCTAGATTGAAAATATTATCCATAAAGTGAAAATTATTAATATCGTAAGTATCAGACAGTAGCTTCATTAAAGCTAAAATATAATCCACTGAGTGATAACGAATATATTGTTTAGAATCTATGTGCGCTGTACAAAAAATACATAGGAACGGGCACCCACGACTACTAATAATATTTGTGGTTTTATTCCCAGGATCACCATAAGCATATAGATCTAATAAATCATAAGCAGGAAAGGGGATTTCATCTAAATTTTGAATTAATTCTCTTTCTTGTGTATAAAATATTTTCCCATTCTTACTTCTATAGCATAAACCAGGGATATCACTATAAGTTTCTCCTTTTATTGAAGAAGTTTCCAAGAATCTATTACATACCTCTAATAAGGTTATTTCGCCTTCCCCCATGATAAGTAAATCAAATAAATCTAGGCCATCTTCAGGTTTATAAGTTAAGTGCGTGCCCCCTCCCAAAAGAAAAATATCAGGAAAATGTTTTTTCACCAATTTTGCAAGTCTTTTAGTATCTGGCATTTGAAAGGATATTCCACCAGTACCTATAATATCTGGGTTGAAATCTTTAATTCTTTTTATTAATTCTTCATCGCTTAAATGTAGTAAAGCATTATCAATTATTTCTAACCTGTATTGATACTTTCTCATGAAACCAGCTAAAACAGCTTTGCCCAGTGGTAACCAATGCGCGAAATCCTGGAGAACATATTCAGGCTCAAACAATAAAATCTTTTTACTTTTTAACATAAAACGACACCTCTTTTCAAAAGTAACTTATATCGTAATAACAAACCAGTGTCAACATAAGCAGGTAACTTTATATTCCCTACTCAAAGAAACATGCAAGCGTTAATAGCAAATGCGCACCCTACCCCTACACGGCGCCAGTGCTTGCTGAGGTTAGCGACCTGAAGCACCAAATAACCACATTAAATCTTGACGTACCATGTGTTATTATGGGGAGGGGCTAAAGTTATTAATTATCTACCTCTAGCTAAGCATTGAATATTGTTACTAAATACGTACTTGTTGTTTAATAAATATCTATTTAACATCTCATCTGGGATTAACTTCGTATTGAGCAAATTTAAAATTGGCAGTTTATATTTATCGATTTTACTACAACTCAAGCAATTTCTAACGTTCCCTTCAACATCTACAAATATCAACACATTGCTTCTCTGTGGACAAGAGACAGAAACATCGCCCTTATAAAGAGGATCATAGGATAAAATATACTTATATCCAAGCTTACTTGCTGCATGCTTTGCTAGGTTAAACCAATTAATTATTTCTTCTTCTTTAATAGTGGAACCATTCACTCCAGCTATTTCCCAAACTCTGAGCCTATCTACATCTAACGCAGCGGCCTCTTCAAAAACACCTTGCAAATCCATAATATTATAAACACCAATTGTTGTATTGGTGACTACTTGGATATCAGCCTTCCTTAATAGTTTGATGCCCGCAATTACATTTTGAAGATTATCATTATGTATATTGCTATGATGTTTTGAACCTTGCCAATTAATTTGAACCTGATTTACACCATTTTCAGCAAGCAACGTAACGATATCCTGATTTATTCTCGCACCATTGCTAGCCAAATTTATCTTAAAATTATAATTCTTGCAAATCCCCAAAATATCAGCAAAGTTTGGATGTTCTAAAGGTTCTCCACCCGATAATGTAATTTGCTTAATATTTAGTAGATCAAGTTTATTTAAAATCAAGTCGAAGTCAGCTAATGAGATGCTTTTTTTATGATTTTGCTTACCGTAATCTCCATAACACCAAACACAACTATGAGAACAGTAATTGACTATTTCTATGTAGCACCATGACGGAGTTCTAGATGGGCAAACTTTTTCTAAAGCTCCATAAGATTCAATTTTTGAAAAAGAAACTAAACACATAATGGTTTGTATAATAATCCAATTTATCCAATATCTCTAGGCATCATTATATAATCTTGAAAAAATATTTTAGTTCAAAACAGCTCTAGTAAGAAAAAAAGTATCATTATTCAAGTCTTTATATTTTAGAAGTCCATATAGTGGAGACATCCAAAATATCATACCACTTTTCATGTCACACCTATAAGAAAAAAATTGCCCAATTGGGATTGAAATTATTTCAGGAGTAATTTTCTCAACCATTGACTGACTCACTAAAGGATTATTTGCTTCTAACGGATTTGGGAAAAAAAGCACATTTTGACTAGAAGTTTGATCAATAAGATATAACCCCTCTTCTTTACTCACAAACTGCAAAATCTGATCATTACCAACTTGAGCGTTATTATTATAAAATATTTTTTCACCGACTATATTTACAGTATTTATAACTTGTTGAGCATTTCCACTTTCTGGTTTATTTTCATAAAACCAAATATTATTATTTTTAAAAGGTAAACTAAATTTTGGCGAAGTATTCACTACATCAGAGGTAATAAAATAATCGGATTGTCCAACATGTACCTCAATGACATTCTCGGCACTCAGAGATAGATTTAGCTGAAAAACAACAAGTATTACTAGTAAAAGAAATGATTTTTTCTTAAACATATTCATCATTTTCACCTTCCCATTTTTTCTAATTAACAACTAATAAGATGACGATAATACTCACGTAAAGAGATGTCAATAACTTTGGAACTATAATATATAATTTTAGATAAATCTAATTATGAGAATACTTAACTCATATAAAGCCAACATGGGAAAAGCCATCAAACATTGAGTAAAAATATCGGTTGTTGGCGTAATTACCCCAGCTAACACAAAAATAATAAAAATGGCATATTTCCTTACAGAAGATAACATTTTAGCATCAACCAACCCAAACATTTTCAAGATAATAATAACCAGCGGAAATTGAAAAATTACACCAAAAGAAAGCAAAAAAAATAGGACAAAGGAAACATAAGCGCTTATTGTTATTAAAGCTTCCATCCTTTGGGTTCCATATTGCAATAAAAATTTAAGGCCAAAGGGTAGCACCAAATAATAACTAAACGCAACACCTCCGAGAAAAAGGAAACAAGAAATTGGTATGATCCAAAATATCTTCTTACGCTGATTTTCTGGCAAAGCAGGAGAAATAAATCTCCAAGTATTGAACAAGATTACTGGAATCGTTGCTAAGAAGCCAAAATAGGCAGAAATTTTCAAAGTAGCCACCATAGCCTCAGCGGGTTTCGTAAAAATTAACTTACCATAACTTCCTAGCGGACTTGTAAGGACTTTCAATAAAAAGTCTGAAAGGAAAAAACCAATAATGCTAAACAATACCAAGTAAACAACAATATAGATTATCCTTTGACGGAATTCATCTAGATGCTCAAAAACCGAAAGATCTTTATTGGAATTACTCTTTATCTTTTTCCACAACATCAGTTTTTACTACTTCTGCTATTTCATTTTCAGTTTCTTTTATTCCTTTTTTGAATTCATTAAAACTCTTTCCAAGACTTCTAGCTAAATCCGGTAATTTTTTTGATCCAAACAACAGTAACGCAAGAAATAATATAACAATTACTTCAGGTAGGCCTAAACCAAACATATGAAACTCCTTTTTAAAATTTATAACATCAATTTAGTTAATAACTACAAAATCCTTATGTAATTACTATATATACTAAATACTCTAATGGCAATATTTATACTTTTATTACATTAATTATCTTGTTTTTTTTAATATTTGATATGTAGAAAATTCAAGCAATTCATTTTTCTTTTCAATTCCAATCAACTGATTATCTGTCAAATAATACAGTTTTAAGCGATTAGTTAAAAAATTATAGGATATTCCATGGAGCGGTTCATTTAAATAGTCTAATCTAAAACCTTTTTCGATTAAATACTTCTTAATTAACTCATCATTATCATGAAACAAATAATCTCCACACAACTCTATTCCATATGGCATGATCGGTGGGACATATAAACCAGGATACATCTTACTAAATCTATCTTCAAGAATTCTAATACGTGACTCACCAGACACCATATTATATTCAAAGTGAAATATTTCTACTTTCATTTCAATTATTTCATAGGTATTTTTTTCTAATCGAACACCCATAATATAAATAGTAGAAGGATCAATAAATTCAGGTTGAGAAAAATCAACTACCGATAAGTCTTCATTACTATATTTTTTTGCTAGTTTTATAAACTTATCTAAAAACTCCACAGGGAAAAGAAAATGTGCAGATATAAAATCATCAATACGAATATAATACATATCCATTTTAGGTAAACCTTGTTTTTGAAATATTTTATTAATTATTTTTTCTATCTCATTATTTTCCATAAAGAATCTCCAATAAATCTAATATTCTAATAATTCTTTCAGTATATACATAACTACCGATAACTAGTTTAGCATTATACTTTTCGTTGTACTTATATAACAATGATTCTTCTATAAACAAAAAGATCTTACCTAAATTATCTTCAAATTCAGCACCTGAAGCTAATGATAAAGGTAAAAACTTTTCCAATTCTAAATTATTGGCAATTTTAGTTACAATATCATTACTCATTGAATATACTAAAATTCTATAATCGCTGTAAGACACATAAATATCTGGAAAAGTTAAATCAACAAATGCTCCCATCAGCAACAATGAAGAAATCACTGTTTCTTCGTCTTCATTAAGCTTTAACATCAAATTATTATCTACAAGATATTTACAATAATCTAAATAGTGACCCCAAATAACATTTCTTACTTCACAGTAACCCGTTTCTGGTATTTTCTCTTCATCATTTAACATAAAGTAATTTGTAATAAAACATTGTGAACAATTGCTAATTTTACACTCTACACATTTTGATAAGGCTGGTCTCTTTTCTATTATGTTAATATCTGTGTAAATAGAACCAATTTTATATTTGTCTTGATACATAGTTGAATAACTTCCAACTTTATGACATATAAATACATCTCCATTTAAATCCACAGAAAAGAAATTATTACCTGCACCACATCCAGGTGTGTTCTTAACAAATTTATGCCTTAAATCAAAATTTGAAAAAGTAGTTGGTCGATTTATTTTCATATATGCTTTTATTTTTCCAAATAAAGAATCCCATCTTTTTATTGATTCATCATCCCAAACAGATTCTATTACTGGCATAATTGTATAATCACTAACACCACTTTCTATTATCCAAGCAAATGTATTAAACATACCTTCAACATCAAAGAAATTATCTGAAGACAACGTGGAACGAACTTGAGTTACTATACCAGCTTTCACATAATTTTTTATATTTTCTTTAATATTTTCACGAAGCACCATATTATTTTTGTCTCGTTTATTATTACATGAACCTTCATAAGATACCTGTATCCTAGTATTAATTCCTTCAAAAGTCGCGCTAAGAAGACTATCTAATATTTCTTTATTTACAGTTAACCCATTTGTAAATAAACCAACATATGTTTTAATATCACTTTTTTTATAATTTTCAAGTATTACTTCTATTGCATAAACAGTTTGCTCAGGAGTAATTGTTGGCTCACCACCAAATAACCAAAAATTAATTTGGTTTGGTTTTGTTTCATAGAAGAAATCTATAGCTTTTTTAATAGTTTTTTTTGACATAACGTCATCGTTGTGTCTTTCATAACAAAAGTCACAATTTGCATTACATTTTGTTGTTAGAACTAAATTTACATATAAATCTTTAAATTCTTTTTTCACAATTGTCTTATTATGGTAATGACTGATTTCCACCAAGGACAGCCTTCCCGCCAATAGTAGAATTATTGTTAATAGTATTGGCTGCATCTCTCAATTCAGCAATAGTACCGTTGGTAATGCTTGTTGCTACCGCAATTCTGGTGCCCGCTCCAGAGTTATCTACCCCCGAACAAGCATTTGTAAAACTAAAAGCTGTCATTACTGCATTCCAAGTAGTATTTAGATTACAAGAACATTGTGTATTACAGTTACATGTTCCTGCACACGTGCATCCATATACAGAATTACAGGTACAGCCACAATTTCCCTGACAACTACAATTTCCCTGACAACTACAATTTCCATTACAGTTACATGCGTAAATATTACGTCTTATTTTATTTACAGCCACTCGGAGCTCATTAAAATGACCAGCAGTAATTGGTACATTTAGCAAACTAGTATCTGCTGATGAATTTGCCCAAGTTTTGGTTCCTGTAGCTTGTTGCAAATACCAATCCTCAATAGCCCTTCGCAACTCATTCACATGAGTGGCCATTATGATATCTCCAGCACTAAGTATGCCACCTGGGTTATTCGTAGCATCAGCATTGTTAGCCTGACAAGCTCCTGTTGTTGAAAAAGTAAAAGTCATTTCTATCCCTTAAGTATTGACATGCTATCTAACCAACGCCATTATCATTTTATCCAAATTATTATCCTCTTGCGCTACTGCAATTACTCTATCTGCATTTGAACTAACTTTAATTAAGGATCCGTCCGCTGTAATCGTCAACTCATCCCCACACTTAATATTTTCATCATGAACTTTAATGTTTACAGATCCACAGAAAGCAACAGGCACAACCTTTTTCCCTTGCTTAATGAGGTGATCACCAATTACCATACCTGGATTTTCCGAAACAAATCCAGCAAAGTTTTTACCATTATATTTTCCAACTTTACGATAGCCAGTTATAGAAACCGCACTACCAGTTTCCAAATTCTCATCACACTCAAAATATTCAGCATAATCAGCAAAGTAGGCAGAAGTAGCAATAGCATTTAATTTACCAGCAACAGTAAAATTACCATCTGTTTTTAGATTTGCGCAAGATTCTCTATATAAGTTTGTATCTTTTTGATGACCGATCCAAAGATGGCCAGTTGAGTGTCTTTCATGGCATTCTGGACAAAGAGCAGTTTTGCTGTCTTCAGTTCCAAGAAGATTATGCTGAAGAGACTGACTAAATGACTTAGATGAAAATAAGCCACCAGCTAAAGCAAAAAAACCCATAAATTTGAGAAATTTCGATCTATTAATTTGCTGCATCGCTAACCCCCATTCAGTCTGTATTATAAATTATATAATAGTTAATTTTGAACCACAATACTGCTCAACATTTGAATAATAATAGTTTTACTTAAATATCAAGCAGGCATATCTAACATTCCCCATTTTCTTCAAATCTAAACATTCTTAAATTATGGTCAATAGTTACCGGCTAACACTCCTTACTCTAAAACGGCACCCGTACTTGCTGACGTTACTAACTTCTGATAGCGCCCTAAAGCACCCGTATATTTTTTATCAGGCATTTTAACCTCTTTCAGCCTTTTGGCGATTTCCTCATCAGACAATCTTACATTTAGTGACTTCTTAGGAATATTAATCTCAATGATGTCGCCATCTCTTAAAGCAGCAATAGGTCCACCTTCGGCTGCTTCCTTGGAAACATGGCCAATAGCCGCACCAGAGGTCGCTCCAGAAAAACGACCATCAGTGATTAGGGCTACATCACTGCCTAGTCCCATGCCCACGATTGTTGCGGTTGGAACCAACATTTCGCGCATACCTGGACCACCTTTTGGTCCTTCGTAACGGATAACCACTACATCACCTTTTACAATCTTTCCAGCTTTCATTGCAGCTACAGCGTCATCTTCACTGTTAAAAACTTTAGCTGGGCCAGAATGAACCAACATCTTTTCAGCAACTGCTGACTGTTTTACCACTGAACCTTCAGGTGCAATATTACCAAACAAGGCAGCTAATCCACCAATCGGATGATGAGGAGTTTCTATTGGTCTAATAACTTCTGTATCTAAGTTTTCAACGTTAGCAATGTTTTGCTTAAAAGTATTACCAGTCGCAGTAATTAAATCCGTATTAAATAAGCCTTTTTTGGCCAACTCAGCAATTACAACTTGTACGCCACCTGCATCATCAAAATCTTCCATATGATGCAAACCAGCTGGACGAAGAGATACTAGATGAGGAGTCTCATCGCTTACTTCATTTATCAACGCCAAACTTAGTTCAATTCCAGCCTCATGCGCTATCGCAGGAATATGTAAGGCAGTATTGGTTGAACAACCAAGCGCCATATCCACGGCTAAGGCATTTCTAAAACTTGACTTAGCCATCATATCGCGAGCTTTAATATCTTTGGCTACTAAATTCATAATAGCCATACCTGCATGCTTGGCGAGAATCATTCTTTCGCCTTTAACTGCCGGTATAGTGCCATTTCCTGGTAGCGCGATACCTAGTGACTCGGCTAAACAATTCATGGAATTAGCGGTAAACATTCCAGAGCATGAACCAGCACCAGGACAGGCTTTATTCTCTACCCAGCAAAGTTCATCTTCTGTAATTTTACCAGCATTGAACGCACCTACTGCCTCGAAAACATGGGACAAATCGATCTTCCTTTTTTTAGTTCCCCCCGACAACATGGGGCCACCACTTATCATAACTGTAGGAATATTTACCCTAGCTGCTGCCATAAGCATTCCGGGGATAATTTTATCGCAATTTGGAATGATTACTAGTCCATCAAACTGGTAAGCCTTGCACACAGCCTCTACTGAGTCTGCTACTATTTCTCTAGTTATTAGGGAATATTTCATGCCTTCATGGCCCATAGCTATTCCATCACAAACCCCAATAGTATTAAAAAGCATTGGAGTACCACCAGCCATATATATGCCTGCCTTCACGGCATCAGCAATTTTGTCCAAATATATATGTCCAGGAATAAGCTCGTTGTAGGAAGCCGCGATACCAATAATTGGTCGTTTTATCTCTTCATTGCTATACCCCATGGCCTTAATTAGGGAGCGCTGAGCAGCTTTATCTGGTCCAGTTTTTATTTGATCACTATTCATAATTACTCCTCATGATTTTAATAATTTTAAATCTCATATTTTATATTAAAAATACCTTATCTATTCTATCTTATCCTCCGAGTAAGTACCAAATATTTTTTCTTCTTTTCGTAATTATATAAATCTATTGAATGAATAAATGAATGAATCATGAATGATTGATTATGAAATTTTCAAAAAACAACCCTTACTATTTGAGCGGCTAAGAACTATAATTAGCTTCATGAATAAAGAGCAACTTCGCTTAATCGTCTACAATATTCGTTACTGTACAGGTACTGGCTGGAAATTTCATTTCCCTTTTCCCTATATTGGTTATCTTAAGAAAACCTATAAAAGAATGTTGCAGATTAGCAAATTTATCAAAAGTTATAATCCAGATATTGTGGGACTTCTTGAAGTTGATTGCGGCTCACACCGCACAAGCAGACTAAATCAAGCGCAAACTATTGGCCATAAGCTTGGACATTTCCATATTTATCAATCCAAATATCATCATAAATCCTTTATCAAAAAAGCACCTCTCTTTAAACATCAAGGCAACGCGTTCCTGACCAGCAAGGAAATCCGAGCCACTAAACTTCACTACTTCGACCATGGCGTTAAGCGTCTCGTGATTGAACTTGAGCTTGAGAATTGCGTACTATTCTTGGTTCATCTCTCCCTTAAATACAGGCACAGACACTACCAACTGAACGATCTTGCTCAACTGATTAAATCGACCAACAAGCCAGTAATAATCGCTGGTGATTTTAACGTTTTATGGGGAAACAGAGAATTAGAATTATTTTTAGCAGCCACCAATCTAAGCAGCGCCAACTCTAAGATGCTCCCCACGTTCCCCAGCAATTCGCCAAGCAAGCAAATTGACTATATTCTTCACAGCCAAAGTATTGAAATAATAAACTTCCAAGTACCTAACGTTGAATACTCTGACCACTTACCGCTAATTTGTGATTTTAAAATAAAATGAAAATAGTAATAATCTGGCTTTATCTAATTTTAGCCTTTTCTACCTCACTTACTCTCAACAATACGATAACTGGTAATTTTTGGGACATTCAAAGTGTTAGCCAAGATTGTTTGGTCGTTATAGATACGACCACCACAAATTATTTACTCACTGCCGAACAACAGCGCAAACAAGTAGATAGGCTGAAAAGAATTACATTCCGGCCGTGGCACCAACTCAAAGCTGATAATTCCACACCGCAGATTCAAGCCATATTCTCTTCCTATAAAGCAAGTCCAGGATATGGAGAGAATAAGCTAAAAAATGAGGTAAGTTGGGTTAAAAAGCTAGAAAAAAATGCCAACCTTAGCACCTATCCCAACCTAAACAAGAAAGCAATTGCTTTGCGCTATACAAGTCTTAGACTATTACCTACCTCCAAGCCAGTCTATGGAGATTTTTCGCTACCTGGTGAAGGATATCCTTTTGACAACCTACAAAACTCTGGGATAGCCGTAAACACGCCCCTCTACTTATCGCACATTTCAAGAGATGGGGCCTGGGTTTTAGCTGAAACATCTTACGCCCTGGGATGGATACCCATTAGTGATGTTGCTTTTGTGGATAACGGTTTTATTGAAAATTGGGAAAAAAGTAGTTTTATAACCCCGCTCAGGGACGACCTTACAATTTTGGACAATGCAGGATTTTATCGCTATACAGCAAATATTGGCAGCCTCATTCCTCTTGCCAATAATCGGCTATTTATTATCTCTGACCTTGTCGACCTCTTTTTCCCTAAGAACGAAAAAGAGCCCTATGCCATAAACATCGTTATTCCCGACACCAATCACATAGCAACAATAGCTCAGGGAAAAGTATTTATAGATGAAGTCAGTAATTTCCCCCACCCAGCTAGCCTACATAATATGGCTAAACTGGCTAACAATCTTCTTGGACAAAAGTATGGCTGGGGCGATTTGTTTGACAACCGCGACTGCGCCTCTTCCTTAAAAGATATGTTTGCATCTATTGGTCTTTGGTTGCCTCGAAACGGCAACGACCAAGCTAAGACATCGGGACAATACATTTCCTTGGCCGGACTAACACCAACCGACAAAGAAAAAATAATTTTGGAAAAAGGTAAACCCTTCATGAGCCTGCTCTGGTTTAAGGGACATATTATGCTCTATATTGGGAAAACACCCGACAATAAAGCACTAATCCTTCATAATATTTGGGGGCTTAGAACTTTGGATGAGAACAAAAAAGAGGGCAGATATCTTATTGGAAAAACGATTATTTCGACTCTTGAGCCAGGAAAAGATGCCCTTATCTTACAATCAACTTTACTGGAACGACTACAGGGGCTAACCCTATTACCCTAAGACTATTGAGGCAACCTCGTCCGCACCATATACTCATCCTTCATTACTTATCAATCTTTACTTATATAATTGAGAACAAGCTAAATTGAGTCGGTAATATTCTTTATGATTGCGTTTTTCAAGTCCTCACGTGAATAATCATTGAGAAAAATCTGGGTTTGCTGTAAAAGGACCTTCTTCCCTTTTTTCTGGGCACTACCTACAATTTTTTGGTCCCCCAACATTATCTCGTATTTAGCAGGGAAATCGGCACAGACAGGATTGATCCGTTTATCGCTAAATTCCTGTTTGCTGTTTCTGCGCAACTCTGAGTATATACCTATAGAGTTTAAGGATCGATTTATCTGCTCGGAAATTTTGTAATATATACTTAACAAGCTATAATCAGCAGGAAAAAAACGCAAGGGAACAACTAAACTATATGTTAAGTCCTCTGGGCTGTGGATTACTAACCCACCTCCTGTTGGCCTTCTGACAAAATCTACTGTCTCAGGCACACCTAAACCAAAAGAGATGGCTTTAACTTCAGAAAGGTCTTGATTGAAGCCATAGGTGACGCAAGTCTTTGGCCAAGTATAGAATCGTAAACAGGCATTACTCGGCTCAACTTCTAAGTTACTAAATAGCTCTGTGTCCTTTTCCATATTAAAAGTCGCGGACACAGCAATATCATCAGATTCATTTTCGATGATGAGGAAGTCGTTAATGATTCGTTGCATTAGGTGCGTATATCAAAGGCAGTGAGTTTTGATTCTTTAACAGCTCTAGCCTCATCCAGTCTCCCTACCACTCTCGTTTGGGGAGATTTCTTTATTATCTCGGGATTAGTCTTAGCTTCTTCTACGATTTTCGACATAACCTCAATAAAGTCATCTAAGGATTCTTTTGTTTCCGATTCTGTCGGCTCTATCATTAAACATTCATGGACAATTTGAGGAAAATAGATTGTCGGAGGATGTACCCCATAATCGATTAAACGCTTTGCAATGTCCAAGGCTGAAATGCCGTAATCTTTTTTCAGTTTTTGGGCTGAAATCACAAACTCATGCATACAAGTCCGATCATAGGCTAACTTAATGAACTTACGGATATTGTCCTGCAAATAATTGGCATTAATAATGGCTCTGCGACTGACCGCTTTCAAACCATCACTACCATGTAATAAAATATAGACATAAGCCTTTAAGAGCACACTTACATTACCATAAAAACCATGGACTTTGCCAATACTGGAAGGAGAATATTTCAGTGCATATTCCCCGCCAACCTTCGCTACTGATGGGTTAGGCAGAAAAGGAACAAGAAAATCCTTCACCCCTACGGGACCAGAACCTGGACCGCCACCACCATGGGGTGTCCCAAAAGTTTTATGCAAATTAAGATGGCAAACATCAAACCCCATATCTCCTGGACGAATAACTCCCAATAACGCATTGGCATTGGCTCCATCATAATATAACAAACCGCCAGCTTTATGCACGATGTCAGCTATTTCTAATATTTGCGACTCAAAAAGACCTAAAGTAGAAGGGTTGGTTAGCATCAAAGCGGCCACCTTATGGTTGGCGACTTCTTTTTTCAAGGCGTCAAGGTCAAGATTTCCATCAGCCTGCGACGCCACCTTACGCACCGAGAAACCAGCTATAGCCGCACTAGCAGGATTTGTTCCATGAGCCGTGTCTGGAACTAAAACTACCTTTCTGTCCACTTCGCCAATACTTTCTAAATACGCCCTAATAATCAATAAGCCTGTATGTTCACCATGTGACCCAGCCACTGGCTGCAACGTAAAAGAACTATAGCCCAGTATTTCACTGAGCATTACATTAAGTTCATGCATCACTTCCAGCGTACCCTGGACATCCACCTGCTCTTGCCAAGGATGCACATTGTTGAATTCAGGCATATTGGCTACTTTTTCTAATAGTTTATAATTATACTTCATAGTACAAGAACCCAATGGATAAAACCCAGAGTCCACACCATGGTTTAACGTCGACAAATAAGTATAATGCCTCATAGCTTGTGCTTCGCTAACCTGCGGAAAACCC
>CAIUUT010000026.1 GCA_903902445.1 uncultured Candidatus Marinamargulisbacteria bacterium
CTTCTTACAAGTTTCTAAGCGATATTACCGTCTACCTACAAGCCGATTCCTATATGAATGAGGGCGTGACCTTCCTCTATGGAAAGTATGCACTCAGTTACGATTTAACCTCAGACCTCACGTTACATGCTGGCTTTAACAAAGACTCGGTTACCGCAGGTATGAGTTATAAAATTAACGATTCTTTTATTGTGCAGTACGCCTACGTAAACAGCGAGTTGGGTGCTAATCATAACTTTTCTCTGACATTGTATTAGTGGTTCTCTTTGGGAAAGAGAATTTAATTTTAATTTAAGGGGAAACCTTTCGCCAGTTTTCCCCTTAACAACCCCATCCCGGCTAGTCTCCCGTGCTCCCATTCCTTGAATTGATTCTACTCGCTCTGTTAGCGCTCCAATGAGGAAGCAACTACAAAGCAACCCTCGCCCAATTTTGGGAGAGAGTGACACGCTTAAGCGTGTCGGGTGAGTGCACCGCAAAAGCCTAAAGTTGGCTAAATCTACACTATGAAATGAAAACCCAACCTCGACTTTTCAACCGATCAAAGCCTAACTGCAGAGTTAAAATGCATTTTTTACAAGAGGGATATAGTGGTCGCTTGACGACCCGAGTAAGTAAAGCGCAAAGTAAAAAAATCATTTTAATACTCTGCGTTTGGCTGCGTTTTGAAAAGTCTTGATTTTCTTTTGTTACCTTTTCTTGTATTAAGACAAGAAAAGTAAATTAAATTTTACTTGAGTTTTTCTGACAAAAGCCAAAGTAAGTTTTCATTTCTTTCCTAAAGAATAATCTACTCGGAGAAAAGAACTTTCTTCAAAATATCCATCTCTTCGAGGGCTTTACCTGTTCCATAAGCCACACAAGATAAAGGATCATCGGCGATGTTGACTTTAATGTATATTTCTCTTTCAATAAACTTATCCAGACCGCGTAGTAAGGCTCCACCACCTGCTAGGGTAACGCCTTTTTCCATAATATCAGAAGATAATTCAGGAGGTGTCTGCTCTAAAACGCCACGAATAGCATTTAGGATCGTATTTACGGTTTCGCTAAGAGCTTCGCGTACTTCACCAGAAGTTAAGGTAAAGTTCTTGGGTAGACCTGTTACTAAGTCTCTACCAACAATTTCAATACTCTCTTCATCCATGCCATCCATAAGTGCGGCACTTCCGATTTTCAGTTTTACGTCTTCAGCCGTACGCTCACCAATCAGAATACGATAGTTCTCACGGCAATGATCAATAATGGCTTGATCCATTTCGTCACCTGCTACACGTACTGATTTCGAAACAACAATACCACCAAGGGAAATAACTGCTACGTCTGTAGTCCCGCCACCAATGTCGACAATCATACTTCCAGTAGGCTCGGAAACGGGCATCCCTGCACCAATTGCAGCCGCCATAGGTTCTTCAATTAAGTAGGCTTCACTTGCACCAGCATGTAGAATAGCATCCAGTACCGCACGTTTTTCTACGCCTGTAATACCAGAAGGCACGCCTACAATCACTCTTGGGTTAAGAAAACGCTTACGATTGTGCACTTTTTCAATAAAAAAACGAATCATGGTTTCAGTAACTTCAAAGTTGGAAATAACGCCATCTTCTAGGGGGCGTACTGCGATAATGCTTCCGGAAGTTCTACCCACCATTTGCTTGGCTTCGTTACCCACGGCTAAAGTAGCATTGGTTTTAGAATCGATGGCTACTACAGATGGCTCACGTAAAACAATCCCTTGTCCTTTAATATATACAAGTGTATTAGCAGTTCCTAAATCGATACCCATGTCATGGGACATTTTGCGGAAAAAAATATCAAATAATTTCATGAAAATAGCTCCTTAAAAGTTAGTTTAGTTATTATCTTTTTTTTCTTAAACTATGTCAATATTAATAGTGAGCATGTTAGCCCAAAGTGATAATGTCACCCCTGAGCAAAGTAGAAATGTCACTCTATGGTATAAAATAGACTTCTTTTAAAAAAGTAAAAAGGAGTAATACAGATGACAGGAGGAGTGACATTGAGTAACAAGGAAAAAGAC
>CAIUUT010000027.1 GCA_903902445.1 uncultured Candidatus Marinamargulisbacteria bacterium
ACCCACTTGTTGAAAAATTAAAAATACTTTTCGCAGACTCTCTTGTCTCTATTGTGGCTCACAACAGTGCCCTTCTTGGTCGCACGCAAAAAGACATGAACCTGCTGCTGGTCTTTAATAACAATTTCAACTACACCTTGGTAGAAGCTACCATAAAAAAAGACTCTTTGCTTAGACGCTATTTCCAAACACATGCTGTTTTACTGTTTACCGCAGAGGAAATATCCAATTCTTGCGACATTTTCCCCATAGAATTCTTCGAAATACTAGAAACCGCAGAAACCCTTTTTGGCGAGAATCTCGACAAACTCATTCAAATTTCTGATGCAAATTTGCGCTTGCAAGTAGAATCCAACATCCGACGCAACATTATTCTCCTTAGAAAAGATTATCCCCACAGACAAAACCATTTATATGCTTTATTAAGCGAATCCTTTAATAATCAATTAATTACCATTAAATATATATTAAAGCTCAAAAAAGAAGAGACCAAAGACTTGAAGGCTGCTGATTTAATATCCAAACTCTCTAAGGTTTCAAAAATTAATCCAGAAGCCTTTAACACTTTACTTCTCGAGCTTGAAAAAGGAAGAATGGCTAACAAACGAAGGAATTTTTGGCAGAAACTTTTCCATAATTATCATGAGCAACTAACCATTCTTGTCCAAGACATCGACAGCCTACTCGTTTAACGATGTTCAAAAAGCTAATCATTATTATTGGCCTTTGCACCCTTTCTTGGTGTGCTAATTACGTCTTTGACGAAGCCAACATTATCCCTTCTGATGTACAGGAAACACTTTCCCAGATAATCACAAACTGGCAAACCCAAACCAAGCACCAAATGGCCATAGTTACAGTTAAGAATTTAAACAACACGACCATAGAAGAACTGGCCGTCACACGCTTTAAGCAAATGGGGATTGGTCGTAAAGCAGAAAACGATGGAATCCTATTCCTCATAGCCCCCAATGAGCGTAAGCTACGCATTGAGGTCGGCTACGGACTTGAGCAATACCTCCCTGACGGTTTGGTGGGAAGCATTCGTGACAAGTATATTATTCCTTTCTTTAAGTCTGGAAATTTCCCCCAAGGCATTCTTTACGGGGCTCAAGCCTTACTGCTGTACCAAGCTAAGGCAGAAGGTATTGAACTTACGCAGACACAATCGTTACCCACCACCCAACAAACACAGACTACCCAAGTAAAAGCCGCAGATCTTATTGTTTTTATTATTATCGTAATAATTGCCCTTACTCTCTTAGGAAAAAACTCCAAAAACCTCGGTGGAGGATGGTTGCCTTGGGTCATACTAAGCATGCTCCTTAGCTCTGGACGTTCGAACCATTACGATAATTGGGGCGGCGGCATGGGAGGATTCGGTGGAGGTAGTGGCTTTGGTGGCGGCTTCTCGGGTGGCGGTGGCGCCAGTGGAAGCTGGTAGGCTAATCTAAAGCTATCCATTATTAGCCTATATTTAAACAAGAATATACTATTCGCAGCAATACGTTGTATAATAGTCTGCTAGAATTTCGAATTACAGTTTAAAAAGGAGATACTTATGAAAAATACTTTATTAATTGTCCTTGGAGCTATTGTTGCACTCATCATCGTGGGCGTGATGATGTACTTTAATCTCTATAATTCACTGGTTGTCTTAGATGAAAATGTAAAAACTCAATGGTCACAAGTTGAAAACCAAATGCAACGCCGCTATGACCTTATTCCCAATTTAGTAAACACCACAAAGGGCTACGCAAAACACGAAAAAGAAGTATTTTTAGGCATTGCAGAGTCTCGTGCAAAACTTGCAGGGGCCAAAACAATTAACGACAAAGTATCTGCCTCCAATGGCTTAGAAAGCGCCATAAGTAGACTGCTCGTAGTGGTGGAACAATACCCTCAGCTCAAGGCCAACGAGAATTTTACTCGCCTCATGGACGAATTGGCTGGTGCTGAAAACAGAATGGCCGTTGAACGCATGAGATATAACGAGATTGTTAAAGCATATAACATCAAAGTTCGTACTTTCCCAACATCTATGCTAGCAAGCAAGATGGGATTTACGCTTAAAGAACTCTTTAAAACTATTGAAAAAGCCAAAGAAGCCCCTCAGGTGGACTTCAATAAGTAATGGGGTGTGCTCATAGCCTAGAAAAGTGCCCGTGCAGTTATCCTGGCTGTAGTCGCAAAGGTAACTGCTGCGATTGCGTAGCTTACCATCGCAAAAGCGCACAGCTCCCGGCCTGTTACTTTAGTAGTGACGCTGAGAAAACATATAATCGCTCTATTGAATATTTTATTAAGCTAAACGGTTAGATTCTTCTCTATTTTTGATTGCAACTTAGGCTCATTATGTTAAAATAAATTTCATTATGATTACCAAAGAAACGATACGGAACTTAGCGATTCTCTCCCGACTAGAATTTACTGAAGATGAATTGGCAAAGTACACTCAATCTATGGACGACATTTTCAACTATGCTAACCTCTTGAAAAACATCGAAACCTCCCACGTTGCCCCTTCTTCTCATGCCATCCCCATTCAGAATGTTTTTAGAGAAGATTTCGTTATTCCATACGAGAATATTGATAAAATTCTTAGTAACGCTCCAGAAGCAGAGGCGCACAGCTTTGTTGTACCACAAATTCTGGCAGATTAAATTATGTCTATATTAAATTTATCAGCCTTAAATCTTTCAAAAAAAATAAAAAACAAAGAACTATCCTCTACTGAAATCACTAAAGCTTTTCTAGCACAAACCCATAAAACCAATGCCGAGTTAAACTCTTTTCTAATTATTACCGAAAAGGAAGCCCTTGCTACCGCAGCTAAGGTTGATGCGAAAGTTGCCGCTGGCCAAACATTAGAAGGTCTTGAAGGCGTTCCCATCGCTATAAAAGATAACATCTGTATTCAAGACCTACCCTGCACTTGCTCCTCTAGAATTTTGGAAGGATTCAAGCCACCTTACAATGCAACCGTTATCGAGAAAATCAAGGCCTTAAACATGCCCATAATTGGAAAAACCAACATGGATGAGTTTGCTATGGGCTCGTCCACAGAAACATCGGCTTTCGGAATAACAAGAAACCCTTGGAATACCAACTGTGTTCCGGGTGGTTCTTCGGGTGGTTCAGCTGTTGCCGTTTCTAGTCTACAAGCCCCACTTTCGCTTGGTTCCGATACTGGTGGCTCCATTCGCCAGCCAGCAAGTTTTTGTGGTGTAGTGGGACTAAAACCCACCTATGGCCGTGTCTCTCGCTACGGACTAATCGCTTTTGCCTCTTCCCTAGACCAAATAGGTCCCTTTTCTCAAACCGTTGAGGACAGTGCTCACCTTTTAAATGTAATTTGCGGGCACGATAAAAAAGACAGCACCTCCCAAAACATTGCCGCTGAAGATTTTACCGCAAATCTTCAGAACCCCATAAACGGATTAAAAGTTGGAATTCCTGAAGAACTATACAACACCCTTTCAGGAGATATTAAAGAAGAGTACGAAAAGGTAATAAAAAAATTATCTGGCGAAGGGGTCATTTTTGAAACCATAAAATTACCTTCTCTGGACTATGCTTTGGCTACCTACTATATTATTGCTCCAGCTGAGGCCAGCTCCAACTTATCGAGATACGACGGGGTTCGTTTTGGCCATAGGAATAAAGAAGCCAAGTCACTGATTGAAATGATGACTAAGTCTCGAAGCGAAGGCTTTGGGGCCGAGGTAAAGCGAAGAATATTAATTGGTTCTTATGTGCTTAGTAGTGGCTATTATGACGCCTACTATAAAAAGGCTCAGCAAGTACGAACCTTAATAAAAGAAGACTTTAATAAAGCTTTTTCAACCTATGATGTTATCTTTTCACCCACAACACCTACTCCTGCTTTTAAAATTGGTGAAAAATCCAGCAACCCCTTAGAAATGTATCTTTCTGATATCATGACCATACCAGTAAATATGGCTGGCTTACCTGGAATATCAATTCCATCCAGCATATACAATGGGCTTCCTCTTGGAATCCAGCTAGTGAGTAATGTATTAACCGAAAGCAAATTGCTAAACATTGCCAATATTTTCGAAAAAGTAATAAATTTTAATGTAAATAAAAATGCATTTATAAATACGTAACAGGAGGGTTTCATTATAAAAGAGAACTTTTATAGTTACGTATTAAGGAGATAAAAAATGACATCTTGGGAAGCAGTAATTGGGTTAGAAATACACGCTCAACTAACCACCAACACCAAAACCTTCTGCAACTGTTCAGCAGAATTTGGTGCAACAGCCAATACACATATTTGCCCTGTTTGTACGGGGATGCCAGGCGTTTTGCCCGTATTAAATAAGAATGTAGTTGAATACGCTATTAAGCTTGGTCTTGCCACAAATTGTAGTATTTCAGGGCACAACGAATTTGCCAGAAAAAATTATTTTTATCCTGACCTTCCCAAAGGCTATCAAATATCCCAGTTTGATAAACCCATTTGTCTAAAAGGGCACATGGACGTTGTCGTCGAAGGCAAAGAAAGCAAGATTGGGATTACCAGAATTCACATGGAGGAAGACGCAGGGAAATTGGTTCATCAGGGTAGCGATAATATCAAAGGTGCGACACATAGTTTTGTAGACTTAAATCGCTCAAGCGTTCCTTTACTGGAAATAGTAAGCGAACCGGACATACGCAATGCCAAAGAAGCCGTGGCCTACATGGAAAAAGTTAAACAAATTTTACAATATCTTGAAATATGTGATGGAAATATGGAAGAAGGCTCTATGCGTTGCGATGCCAACGTCTCGATACGCAAAAAAGGAGAAACTTCACTTGGAACAAAAGCTGAAGTAAAGAATTTAAACTCCTTTAAATCTGTTGAAAAAGCAATTAACTTAGAAATTGAACGCCAAATTGATATCCTCGAGGAGGGTGGGACAATTATTCAAGAAACGCGACATTACAACGAAGCCACCAATAGCACTAAATCTTTACGTAGCAAAGAAGAAGCTCATGATTACCGATATTTTCCAGATCCAGACCTAGTCCCAATAGTCATTAGCTCAGAATGGGTAGAAGAAGTACGCAAAAGCCTTCCCGAATTACCTGAGGCACGACGAAATCGCTATATGGCAGACTATGCGCTCAACGAGTATGATGCCCTGTATATTACCAGCGAGAAATCTTTGGCTGATTTCTTTGAAAACACCTTAAAGTTTATTAATAAACCAAAAGATATCGTTAACTGGCTTATGAGCGATGTTGCCGCCTATATTAAGAGTAAACAGCTAAGTGTCAATGCTACCAAACTAACCCCAGAGCTTTTAGCAGGAATGATTTCTTTATTATCAGCAGGCTCAATTAGCGGCAAAATTGCTAAAGACGTAATACTCGAAATATTTGAAACTGGAAAAAATGCACAACAAATCGTTAGTGAAAAAGGGTTAGCCCAAGTTTCAGACGAAGGAGCTATTAAACAGGCTATCGAGCAAGTCTTACAAGAAAATCATGAATCTGTTGAGAGTATTAAAAACGGCAAGGTACAAGCAATTGGCTTCTTGGTAGGTCAAGTAATGAAAAAAACTGGGGGAAAAGCAAACCCTGGGTTAGCAAACAAACTCCTTAAAGAGCTATTAGGAATTAGCTAGAAACCGCAAACCTTCCAATTGAAGCTCTGGTTTAATTATTTTTATTTCAGGAATACTTACAGCTAACTGCAAAGCCCACCCCCCAGTTGCTACCACCAGGATGTCAGGCTGATTAATTTCAATTTTTATGCTCTTAATCGTCTCGTTAATTCCGTATATCAATATATTGGAAATCCCCGAGCTAATCGCTTGGTTTGTTTCTCTCTTTAAAACATTTCCTTCTGCAACCCACTTTGAGATTTCTGGCAATTGAGCTGTCCCTTGCTTCAAAGACCTTGCTAGTAAATTGAATCCTGGAGAGATTATACCGCCCAGAAAAGAATTAACTTTCATACAATTTATGGTTATTGCGGTACCAAAATCGACCACAACAACGCTTTTCCTTTTATACAACTTACCTGCTGCATACAAAGCTAATATTCGATCTATGCCGATATTTTTATCTACATTCTGGATAGGAATATCAGCGTTTCCCAAGAGTGCAACATTTTTATTACTTGTTTTAAGTAAAGCAGAAATGGCTGGAACTACAGAAGAAACAATAACTCTTTTCGCGTTAGGCAGCTTGCATTTTCTTTTTATGAAATTAGTGCTGGATAAAGTGGCCGTCTTCTCCACACCATCTTTAATATATAGCGTTTTGATATTGGAGTTACCGACATCTACTAGGACGATATCATACATTAAAGAAAGTTTCTTTTTAACCATTCTTTAAAAAAGAAATTCGTTATTATATATTCTGAATTTTCTTTATGAACAAAATTCTTCTTAATTAAAGCGTTAATAGACGTTTGCACCGATGGCACTGAAACCAATCCATTGTGATATATAAATTCGCCCTTAAATATTTGTTTTCCACCCTCTCTAGCTATAGCGATTATAAAGTTCTTTTGGTGAGTGGAGAGTGAATCAAAAAAATTAAAAAATATATCATCATAGCCATTAACAATGTCCTTAATGGCACTAGAAATATCCATTAAACTTACTCGTTTGAATATCTTGCCTTTATAAATAAGTTTTTGCAAAATAATATTAAAAAAAGCAATTTCACTATCCGTAATACTAATCAACTTATCGATTATGTTATTTGTCACCTTAATTCCCGCATCTTTAAAAGCATTATCCACATAAAAATATAAAACATTTAGTGGAATTTTGGCCAGTTGCAAATTGTCTGCAATTAACATCTTATCATAATTTTTCTTAGGAATAATCTTATCCAATTCTTTGGCTTTTGAACTTACAAATATATAACTTACTCCCACTTTTATACTCCGAGCAATAATATCTGTAATATTAACTCCCGCTAACTCTTGCACAGACTGATACTCATCAAAAATAATTACAATTTTTTCTTTTGTATCTTCATAAATTTTATTGGGCACATTGATCATCTCAGATAGATACTGGGAAATATCCTTATTTGTGACATTATAATCAATACGAATATCAACCCCGTGTATAGGATTCATATTAATTTTAGGACGAATATTGGGCAGATATTTTTGACTGTCTTCAAATATATTTTTAAGCTTAAAAGACATGTTTTTGAGGATACTTTTACTAAATGCTTCTAGAAAACTTTTCTCATTAAACCCAGTCATACAATTAAAGTAGATGGGGATATACTTTCTTTGAGTCAGCTCTTCAGCAATTTGGTTTACGAGATGAGTCTTACCCCTATAAATTGGGCCACTAATACAAAGATTATTTCCACGTTCAATAGCATTGAGGATTATCTCTTTTTCAGCGTCTCTACCAATAGTTTTATTCATATCCATTTCAACAGTATGCCTTTTAGCATAATGTTAATTGATAACGACATATAAGTCAAGACACTAGGTCTTTAGCCGGTCTCTTAGTCTGTCCCTCATAGACTTTAACTTAATAGCAGGCAAGACCTGGACAGGTTTTGAGAATCCTCTAACAAACTCTGAAATAGCTGAAGTGCTTAACTTCTTTTGCTTTTCTTCATCCCAGAGGGTTTCTTCTTCGATAAAACGTAACGCTTTATTCACATCAAAATATTCTTTTCGAATCGTACCACCATTACTAAAATAATATTCCAGGATTTCCACACTTCGCATAAATTCCTTGGTATCCTCTGTCCGCTGAGAAAAATCCATTAACTTGTTATATAATTTGTGGTTATCGCTCTCCATGCTATTGATAACTCTTAATAAAACCCCAATAACCAACTCTTCTCGTTGATTCTCAGGAAGCATTTTAAAGGTATTATTCCTTAAGTATTTATTATACAAGTCAAACATATGATAATCTGGGTCGATAAAACGTTCTTCATATTCTATAATAAAAAAGGATATTAAGTCCCTTTCCATACTTTTATATCCGTCCTTAGTCAAAAACAGCTCTGAGGTCATTATTACATCTTCATTGTTTCCAGTTAGGCTCATTTTACTCATAAGCGCCCAAAAGTTCTGAAAACTGTTAATATCAGCTCTATCTTTCAACATACCGACTGAGTTAAGGTTATTACTTAACAGCCCATAATCCCAAGCATCTATCGCGATTTTCTTCCCAAAATGTTTCTCGAACTCCTTTCGATCGATTCTCCCTTTCTCCATAACTTGCTTCATACCTCCAAGCTCTTCAAGCATAGCTGGCGAAGTATTCAGCAACTTGGCCATAGCGTCTATGGCTTGTGGCTTTAGGGCTTGGGCTTTAATATTTCCCTCAGGAGTTAATACAATTCCCAGCTCTTCTTCTATGGTATTCTGATTAAGAATCCCATTCTTAACCAGTAAAGTCGTTAAAGACTTAAACTCAGGAAGATTCTGAACATATAGAGTTCGAATATCCTTTATTAACTTCGACAAAGACTCTTCACTTTTTAAACCATCGTACTCACTCAATATTTCATTAAGATTCTGTTCTAATTTTGCTTGCTTTTCAGTTTCTGTATTTTTTATTGTTTGAGCGATAAGACTAACAATATTGGAATCACTGTCACTACCAATTTTCCGCTTAACACCTTCCGACAACCTATTTCTTTCTAGATTAATGTTTTCATTAATACTTTTTCTAGTATTAATTTTTTTTAAAATATCAATAACTTGGCTCATTGACTGTCCTTTGGTCATGGCTGGCGGTGGATTAGCCTCGTCTATATTTTGAGCCCGATCTATGTCACTTAGTTGCTTATTTAGAGCATTAGCATTTATATCGATAACCTTGAGAAATTTCTGCAAATCCTTTATATTCAGGTGACTTGTATTCAGCCCCTGGACACTTCCTAACTCCTCAGCAGAAAGAATTGGCGTTTCAGAGTCTAAAACTCTTTGCAATAACTCCTGATCTTTTATTTCTAAATCAAAATCATTTTTTAATTCTTTTCCCAATCCTGTGGTTTTTATTGAATCCAGCAATTGAGAGAGATTTTCCTTTGTTAAATCCTTGGCGCTCTCATGAAAAGACTGAATACTATTCAGCTCTTCTTTTAATTTTAATATTTCACTATTTACATACTTATTTTTTTCTCTTAACTCCTTAGTAGAAGTCGAGTTAATTTCTTTTTCAACGATATAACCCATTTTTAGGTTATTAATTTTCGTTTGTATATCACTAACTTTGTTTTCTACAACCTTTTTCAACACATCATTATTTAAGGTGTTTCTAATTGTTTTCTGAATATCATTTTTCTGGTTTTTTAAACCATTAACAATATCATTTAATTGGTGTATTTCACTCTCAATTATATTCTTTTGTTCCCTTGCTTTAAATTCTGAGGTGTTTTTAAAATCTCCAACCTTACTTTCCAATACTTTAAGCTGAGTCTCTAACTCAGCCTTGTTTTTCAAGTCATTTGCCCTTTCAATGCTATCTCTTAATACATTGACGTCCTTATCTAAATCATTTACTTGTTTATAAACAGTTTCCCCTGAAACTATCGCAATCGGTAACTTTGCTACTTCTTCGTTGACTTTACTTATGATTTCTTTCTTTAGGCTCTCTACATCTTTACCCTTCGCCTCAGCTACTGCTCGCTCCAAGCTCCTTAATCGACTTATATTCTCGGGCTTAGCGCCCGTTTGTGATTTCGCTACTTCTTCGTTGACTTTACTTATGATTTCTTTCTTTAGGCTCTCTACATCTTTACTCTTCGACTCAGCTACTGCTTGCTCCAAGCTCCTTAATCGGCTTATATCCTCGGGCTTAGCGCCCGTTTGTGATTTCGCTACTTCTTCGTTGACTTTACTTATGATTTCTTTCTTTAGGCTCTC
>CAIUUT010000028.1 GCA_903902445.1 uncultured Candidatus Marinamargulisbacteria bacterium
ACTAGCCTGAAATATATACAAATTAAACTTAAAATATCGAAATGAAAATACCAAATTAATTTTCTTAACTATTATTTAGACTAGATTCCCGGTCGGTGCCGGGAATGACAATGCTTAATTATGACACAGCCTGAGAGCGAAACTCCCTGGTTTTGCCAAAGGCAAAAAGGGGTTCAGCGAGTTTACGAGCGATGAAGGGGACTTGTCCCCTTATAAAACCTTGGAATAGGAGTTGGTCGGTGTGAGAGGATTCGAACCTCCGGCCCCTACGTCCCGAACGTAGTGCGCTACCGGACTGCGCTACACACCGTTATTAGCTGTAAGCTTTTAGAGGGTTTTTCCTGTCAATTGCTGATAGGCTTCTATATATTTTAGAGAGGTGTTCGTGACCACCTGTTCAGGCAAATCGGGGATGGGTGGCTGCTTATCCCACTTGATATCCAGCAAGTAGTTACGTACAAACTGTTTATCATAGCTGGGTGGTTCTTTGCCGACTTCATATAAGTCAGCGGGCCAAAACCTTGAAGAATCTGGAGTCAGGGCTTCATCAATTAAAATAATGTTTCCCTCATAATAACCAAACTCAAACTTGGTGTCTGCAATAATGATTCCCTTACCTAAAGCATAGTCTCTAGCTTTAGAATACAGGGCAATACTTTTTTCCTTCACAAACTCGAAGGCCTCTTTTCCAACAATATTAATGGCCTCTTTGGCATCGATGTTTTCGTCATGCCCCACATCAGCCTTGGTAGAAGGTGTAAAAATAGGTTCAGGCAGTTTCTCAGAGCGTCGCAACCCCTTGGGCAACTTAATGCCGCAAACTTCGCCAGTCTTCTCATATTCGATAAGTCCAGAACCAGTAATGTAACCACGCACAATACACTCTAGTTTTACAACTTCCGTTCTTTTTACATACATGGAGCGTTTGTCCAACTGCTCCTTAAAAGGCTGTAGCTCTTTTGGGTACGCAGAAAAGTCATCAGAAATTCTATGATTTGGAATAACGTCGGCCAAGTAATCAAACCAAAATGAGGATATTTGGTTGAGCACTTTTCCTTTTTCGGGAATGGTTTGCGGTAATATATAGTCAAAAGCCGATATTCGATCGGTAGCGACTAAAAGTATATTTTCACCCACCTCAAAGACTTCTCGAACTTTTCCACTCTTAATTTTCTTAATTCCCGCTAACTCTAAGTTATTCATTCCTGTCCCTCACTATATTTTGATTATTTAAACCCTACGCTACTTGAATTGGCTAAATGTTTCGGCTAGTTCTTAAACAATAGATTCATTTCTTTTACGATCTGCCCTACTAATTCGGCTTCGTTCATAATAAAAAACTGAATACCCTTAGCGCCAGCAGCCCTAAATTCAACAATTAAATTCTTAATATACTCTTTATTTGCCGCTAAATCTTCACTTTTTATAATTTCCAGATATTTCTCTGGAATATTGATTTTAAAATTTTTTATTAAAAACTCGGCTTGTTTAATCGAGGTAAGCACTCTCACTCCAGGTAATATTGGAATGTAAGAATCTATTTCCTTTAATTTCGCAATAAACTTACTATAGCTTTCTACAGAGTAAATCATCTGGGTAATTCCGTACTCAGCACCTTCTTTAACTTTCAGCGAAAAATAGTCGATACTCTTGGCAAAATCACCATCCACCGGCTCAGGATAAGCCGCCGCACCAATACAAAAGCTCAAAGGCTGTCCCTCGTGATAGGTTGTTTCGCCAGAATCAAAACCACTGCGTAGAATATACTTACCCGCTACTAAATCTTTCATTTGCCCAATTAGCTGGTATGCAAATTGATGTTGATTCTCTTTTGCCGTATAGGTAGCGAAAATACCTGTTGGTGGATCGCCGCGCAATGCCAAAATATTGGTTATTCCCAAATAAGCTTGGTCGATTAAACTGTTTTCCAGCTCCTGTAAGGATGATTCCATACAAGTAAAATGAGCGATGACGGGTATTTTGTATTTTTCTTTTATAAGGAAAGCAATGGGAATCGTGCCACCCCTCAGTGAACCACCAGCTCCTTTGGTTATGGAAAGAAAGTCAATATTTGCTTCCTTGAGAATGGCGACTTTTTTAAAGAGATTAGCAATAGGTTCACCGTTACGTGGAGGCACAAATTCTGCAGAAAA
The DNA here is from genome assembly GCA_903902445.1 of uncultured Candidatus Marinamargulisbacteria bacterium. GTDB lineage: Bacteria > Margulisbacteria > Riflemargulisbacteria > GWF2-35-9 > GWF2-35-9 > CAIUUT01. The sequence continues at coordinate 2,154 of CAIUUT010000028.1, forward strand.
AGTAAACTCTTTACTGTGCATTATTTCTGTAATTTTTTTATCTTGCTTAACCAACATAATAGGCTAGATATTAGCATATCAACAAACACTTTGACAAAAAATATTTAATCTCTTATCATCATATTCGTTAATATGAGTAAAAATAATTTACCTCCAGAAATTCCTAGTCAGCAAGTAAATTACTCGGCGCCCCCAGTAAATAATCCTTATAATTATTATCCATATTCTCAATTACCTGCCGATGACGAAATTGACCTTTACCAACTGCTGGTTACTTTAGTCAAATACTCTTGGCTAATTCTTATCATTGTTGTCATTAGCACGTTTTTTACAAACCGTTACATCGCTAAAATGCCATCCATTTACGAAGCCAGAGCCGTTGTCTTTCTTCCTACAAAAACCACCTCCTCCAGTGCGTTTTCTGCACTAAGCAGCCTGGGCATGGCCAGTATTTTGGGCGGTGACTCGGCGCCAGCAGACATGATAATGAAACTTCTCAAAAGCAGACGTAATGCCCTCGACAACATCAACGCCTTTAATTTAATCCCCTACTACCAAGGAATAGTCGACAATCACACCTTTTCAAGGATTCTAGGCATTTCCCAAACTGACTCTGAAAAAATACACGAAATACTTAAGGCTGAGAAACTACTGAACCAAGACAACTATGTCACTCGTAAATTTAAACCTAAGGACAAATCATTACTGCTAAATTTACCTCCAGAGCAGAGAAAATACAAAAAGAGTATTATTAAAATTCTAGATGGTGCAAATGCCTACCACTATCCCTTAACCCCAGAGAAATTTCTAAGAGACCTTCTGCCCAAGAAATCCAACGACACGATCAGTCAAAGAAAAACGCAAGACCCAGAGGACATAGCGGAAAACCAGAATATTCTAAGGGAACGCACCATTAGCCTTTTCCAAGATAACTTCGTTATAAAATCCGATAAATCAAGTTTTATTACCATTACTTACGATGACCTAAATCCACAGCTCGCAGTGGATCTCATAAATTTTTCTATTATTAACTTAGATAACATTAATAATGAACTGGAGCTAACTTCACAAAAACCGATGGTTATTGTTTTAGAAAGCGCCGTAAAGCCAGTGCACCCTATAAAACCCAATAAAAAGACGCTCCGATTGATTTGTCTTACGAGCAGTTTCATTTTTTCTGTCTTCTTGATTTTTCTTATTGAATTCATTCTCAATGTTTACAAAGAAATTTTAAAAAGAAATAAACAAAATCTAGCTAAATAGCTCTTTTTTCTATATTATTATTCTATATAAAACCAAATAGAAGCAAACTCGGGGTGAATTTATTGCACAAAGCATTAATTATAGATAAATCAGATTTTATTAGAAAAATACTAACACACCACCTGCAAGCCAAAAATATTGCGGTCAAAACCGCCAACAATGGCACAGAGGGGCTGGCTCTATTCTATAAAGCCTTACCCGATTGTGTCATCATTGATACAAACCTTTCAGACATTACGGGACTACAAGTAATACAAGAAATGAAAAAGTATGATTCCAATACCAATATTATCATTACTAATGATGTTTTAGAAAAACAAGATGTTACACAGCTCATAAATTTAGGCATTAAGAAGTTTAATCTCAAACCTTATAGAATAGACAAACTCTTAGAAAGCATGGAGCGTTAACACGATGCACAAGATTATTATTATTGTTTTTACTTTCTCTCTTTTATTAGCAATTGATGCCCCAATTAAACTTGGAACACAGCCAGAAAACTTTTCGTTAAGTAAAGAAAATATTTTTGACAAAGTCGAAAATGTAGCCACCAATAAAAGCTCTGTTACCCCCAACAACAATAGGCCAAAAAGAACAATAGCTCCCCTTTATGAAAAGTCCATCCAGACTAAAACCAACGACAGCACGACCAATAACGAGCTTACAAACTTTCTCTTCATTGTTAAAAACTTAGAGATAGCCCAAAAAGAATTAAGTTCTAGTAATGACAATAATTCCAATGTACTTAAGATTCTTTACAATAAAAACGAACTCTATACTCATCTTGGGTATTTCATAGTAGGCATCGGCTTGATAATAACGCTTATCTCCATAATTCTACTTACTTTCTATTTGAGGTTAACCCATAAAGTAAAAATTCTAATTTCTAACAACGACAACCATTTCTTTAAAGAAACAGATAGCCAAGACACTCGGGGTACAACACAACTGCCCGCAACCGATACACCCTTCTTTTACATCGACGACTCGAATGTTGACGGCTTAGTAAGCATCATTAAGAAGTGGGAGAATCAAGTATTATATAATCTTTCCACTAAAGCAGAGTATCTAAATAAATTATCTATTTTACTTCATTATCTGCCAGCAACCTTAAGAGTAAAGGTTACAGATTCCATTAATAGAAAAGAGCTCCTTGAATACCTTGCCTCCTCACCCAGCATCGAATACACACTTCTTGAGAAGGTCAACAAAGCGCTAATGGAAGAACTTCATCCTTCCTTTAATTGCACTAATGTCTTAGCAGCGGTTTGGACGGAATTATCTGAAAAAGAAAAAGAGGAGTATTTATCCACATTGAATGATAAAATGAAAGATAGTTTTTATAAGTTGATTAACCCTTTATGAAAAATATAACTGGAAGAAAATATATATGTTAATAAGGACTCATCTTTGAAAAGACTAAATGTTATAAAGAAACTTGCCCTCAATTTTATTGCCAACAATTTTGGCATACCCCAGACGGCTATTGCTTTTCTTAAGCCACTATCCATCGTCGGCAGACAGACAAAGATTGGAATCCCCAAGGATTTAATATCGTTAAACATTCAAAACCTTGTACGTGGCGTCTTCAACCGAGTTGTTTTTGCCTCCTACTCCTATTGGGTTTGGCCCTATTGGGTTGTGCGTCAGTACGATAGCAAAGGCTTAACGTTTATTCCCACTGGGTTTCAAATACCGTCCATTAACGTAGGCTACAGAAATTGGACTGGGCTGGGCAATCTTAATCACGAAAAGGAATGTATCATCGATACTCGTGGCCTTCTAACCCCCAACATAGACAGCTGGTCTATAGATTTCTTTGCGGTTCATAACAACAAACTTTATGCTCCCTCCCAACTTCCACAGGTCAAACAAAGAGTACTGCACAGCATACCCATGATAGAAACCACATATGAAGTCGGCAATTTTGTCGTCCTTATTACCACCTTTACCCAAACGATTTATGGACGTGACACCATTTTTTATCACACCAATATTACCAACCATGGCGACCAGGGGGATAGCGTTTCTGTACACTTCTGCATTCGCCCTTACAACCCCGAAGGGATTAGCTTAATCCATAAAATAAGTTACCAAAATGAAGAGTTTTATATTAATGGCGACATGGGGGCTATTCTGATGGAAAAACCCAACCAAGTCTTATGCTCTAACCTGAAACTTGGCGATATTAGTTTACACCTCATAAAAAACTCTCTCGAGCCACAAAATGAAGTAAAGTGCGAGGCTGGACTGGCTACAGCTTGCGCTTCCTACACGATGTACCTCAATCCGGGAGAGTTCAAAGAGCTCGAATTTAGAATTCCTATGGACAAAACCATCGTCATTAAAAAGAACCTTTATCGTGAAGGGACTTACGAGTCTTTGAAACGAGACATGATTCATGCTTGGAAAGATAAAATGTCAGAAGCCGTCAGCGTTACGCTACCTGACAAAAAGCTAGAAAAAGCCTTTAAAACGAACGTCAGTTACATGATGCTCTTTTATGATGGAAAAAGCATCACACCGGGCCCCTTTAACTATCACCATTTTTGGTTTAGAGATGCCTCCTATTTACTACAAGCTTTATTAAAGATGGGCTTTGTCGAAGAAACCAAGGAAGTACTACTCACCTATCCTTCTCGCCAAAAAATTAATGGTTTTTTTCACTCTCAACAAAGCGAATGGGATAGCAACGGCCAAGCCATTTGGATTATTGCTGAATATTATCGGGTAACCAAAGATAGAACTTCCTTGCGCAAATTAATTTCCTGCGTTTACATTGGTGCCCTTTGGATTGTGAATAAATTAAAAACAACAGAAAAGAACGAAGTGCCCTACAAAGGCATTATGCCCTTAGGTCTGAGTGCCGAACATTTCGGAGCCAATGACAGTTACTATTGGGATGACTATTGGTCCTTGCGAGGTTTGCTGGATGCTAAGTTTCTTTTAGAGGAACTGCCTGAGGAAAGCTTCAACATAAGTAAGATAGACGAAGCCATCCAAAATCTTAAACAAAATCTGGAAGCCTCGCTAAATTGGGCCAATGAAAAGTTTGATAAGCCCTATTTGCCGATTTCTCCCAGCCGTTATATGGACAGTGCCGCTATTGGAAGCGTAGCCACAATTTATCCTTTAAAGATATTCTCACCCAATGACGAACGCGTCTTAAACACTATGGAATTCCTTGAGAATCATTGTTTTACTAATGGCGTATTCTTTCACGACATTTACCATTCTGGGCATGGTACCTACTTAAATATGCACATTGCACAACTCTACTTAGCCCGCAAAGACCCTAAAGCCCTAAGAATTATTCACTGGATGCGCGATATTGCAACCAACACCTTCACTTGGCCAGAATCCATTCATCCGTTTACCTACGGCGGAGTCATTGGCGACGGTCACCACGGCTGGGCTGCGGCCGACTTTCTGATGGTTATCCGCAATATGCTTTTCCGTGAAGAAAACGATCTTCTTATTTTCACTCCTGTCATTCCCCGTGAATGGCTGTCAGTTTTTGAAATTCTAGAAATCAAAAATGCTCCAAGTTATTTTGGCACCGTAAAATTTAGCTACGAAGTAACCAAACACAATGAGCTAGAAATCCACATTCACAACCAATACACCAAAACACCAACTGCCATTGAAATTAACCTTCCTGTAAACATACTAAAAATAGACATTGACGATCATTTCCAAGAAATAAATGACAATAAATTTCTAATTTCGCCTTCCACCAATTTTTTAAGAGTATTTTTTGAGAGCTAAACCTAGTCATTGCCACTACGTCTAAAATACCCTAAAATTACCTTGCTATGATAAGTGCCGAAAACGAAAAGAAAATAGAAAAAGCGATTAAATCCATTCTCGAAGCCATCGGAGAAGACCCTAACCGAGAAGGGCTCCTTGAAACCCCTCAGCGCATCGCTCGCATGTACCAACAAATCTTTTCGGGCATTGACCACAATCCCAAGCAAGACATCAAAATCTTCCACGAAGAAAATCATCAGGAAATGGTTATCGTCAACGATATCTCCTTTTACTCCATGTGCGAGCACCATATGCTGCCCTTTTTTGGCAAAGCGAGTATTGCCTACATCCCCAATAAAAAGATTACGGGCATCAGCAAACTGGCCAGAATACTCGATTCCTTTTCTAAAAGGTTGCAACTCCAAGAAAGACTTACCACACAAGTGGCCGAGTTTATTATGCAAGAAATAGAGCCTCAAGGCGTCATGGTAGTTATTAAAGCGGAGCATCTATGCATGAGTATGCGCGGCGTTCAGAAACCAGGCACTTACATCACTACTTCAGCGGTGCGCGGTGTGTTTGATACCGACCCAAAAACGAGAAATGAAGCACTCGATTTATTCCGTTTAAAATGAACTTAATCAATTTACATGAACTTTCAAAAGTGTTAACATGGTATTAAAGAGGGAAACATAGTATATGACTATTCAGAATTGGTTAAAAAAAATAAATATAATCTTAAAAAACTTACAACATAGAAAAACGCACTTATACAAAAAAGCACAGCTACAAGCTTCCAGTCAAAAGAACACCAAGCAACCCGACATCACTTTTTACACCAAAAAACATAATGAAAATTTGTATGAAGTTACCAACACTAATTTTAGTGGTATTTCTGGCAAAGGCGTTACTCCCGAGCAAGCTCTTTCCGACCTTATAACTAAGATGAGTTCTAAAATTGACGAAATTGTTAAGAATACCCTCATTACATCCATCCACAAAGATGAGATCCAAGGAAAATTTAATAAATTAGTAAATAAATATTATTTAAAATCCGCCCAGAAAGAAAAAAACATTTTCAAAAAAATTTACAATTTCATCTTTAAAATAAAACCAGAAAATAAGTTACTGGAAGTAAACATCTCCTTAAAGAAATCGTTATCTGGAGAAACCCTCTTTGAGCAAATAATGAGCAAAGATATGGCACAAATCAACCTTGCCAAGATTCCTTACCCTAAAGCCGAAGCTAGTTTTTTCGCACCGCTCCCCTCACCTTTTGGTGGTCTAGATAATAAATTGTTCCTAAAAAAACAAATCAATAACGAAGAATTCCCCATTCATCTTTTACTAGATGATGCTGGCAACAACCTTGATGAAACCTTCTCTTTTGGGATTGTAGTTAACTTAAATTAAATGGTAGATATCGCAGCGCTTAGACATTCCACCTCTCACGTTTTAGCTCAAGCTGTTTTAAGGCTCTACCCTGATGCCAAGCTTGGAATTGGCCCTTCTATTGACGATGGGTTCTACTACGACTTCGATCTAACGCACACCCTTACTCCTGAAGACTTACTCGCTATTTCGAAAGAAATGCAGAAAATTATCAACGAAGACTTGCCGATCATTAGAAAAGAGTATTCGAAACAGGAAGCCTTGAAATTACTGCAAGACAAACAACCTTTCAAGGTAGAACTTCTTCAAGATTTACCAGAAAATGAAACCATTAACTTTTATTCTCAAGGGGATTTTTTTGATCTTTGCCGCGGCCCGCATATAAATTCTACTGGCGAGATTAAGGCCTTTAAACTGCTTAAAATATCAGGGGCTTACTGGCGTGGGAAAGAAACAAACCCTATGCTACAGCGTATCTATGGCACAGCATTCCCAACTCCTAAAGAGTTGGAAGACTATTTTAATCTCTTAATCGAAGCCGAGAAACGCGATCATCGTAAGATTGGAAAAGAGCTCGATCTTTTCAGTATTCAAGATAAAGCAGGGGCTGGTCTGGTGAGTTGGCATCCAAAAGGTGCTCGAATTCGCCACATACTGGAAACATTCTGGAAGGACGAACATTTCAAACATGGCTACGAATTACTATACACTCCTCATATTGGCCAAAGCTGGCTGTGGGAAACTTCAGGTCACTTAGGTTTTTACAAAGGCAATATGTTTTCCCCAATGGAAGTGGACGAAAATGATTACTTCGTTAAACCGATGAACTGTCCTTTTCACATTATGATCTATAAAAACACCCTTCGCTCCTACCGCGACTTACCGTTACGCTGGGCAGAACTTGGCACAGTGTATCGCTATGAACGCTCTGGAGTTCTTCACGGACTCATGCGCGTTAGAGGATTCACTCAGGACGATGCGCACATATTTTGCTCCCCTGAACAAATGGGAGAAGAAATAAACGAAGTCATTCGTTTCTCGACATATATATGGAAAACCTTGGGCTTTAAGGAAATCAATTATTACGTTTCTACCAAGCCCGCAGACTCTGTTGGCGATCCCGAGCAATGGACAGCAGCAGAGAACGCGCTCAAAGCCGCCTTGGAAAAGGAAGGAATTACCAACTATCAAGTTGATGAAGGTGGAGGAGCTTTTTACGGACCAAAGATTGACATAAAGGTAAAAGACGCTATTGGCAGAGAGTGGCAAACCTCCACCATACAGTTTGATTTCAACATGCCTGAAAGATTCGACATGTCCTACATCGGATCAGATGGCAACAAACATCGCCCTTACATGATACACAGAGCGCTTCTGGGATCTCTAGAACGCTTTTTTGGAATACTTATCGAGCATTACGCGGGGAAGTTTCCGTTCTGGCTAGCTCCCTATCAATTTACTGTTTTATCCATCAATTCCAGCGAAAATACTATTAAATACGCCAAGGAAATATTAGCAGCCCTTACCGCTAGTGGCTTTAGAGGCTCCCTAGACGATCGCAACGAAAAACTTGGACTAAAAATAAGAGAAGCCCAGCTTGCTCAAACCCCCTATATGCTGATTATTGGCGACAAAGAAGCCGAAAACAAGGTGATTGCCCTGAGGAAAAATGGCCAGCAAACCACCACTACTTATACTTTATCCGACCTCACAAACTTTTTTGACAAACTCGTTATTGAAAAAACAATAGAGCAATCGCTTTAAATGATTGACACTTACTTCAAAAGAAGGTTATAATTTTTAAGATTTTGGAGGTGTTGTAATAGTTAAGAATTTACCTAAAAACAGAGAAATCAAGTCAGACAAAGTACGTCTTATTGATACAGAAAGCAATACACAAGACATTATTAGTATTGCTGATGCGCTGAAAAAAGCTGAAGAATACAATTTAGATTTAGTTGCAGTAGCCTCTAACAGTAACCCTCCTGTTTGCAAGTTAATGGATTATAGTCAATATATCTATAACCAGAACAAACTCGAGAAGAAAGCAAAAAAAGGCACAAAAACAAACGTTTTAAAAGAACTCAAAATGAGTCCGAAGATTAGTGAACACGACTATCAAGTTCGCTACAGAGCTGCAATTAGATTTTTAGAAAAGAGCAACAAAGTAAAAGTTGTTGTTTTCTTTAGAGGTAGAGAAATTACCCATCCGGATGTTGGGTTGGCACTTCTGAGAAGAATGTGCGCAGAGCTGAAAGATATTGCCATCGTAGACCACGGTCCAGTTTTTAATGGACCTGCGGCTATAATGATTCTATCTCCAGCAAAAAAATAATATAGGAGAAAAGTTGTTATGCCAAAAATGAAAACCAAAAAAGCAGCAGCCAAACGTTTCAAAGTTACTGCCAGCAACAAAGTTGTTCACCAGAGAACTGGAATGTCCCATCTGCTCGAACATGAAAGTGCTGACGTAAAAAGAAATCGTCGTGGTACAATAGAATTAGATAAAAGCAATACTAAGAAAATTAAAAAGTTATTAGGTATTTAAGGAGAATAAGATGGTAAGAGTAAAAAGAGGAAATGTTAAAGCCAAGAATAGGAAAAAAATATTAAAGCTAGCTAAAGGCTTTTATGGTTCACTAAGTACATTATATAGACCCGCTAAGCAAGCGGTTGTCCAGGCGCTCACAAACGCTTTCGTTGGACGCAGAGATAAGAAAGCAGATTTCCGCACTTTATGGATTGCCAGAATCAATGCGGCTTGCCGTATTAACTCTGTTTCATATAGTAGGTTTATCGATGGTCTAAAAAAGAAAAACATAATTATTAATCGTAAAATGCTTTCCGAAATTGCCATGTTTGACAAAGCAACTTTCGCCAAGATTGTTGACGCCATTAAATAAGGAGATACCGTTGTGATTGAAATGCAGCTAGGTGGGTTAGGATTTGATCCTCGAAACATGTCTCCGATAATTTTATTAAGAGACCAAGAAGAGCGTAATTTCTTACCAATCTGGATAGGAATGTTCGAAGCTGCAGCCATTGCCATGGAATTACAAGACTTTAAACCTCCTCGCCCTATGACTCACGACCTACTGGTTGGTGTTATAGAAATTCTGGGAGCTGAAGTAGACCGAGTCATTATTACTGAAATAAAGGAAGATACTTTTTACTCCTGCATAGAGCTTCTTGTACCAAAAGAAGATTCTTTAGGTTCAGACATAGCCAGAAAACCAAGATCTCTCAACGAAGACGACGAAGATATCGATGAAGATTTAGAAGTTATTAGACTAGATGCCAGACCCTCTGATGCCATAGCCATAGCCGTCCGTACTGATGCACCAATTTACGTTAGTGAACAGGTAATGTTTAAGGCTAAAATGGTTAATGCGGAGAAGGATCAAGAAGAAACTAAAAAGTTTAAAGACTTCATCGACAATATTAATCCCGAAGATTTCGCCAAGTACTACAACCAAAAGAGCTAATTCACTAAACCCTGTTGGGGAATACATAAAAACCTCACTGCTCGCAAAAGAACATAAGCTCTGGTGCATTTCAAGGAATCTATATCACTCAATAATGGGGAATATTAATAGCAGCTGACTTTCAGCGCCTTAATCATGTAAATGGGGAAATCTATTTAACACTAGGCCCTCCATGCAGGAGAGCCCAGTATCTTTATTACTTCTTACTTAGCTTGAGGTGGCGCAGTAGACTGCTTACTTGCGGCTTCTTGCGCTATCTTTTCCTTATCCTTCAATACATCGATTTTTTGCTGAACATCAGCTATTTCCTTTTTAGAAAGCAAAGCACTGTAGTTGGCAACCGCCGTCTCAAGAATCACCTTATTTCCAACAAACAGCTTTAGCAACTCATCTAAATTGGTTTTTGCTTCCACTTTATTGTTGTGTTTATTTAAATAGTCTATAAAAGTTATGTACAGAATTGGATATTGATATTGTGGATTATACTTCTGCCAAATCATGGCCTTTTTGAAAGCCGCATAGGATTCATCCAATCGATCCATCTTCTCGTACATTCTGGCTATTTGCACATAAATCAATAAGTTATTTGGCTGACTTGCCAATAGTTTTTGGTACTCAACCAATGCATTAAGATACTCGTGCTTTACCCTAAATTCATAGGCTTTTAAGGTACTATCCATAATGACGATATTGGCACTGTCTTGTAAGGGTTTAATCCACTTACGCACGGCTTCACCTTGTTTCTCCTGTAATATCTGATTCTCGATATCCTTTTCGGACTGTCCCTGTGGAACAGGTTTATCTTTTCTCTCTAAGGCTTGGATTATGTGATAGCCAAAAACTGTCTTAATAGGACCAACGATATCACCAGGCTGCATTTTATATAACTGCTTTTCAAATTCAGGGACCATTTGGCCTCTGCTTATCCAACCTAAATCACCACCATTGGCTGCAGTTAACGCATCATCAGAGAATTTTTTGGCTATTTCAGCAAATGAGGCACGATTTCCTAAAACCGCTTCATAAATCTTTTCCGCCTTCTTCAAAGCGTCTAAATCAGCTTTTTCATTCTCAGATGTAAGCTTAATTAAAATATGTCGAGTCTTTATTTCCGTAAAAGCCATCTTTAAATCGAGAGGGGTAACCGATACTCTGCCAGAAATACCATTAACCGTTTTTGCGACCATAATCTCTTCTTTCTGTTGATTCCTAAAGTCAGCCCAAGGAATCTTTCTCTCCTTGAGGATTTTCTTAAGATCGGCAGTACCCTTCAATTCATACATCTTTGCAATCTGTTCAATTCTATAATTTACTTCCTGTGGCATTGCCTTTATCCCTTGTTTCTTAGCTTCATCCATCATAAGCATGAAAGAAACCGTTTTTTGGAAAGCATCATAGCGATAATAGTCGATAATATCAGGATCTAGAACCACTCTTTTATCCTGAGGGATTGCCGAAAATATCTGATTAAATTGTCTAAAAAACCTTCCCTCATCAATACTCTTTCCGTTGACAAGTGCCACATTGGATTTAACATCCTTTTCCTGTTTATTAGCATTCTTACCTTTGTTTAAGTACGAATAGGCTCCGATACCAAACAAAGACAAAACAAAAAGCAAAACAGTAACCATAACTACTTCACGCGCATATTTTCTAAACATATTTAACACTACAAACCCTCCTATTTTTTTAATATCGATTTCAATAAACTTTTAATGGATATAGAGCTTCCGATCAAACCAATGATAAGCCCTAAACACAGTAAAAAAATATTTAAAGTAATAATACTCAATCCCTGAGTAAACACTGAAATAAAAGGAAATACCATATGGATCTTGTAGGTCACAAAGCTAAATATCCCATCCACAATTACAATGGCCACAATTGCTCCTAAAAATCCCATCACTAACCCTTCAATTCGAAAACACCACTTCACAAAGTTATTTGTAGCTCCCACTAATTTCATAATTTCAACTTCAAACTTTTTCGCTAAAATGGTTAAGTTAATGGTATTGATGATAATAAGTAAGGTTGCAAGTAGCAGAAAGCCCACCACCGACAAACCTACATAGTTAAAAACCTGCACAAACATCCGCAGCTTACTAACCACCTCTTTACCAAAACGCACATCCGACACACCCTCCACCAACTTTAGCTCCTTGGCGACATCTTCAATTTTATCAGGACTTTCCAGTGTCAAAACAAATGAATCAGGCAAAGGATTTCCTTGTACCAAATTTACGATATCTTCCTGATATTTAAATTTATCTTTCATCTTTTTCCAAGCATCCTCTTTGGAAACAAACTCTACATTTTTAATACCTGTGATTAACGCAAATTGCTCTTCCACTTTGCTTATTCCGGAGGAGGTTATTTCTTTATCTAAATACGTCACAATCGTCAAGTTTCTACTCACGCCACCAATTGCAGAATTTATATCAAAGAATAATAATAAAAAAACAGCCAGAATAATCAAAGAAATACTAATCGTCATAATAGCGATGGTCGCCATGAGTACATTTTGCCTAAGCGATATAAAGGCTTCTTCAAATAGAAATTTTACGACTCTAAGGTTCATGGTTATATTTCCCTAATTGCTGGTCTCGAATAATATTACCGCCGTGCAGGGCAATAACCCTTTTACGCATCATATCAACTATGTGTTTATCATGCGTAGCCACAACTACAGTTGTATTTTGCTGGTTAATCTTACTAAGTATTTGCATAATTTCCCAAGAAGCATCAGGATCTAAATTTCCAGTAGGCTCATCCGCCAAGAGGACTAAAGGTCTATTGATAATTGCTCTTGCCAAACAAGCTTTTTGTTTTTCCCCACCCGACAACTGGAAAGGATGCAAATGGAGTTTCTTCTCTAATCCAACCAAACTAATCACAGTATCAATCTTCTCTTTGATAATCTTTTTCTTTTCACCTTGAATTTTCAAAACAAAAGCTAAATTCTCGTAAATTGACCTATTGAAAACCTTAAAATCTTGAAAAATAACCCCAATATTTTTTCTAAGCTTTGAAGTTTGATTCTCATTAAAATCTCGGGTATTTACCTTATCGATGTAAACGCTACCAGAATCTGGAACTTCTTCTCTTAAAATAAGCTTAATTAGCGTGGTTTTGCCTGCACCCGTAGGCCCCACCAAAAAAACAAACTCATCCTTACTTATATGGAGATTTATTCTTTGCAGTACCGTGAAGCTCTTATTATAGGTTTTTGTTACATTTCGTAACCTAATCACTTACGCGCCACAACCTTTCTAACTTTTTCCAGTATACCGTTAACATTTAAATTATGTTTATCTAATAGTTCCTCGGGTTTACCGCTTTCACCAAACACACCCTGTACTGCAACCATCTCCATTGGTACTGGATAATTTAAAGCTAATACTTCAGCTACGGCACTTCCTACACCTGCATACACAGAATGTTCTTCTGCACTCACCACACAACCGGTCGCCTTAGCCACTTTTACTATTGTTTCCACATCAATGGGTTTTATGCTCGATAAATTTACTACTGTTGCCGCAATGTTTTCTTTTTTCAACTCCGCAGCTGCTTTTAATGCCACATCTACCATAATCCCACTAGCGATAATGGCCACATCTTTTCCCTCTACCAGAATTTTACTCTTTCCCAATTCAAATATATAATCGGAGTCTTTAAAAACCAACGGGGTTGCTCCGCGACTCATTCTGATATAAAAAGGTCCAGGCGTTGCCGCGGCATATTTAATCATTTGAAAAGCCTCAATCGCATCGGCAGGCACTAAAACATTTAAAGAAGGGAGCACTCTCATAATAGCTATGTCTTCTAAAGCCTGATGCGTAGCACCATCCTCACCCACTGTTATTCCTGCATGAGTTGCTGCAATCTTCACATTCAATTTCGGGTAAACAACGGAATTACGAACCTGGTCCCAAGCTCTCCCACTAATAAACATCGCAAAAGAACTCGCAAAAACCACTTTCCCTAGATTAGCCAGACCCGCAGCAATACCAATAAGGTTCTGCTCCGCGATTCCAATATTAAAGAATCTCTCAGGATATGCCTTGGCAAACATTGAAGTACGTGTCGAGCTGGAAAGATCCGCATCGAGCACAACTACATTTTCATTTTTTTTCCCTAACTCTACGAGAGCTTTTCCATAATAGTCTCTGGGAGCGGCCATTTCTGTCATAATAAATTCCCTTTCGTTGCCAGTAGTTCTTTCTTTGCCACTACAAGTTGTTCATCCGTACAAGGAGATCCATGAAAACAAATTTGGTGTTCCATGAAAGAAACGCCCTTACCCTTTACCGTTTGTGCCATAATAACTGTCGGTTTTCCTTTTACGTTTTCGGACTTTTCTAACGCACCGACGATTTCCAATACGTTATGCCCATCAATACTTATTACTTCCCAGCCAAAGGCGGCCCATTTATCAGCCAACGGATCCACATTCATAACTTGCTTTGTGGGACCATCAATTTGCAAACCATTCTTATCTACGAAAATTACCAGATTATCCAGTTTATAGTGACTTGCCGCCATTGCCGCTTCCCAAACTTGTCCTTCTTGGCACTCACCATCTCCTAAAATTCCATAGATACGATTTTCTTTTTTATCTAACTTTAAAGCTAACCCCATACCCACCATCACAGATAATCCCTGCCCTAAAGAGCCTGTAGACATTTCGATCCCTGGCAAACTCTTCTTTACAGGATGTCCTTGCAGTGGGCTTCCCAATTGTCTTAATTTCTCTAGATATTCTAAAGGGAAAAAACCTTTTTCGGCTAAGGCTGCATATAAAGCAGGAACGGCATGTCCTTTTGCCAGCACAAAATAATCTCTGCTTTCCAAAGCAGGATTTTTGGGATCAACTTTTAGCCAATGGAAGTAAAGAGTAGCCACGATATCAGCCATGGAAAGCGAACCACCAGGGTGACCAGACTTTGCCTTACTGGTCATATCCAATACTCGTTCTCTAATCATTGTAGCTTTTTCAACGATTTGGTGAATTACATTTTTGCTAATCATTATTTATCCTAAAACATTTTTTTAATATCAAAATAAGTAACAACAACCATTAGAAGAATAAGCAGTAGGGCTCCTGCATAGTGAATCTTGTTTACCGTTTCTTCTTTAAAATCTTTCTTAAATAATTTTTCCAGCACCATTATCATTATTCTGCCCCCATCCAGTGCCGGAATAGGAAGCAAATTCAGTATTGCCAGATTAATGGACAAAATAACCATAAATCGCAGCACGGCGACTATTCCATAGTTTACCATTTCTCCAGTCAAACTGACAATTCCTAAAGGGCCAGATAATTGTTCGAAGTTTGCCTTGCCGCTAAATAGTTGCCAAAAAGCAGTCAAGGTAGCCATACTCATATTAAAGGTTTCTTTGATCCCTTTAAAAACAGATTTATAAAGCGGATATTTAACGACCTGCGCACTCGCTAGGCGAATCCCTACATAGTAATAATTATCTTTTTTATTCTGTAACGGTTGCAATAAAACCTTAAATGATTCCGATTTCCTTTGAATAGAAAAATACAAAGGTTTCCCCTTTGATTCCCGAATTTGCCTAACAATTTCTCTACCATCACTCATTAACACATCATTTACACCCAAAATTTTATCTCCAGGCAATAAATTCATTTGCGCCGCAGCAGAATTTGGATATACACGTTCAATTAAGCCACTTAACCCCTGAGGAATTCCAATTTGCCAATAAACGAAAATAGTAATAATTAAAGCAAAAAGCAGATTAAACAAAGACCCACTGGCTAAAATAGCAATTTTTCTCCAAAAATTAAGATTTTGAAAGTTTTCTTTCTGGCTAAAAGTTTCCGAACTATTCGTTTTATCAATGCCGGCCAAACGAACAAATCCACCCAGCGGAAATATTCTAATTGCGTAGAGCGTTTTCCCAATCCTGTTTTTCCAAAGATGCCGCCCAAACCCGACAGAGAACTCAAAAACTCTAATTCCAAATAAACGCGCCAGTAAATAGTGGCCAAATTCATGGACGATAATGAGCACTGAAATAAATAATAGCGCTGTAATTAAATTGATCATCTATCCTTTAATGAAGCAACCTAACAGCTTATAACCTTCGTCCACATAATTATTCACAGCTTCTTTTTCACAATACTTCTTACTACCCTGTACATGCCTATAGTTTCTATAAATTACATAAGGAACAGCATCCGCAGAGTGGGTTTTAATCTCAAGAGGAGTTGCATGGTCGGGTAGAACCAAAATTGCTAATTCCTCAAAAGTATTTTCTCGCAAAATTGTACCCACAACCTTTTCGTCAAACTCTTCAATGGCCTTTTTCTTTAGCGCTAAATCTCCCATGTGCCCTGCTTCGTCAGGCGCTTCCACATGAATAAAGGCAATGTCACTATTCTTCAAGGCTTCTAAAGCGTATCGAGCTTTCCCAGTAAAGTTCGTATCAATAAATCCTGTAATTCCGGGAACTGTCAAATATTTCAATCCCGCAGCCAAACCAATCCCCTTTACCAAATCAACCGCCGTAATAACAACTCCCTCTAAATTAAATAACACTTTAAAGTTTGGAATCGCAAACTTCCCCCCCTGGCCCCATAACCAAATTGATTCATTTCTATGCGCAGCCCTAAGAATATTGTTTGCCTCTTGCATAATCTCAAGCAGCAAATCACTCTGTGGCAAATAACTCACCACCGGCTTATCCGTTATATCATGAGGCGGACATGTTGTAATTTTTGTTAGGCTTTGGCTATCTTCGTTTTTAATCACCATCAAGTTCCTGTAGCTGACACCAGGATAAAATTCAATGAACGGGAATCGATCTCGCATTTTCTCATTCAATAAACTAATAATATTATGAGCCTCCTCATTGCCAATATGGTGCGCTGTAAAATCCTTCATTATTCCCTGTTCCATAAATACGATATTTACTCTAAACACCACATCATCTTTATCTAAATGAATATTTTGACTTACCGCCTCAATGGAAGCTCTGCCTTGATAATACAGTTCTGGGTTATATCCAAAAATAGATAGATTCGCCACATCACTACCAGGAGGCAAGCCGTCAGGAACGTTTTTGACTAAGCCTAATTCTCCATTTTGGGTAAGGAAATCTAAGTTTGTTGTAGTCGCTAATTCTAAAGTTGTTTTATTCTCGTGGTTCTTCAATGGCCAACCAGCCATGCCATCACCAATAATGACGAGGAATTTTCTCATAAATTATTTACAAATATTTCAATTCTTTTCAGCGCTTCCTTGAGATCATTCATGCTTGCCGCATAACAACAACGTATGTTGTCATAATTCCCTTCCGAGAAGGCACTTCCAGGAACAACAGCTACCTTTTGCTCTTGCAATAATCTAAGGGCGAAATCTTCATCTTTTAAGCCATATTTTTTAATATTTGGATATATATAAAAAGCACCTTCTGGTTTATGCACCTCAAAACCAATTTCTTTAAATCTTTTATAAACATAATTACGTCTCAACTCGTAGGACTGACGCATCATCTCAATATCCTTCTGCCCATGCTTCAAGGCCTCTATCGCAGCATATTGCGCCATTACTGGAGCACACATTGCATTATATTGATGAATCTTAACCATCTGATCCATTACTTCTTTTTTACAGGCCACATATCCAATTCTCCACCCAGTCATCGCATAGGTTTTAGAAAAACCATTAAGTAAAATTAAATTATCCTTCATGAATGTTGAAGCCGATATTGGCTCCCCATCGTAAACTAAGCGATTATAGACTTCGTCTGAAATCAACCATAAATCATGCTTCAAGACAACATCAACAATCTCTTTCAATTTTTCTTTACTAATTACTGCCCCTGTTGGATTATTGGGATACGCGATAATGATCGCCTTTGTTTTTGGAGTAATCTTAGACTCAATCTGTTCTTTGGTAACAATAAAATCGGATACCGACGTATCAATAATAACCGGCACTCCTCCTGCTAAAGTAATTAAGGGAATATAACTAACAAAATTAGGAACGGGCACAATGACCTCATCTCCTTCATTTAGAATGGTTCTAAAGGACAGGTCCAAGGCTTCAGATACGCCTACAGTGATTAATATTTCATTATCTGGATTATAATTAGATTTAAAGCTTTTTTCTTGCAACAACGCAATCTCTCGTCTTAATTCAATAAGCCCATAATTGGAAGTATAGGAAGTCCGTCCCTTCTCCAACTGATATATTGCATGTTCCGTAATTCCCCAAGGAGTAGAAAAGTCTGGTTCACCCACACCCAACGAGATAATATCCTGACTATTCTGCACCAAGTCAAAAAATTTACGAATTCCGGAAGGCTTAATCTCTAGGGCTTTTTGCGAAAGAGTTTTCATGCTTAAAAAGTTAAGTTTAGGCGAGAAGACGTTGCCTCTTCATGTTCCATGACAATTCCATTCTCTTTATATTTTTTTAGAAGAAAATGTGTAGAGCAAGATATTACACTCTCTAAGGGAGACAACTTACTGGAAACAAAGGAGGCCACATCTTTTAAAGATTTCCCCTTCACAGCCACTAAAAAGTCGTACGTTCCACTCATTAGGAAAACAGACTGGACTTCTTCAAACTTTTGCAGTCTGCGAGCGATACTGTCAAACCCCTTGTCTCGTTCTGGCGTCACTTTTACTTCAATAAAAGCCGTAACCGCATCACTATCATCGACTAGCTCATCATTGACTACCACCGAGTATTGCAAAATAATACCATCTCGTTCCATTTCAGAGATCAAACGCTTCACTTCATCCACGGACACGGCCAACATAGCCGCTATATCTTCTAAGTTAGTACGAGAATCCTTCTTTAGTATTTCAATTATTTTTTTTCTCATATTATAATCCAATTACCTTTATTAAATCGCTCAAAGAATTTTTTACTTTTATCGGCTTACTTGACTTTAATATAGCATTATCGGGGTCCTTAAGTCCATGCCCAGTTAACGTACAAACGATGGTGTCTCCATCTTTAAAAATATCTTTTCTTTTGATAATTCCAGCTATTGAAGCGGCAGAGGCTGGCTCACAAAATACACCCTCTTTTTCTGCCAATAATTTAAAGGCATCAAGTATCTCCTCATCGGTCACAATATCAATAAATCCACCAGATTCATCTCTAGCAGCTACGGCTTGTTTCCAGCTAGCAGGATTTCCAATACGAATTGCTGTAGCCACAGTTTCAGGTTTTTCAATCACTTTATCAAAGTAAATAGGAGCAGAACCAGCCGCTTGAAAACCGATCATCTTTGGAAGTTTTTTACTGATTTCAAAATACTCGTTATATCCTTTCCAATATGCAGTAATATTACCTGCATTTCCCACTGGTAAGCTATGATAATCGGGCGCCACGCCGAGCGCATCAACGATTTCAAACGAAGCTGTTTTTTGTCCTTCAATACGAAAAGGATTAATGGAGTTAACCAACTCAATGGGATAGTTTTCAGTTACCGCACAAACCATTTTCAAGGCCTCATCAAAGTTACCTTCTAATTCAATAACAGTTGCTCCATGCATCATAGCCTGAGCCAATTTCCCAAGGGCAATCTTGCCTTCTGGAATAAGCACAAATGAAGCGATACCGGCTCTAGCTGCGTAGGCAGAAGCCGAGGCTGAGGTATTTCCCGTAGACGCACACATTACCGCTTTCATTCCTTTTTCGACAGCCTTAGATATAGCCATCGTCATCCCTCTATCTTTAAACGAACCGGTAGGATTTAATCCTTCATACTTAAAATATATATTTAATTTTTTGCCTAAATATTGGGGTAAAAAAACAGATTTAATTAAGGGCGTATTTCCCTCACACAGGGTAATAATAGGAGTTTTATCTGTAACTGGAAGATATTTCCGATATTTGTTTATTAATCCTTGCCACATATTATCAGTATTTTACTGTAATTTCTTGCACTTGCCTAGACGTATTAGCAAATGATCATGGCATCGCCAAAACTATAAAAACGGTATTTATTCTCCACGGCATGCGCATAGACCCTTTGTATTAATTCTTTACCTGCAAACGCAGAAACCAAGACCAGTAAGGTAGACTTGGGTAAGTGAAAATTGGTCACCAACACATCCACCACTTTGAACTCAAACCCAGGTCTTATAAATATATTAATTTTTCCCTTACTGGCTTTTAATGGACCAAGACTAAAAAGCCCCTCCAAAACACGAGTTACCGTGGTTCCCACCGCCACCACACGCCCGCCTCGTTTTTTTGTTTCGGCTATTTGATCCACAACTTCCTGAGTCATTTCATACTCTTCACTATGCATTTGATGATCATCTAAGTTTTCCACATCTACCGATTTAAAAGTTCCCATTCCTACATGCAGAGTAACAAAAGCTGTTTTAACACCTTTATCCTCCAGTATTTGCATCAACTCACGGCTAAAATGTAGTCCAGCTGTCGGAGCAGCAACTGCGCCACTCTTTTGTGCGAAAACCGTCTGATAACGTTCCTCATAAAAACCATGATCTTCTTCATGATAAGCAATATAGGGTGGTAACGGTATCTTTCCTAGCTTAAACAATTCTTCTTTAATATTTGTTACACCGGAAAATTTAATTAATCTTTTCCCTGCTTCATCTTCCTCAATGACTTCCCCCTGCAACCTGTCTGAGAGGCTTATTATGGCGTGCAGCTTCAATCTTTTAGCAGGCTTGGCCAAGACTAACCAAACATCACGTCCCCTCTCTTCCAGC
The DNA here is from genome assembly GCA_903902445.1 of uncultured Candidatus Marinamargulisbacteria bacterium. Classification (GTDB taxonomy): domain Bacteria; phylum Margulisbacteria; class Riflemargulisbacteria; order GWF2-35-9; family GWF2-35-9; genus CAIUUT01. The sequence continues at coordinate 22,776 of CAIUUT010000028.1, forward strand.
AAGAAAATCTCAATTCTCGCTCCACTTTGTTTAACTCCATGTAATCGGGCAGGGATTACCTTGGTGTCATTAAATATCAGCAAATCACCTGCTCGCAGCAAGTTCGCAATGTTATGGAATTGAGAGTCTGCGAACTCACGCTGTTCCCTGTTTACGACAAGAAGTCGTGATTCTTCCCTTTTATCTGTGGGTCTTTGAGCAATAAGCTCTTTCGGTAACGAATAGTCATAATTATTAATGGAAGTCATTTATTAGAAACTAAAACACTTTATTTAAAATAACAGTAAAGGTAGTTCCTTTACCCACTTCACTTTCCACTTTAATATCACTTTTATGGAGTTCAAGTATTTTCTTGGCAATTGGCAGCCCCAAACCAGCACCCTCATAGGCTCTAGAGATAGAACTATCCACTTGTCTAAATTTATCGAAAATAATCTCTAAATCCTCTTTCTTAATACCAATGCCTGAATCCGTTACCTTAGTAACGATAGCATCCTTATCGGCCGTAATATTAATAACAATCTCTCCATCGTGTGTAAATTTTATTGCATTAGAAAGAACATTATTAAATACACTAATAATCCTTTTTTCTTCGACGTTTATTGAATACATTTTTTCTGGCACCTCGGCATCCACAATTAACTTAATTTCAATCTTTTTTTGCTCAGCCTGAATTTTGATTTGAGAAACGATTTCCTCAAGCATCACTTTAATATTGACCTTATCCAAATGTAGCTTAACATAGCCACTTTCGATTTCAGTAATATTTAACAAATCATTGATAATTTTCAGAAGAGACAATCCATTTTGCAAGGCAATTTGCAAAAAGCTTCTCTGCGTAGGCGGAATATTATGATAATTCAATACTACATCTAAATAACCAATAATACTCGTCAAGGGTGTTCTCAACTCATGAGAAATATTTTGCAAAAACTGGGTTTTCATTTCATCCATTTTTGTGAGTTCTCTGTTAATGTACTCCAAATCACTATTGGCTTTGTTTAATTCGCTAGTTTTGGCTCCGACAATTTCCTCAATATTTTCGATATAATGTTTTAAGTTTTCTTCCAATTTTGTTTTAATCGTAATATCAAAAATCACCAAAAGTCTCTCGTTACCCATCTTATTTATAAAACATTCGTATATACTTTTACGACTATCCTCATCTTCAAAAACATACGTCTCAAAGTCAGTATCTTGGACTCGATTAAAACAGAAGGAGTCAATATCTTTATCCCCCTTCAAGGAACTTAGAATGTTGCTATTTGAGAATCTTGCTTGAGCCCATTTATTTTCAAAAATTACTTTTTTACCCGTATCCAGGATTAATACCCCTACTGCCGGTGTATTAACTATTGCCTCCAATCTATCGTTTTTTTCTTTTAATCTATGAGTTAATATCTCCAGTTTATTAGACATATCATTAAACGTTTCAGATAATCTCTCAAATTCAGTATTCGACTTTATATTAATTTTGTAATTGTAATTCTCATCCTCGATAGCCAGAATTGCCTTTTCGAATTCAGACAAAGGCCGAGCGATATTTTTTTTGTAGAACAACATCAAAGAAGCAAATCCAAAAACAATGAAAAAACTAATTAATCCAATGTACCATAGAAGCAATCTTTCATAATTCATTGTCCTCTCATTAAATACTACGGCTGAATCCTGATAAACTTTGTCAGTCATTTTGTAGATAGTTTCATTCATTTTCACTTGATATCGCTTTGTATCTAATATAATTCGACTTATTTCATCATCATTAGTCGCTTGGAATAATCTATCAGCTAAATCTTTAACTTTTGAGTGTTCCTGATATAAATTGATAAATACTTTTTTTATAGAAGAAGACATAGAGCCATGCAAAATCGTTTCGAACTGACTATCTATAATATGGTTCAATCTGTAATATTGCTCTTGCTTCTTTAAGTCATGGCTACTTACATATTCAAATAATATTACAAAGGATTGTGTGAAAATTTCCTTAAAGTTTTGAATTTTCTGTGTGTTCGCAGCATAATATTCTACTCTTTTGTCATAATCATGATCTTTTTGAATATTAATAAATAAATATACGGCTGTAGCCAGAAATATAAAGAAAAAAACTATTATTATAATTAAAGACTTTAATTTAAAGGAATTCATCTTTTTAAGCATACTAATTATTATATTGAGATAAAATTAATTTGCAATGCCAAGAG
>CAIUUT010000029.1 GCA_903902445.1 uncultured Candidatus Marinamargulisbacteria bacterium
TAACATTTCATACTATTTACGCGGCAGTATTGTTTATTTTAATAATAAAAAAGGCCCCAAGCGGGGCCTTTTTTATGTTTACTTTGTAGCGCTAAAGATTATAGGTTAGCGGCTTTTACGGCTAACTCTACAACTCTGTTGGAGTAGCCCCATTCATTGTCGTACCAAGAGAAAACTTTAACCATTTTGCCCATTACCATGGTGCTATCAGCATCAAAAATAGAAGAGGCTGGATTGTGCACGATGTCAATAGAAACGATTGGATCTTCAGTGTACTCGAGTACGCCTTTCATAGCACCTTCAGCGGCTTTCTTCATAGCAGCGTTGATTTCTTCTTTAGTTGCAGCTTTAGTAAGTGTAACAACTAAGTCTACTAAGGAACCTGTAGGAGTTGGAACGCGTACGGAAGTACCGTCTAACTTTCCTTTTAGTTCTGGAAGAATCTTCCCTACAGCTTTAGCTGCACCAGTAGTAGTTGGAATCTGAGAAATAGCAGCACTTCTTGCTCTACGTAGGTCGCTGTGAGGTGCGTCTAATACAACTTGGTCATTGGTGTAAGAGTGAATCGTGGTCATGTAGCCTTGCTCAATACCAAAGTTGTCGTTTAATACCTTAGCAATTGGTGCTAAGCAGTTGGTGGTGCAAGAAGCATTGGATATGCAAATATCGGTTGCTTTTAGTTTCTCTTCGTTAACGCCCAAAACGATCATGTTGTCGATTTCGTCTTTGGAAGGAACGGTTAAGATTACTTTTTTGCAAGGAAAGTTAGCGTTCTTGAGGTGGTCTCCGTATCCGCCTTTGGCACTTTCTCTAGAAGTGAAAACACCCGTAGACTCGATAACGATATCTGGATTTGATCCCCAAGCGATATTGATTGGACTTCTTTCGGCACATACCTTGTAGCTTTTGCCATTTACGATTAAGTTGGACTCATCATAAGTTACTGTACCGTTGAATCTGCCTTGAGTGGAATCGTACTTTAGTAAGTGGGCTAGGGTCTTTGTGTTGGTTAAGTCGTTAATTGCTACAACTTCTACGCCTTTTTCGAGAGCGATTTTGAAAACATTTCTACCGATTCTACCGAAACCATTTATTGCTATTTTTACCATATAAAAACCTCCTGTGATTTTGTTACCAAGGATAGAATATAACACCTTTGAAAATGGCGGTCAATTGCTATAAAATTGCTATAAAAAGGCGGCTGTTTTGAGCATACCTTAAATTGTCGTATTTAAGTATTATTCAGGATAACTGGATATTTTAACTGTATCCAATTAGGAAGAAAAGTGAAGCGTTGCTTTCTTTTTTCTATTTTCCGACTCTTAGCATACTTGCTAATTGGCTGGAAACTACTTCGCTTTGTTCAACTAGTCTTGCCAGCTTTTCATAATCATAGGCAACTTCCCTAATCTTTACCTTGACTAAGCCCTTTTCAAGCTGCACAACCACGTAGGTGGCGTTAGGATTTCCGTGTTTTGGCTTTCCCACAGAACCGGCGTTAAGGAAATGCTTATTATTAACGACTCGATAATACGGGATATGGGTATGACCGCTTATGATGACGTTTTCATGGATGAGTTCGCTGACAGTTTGTAATAGGTCTACATCTTCATATAGATATTCTGAAATATTACGGGGGCTACCATGTACGAGCTTTACAGCAAATTCGCCGACCTGAAAAGTTAGCTCTTGGGGTAGGCCTTTTAAGTAGGCTCGATTTGAAGGCGTTAAAACCATATTAGTGTAGCCAGCAGAGGCTCCAGCTTTTAAGGCGTCATTGGTCATTTCGCCTGCTTTCACTGGCGTGCTATTGGCAATATGTTGGTCGTGATTGCCCGCAATACTAAGCACCTTGTTTTGTCTTATGAAGTCCACGACTTCATTGGGATAGAGAAAGTAGCCAACTAGGTCTCCTGTAGAGACTACGAAATCTACATCTTGGGTTTCAATATCCGCATACACGCTTTTTAGAGCGTCTAGGTTACTATGAATATCGCCAATAACTGCAAATTTCATAAATTACTCCTTTATGGGAAGGAGCACGCAGTGGTTGTTGCTTATCTGCGCAACGAGGTTAATCCATTTCTTTTCACTTTTGGCTCGGGCTTTAAGCAAAGGGTCAGTTGTCTTGGTCATAAATAAGCTCTGATTGACGACCCACCATTTATTCTGAAGGCCGGCTCTTGCCAAATCTTCTTTAAGTCGCTGGGCTTCAAAGACGGGAGTGGCTTCAGGTAGGGTGACAATGACAACATCTGTTTGCGAGCTGTCGCGCAGGCGGGGCAAAAGCCTTTGAATAGAGAGTGGCGTCTCGCCCTTGGTTCGCGCAACTTCTTTGTGATAACTCAAGGTAGAATCTAGCAGTAAGAGCGTATGTCCTGTTGGGGCGGTGTCGATGACAACAATGCTATCCTCGGCTTTATCTACAATTTCCGCAAAAGCTCGAAACACAGCTATTTCCTGCGTACAGGGAGAGCGCAAGTCTTCTTCAATATAGGCGAGGTCATCGTCTTTCATTGTTTCGCGGGCTTTGGCGAGTACTTCGCCACGATAACGGTTCAGTTCTTCTTTTTCATCGATACTGCTGACGATAATGTTTACAGACGAGGCTTGTTCATATTTTAAGTGGTTGGCGGGGTCGGTTGTGGTTAAATGTACCTTGTTGCCTTTTTCTGCCAACCCTCTGGCTAGGGCAACCGCTATAGTTGTTTTTCCCACGCCACCTTTACCCATCGTAAAAACAACTTTTCTTTTGGAAACATGAATATCCTCAATTAAGTCTTGTAACGTTTTGACGGGAGGAAGCTCGTAGTCCACGGTGTTCTCAACAAAAGGTGTAGGACTAAAAAAGGCACGAAGACTATTTATTCCCAGAATATTGTAAGAGCGCAAAGGGATCGCAAACATTTTAAACCGTTTGAGCTCGGAAGGCATGGAATGAAGGGCAGCTTGTTGTTTTTTATAAAGCGACCGAGATATATCATCAGTTCCAGAGCCCAAGAGCCCATTGATAATTAGTAACTGATTGTTAATATTCAAGGAAGATAATTCTTGGCTGGAGCGTTGTACTTCAAGAAAAGAAGTGGTTTCAGGTCGAGACACCAAAAGAAGGATCGTTTTATGGGCATCAGCCAGATTATTTACCGCAATTTTATACATTTCTTTCTTGTTTTCTAAGCCTGCTAATTGGCCCAAACATGAAGCCCCATGGGTGCTTTCACTAATAAAATTGCTCCAGGCTGAAGGGAGTTGCAACATCCGAAGTGTGTGTCCCGTTGGCGCAGTATCAAAGAGAATATGGTCGAAAGCCTGTGCCGTTGTGTCCTCGGTAATAAATTTTGAAAATTGGTCGAAAGCAGCAATCTCAACCGTACAGGAGCCGGAGAGTTGTTCTTCCATATTTGAAATAACACTTTCTGGCAATTTTCCGCGATAGGGAGCCAGCACCGCTTCACGGTATTCCCTGGCCGCTTCTTCTGGATTAAGATTGGCTACTGTAAGAGACGGCACCTCGGGTATGACAACACCTTTACCGCTTAACTCCATGCCGAACACGTCTTGAAGGTTCGAGGCGGGGTCGGTACTAATGAGCAGGATACGCTTCCCTTTGTCGGCTAAAGCGACGGCAACAGCACAGGCGGTTGAAGTTTTCCCAACACCACCTTTCCCTGTAAAAAAAAGATACTTCGTCAGCTTTAGTATGTTGATATTAAAAAGGTCCATAACAAGCTCCTTCAATTAACAACAACCGCTTCCACCGCAGCAGTCTGAACTTTCTTTCTTCTCTGGTTCGCTTTTTGGAATGGAGGCTCCCGACCAGGTGGCAAGTTCAATATCGGAAGGGTAGGCTTTTGTTTTTACTATTTCACCCTCTACAAGAGTTACGGGAAGAACGTCAACGCCATCTTTGGCAAGGCACTCATTGATGAGGTTGTTAGTCACAAACTCTTGTGGGTTGCTCGATAGGTTAAAACGCTTAATATCCACTCCCTGCTCTGCCAAAGAGCTAACTACGCTAGAAACCCTTAAAAGTTCAGGGTCAATACTGGGCCCACATAAGCCTGTTGAACAGCACATAGCTGGTTCAAAAATTTCTATCTTTTTCATTTACTTACTCCTTTAGATTTATGCTTTTTGTGGCTTTTCATACCATGTCTTGCTTCGATTACAAACACCGCACACCGACAGCATGACTGGCACTTCCACTAGTACTCCAACTACCGTAGCCAGTGCTGCTCCTGAGCCGGGGCCATACAAGGCAATAGCTGTCGCCACCGCCAACTCAAAGAAGTTGCTTGCACCAATTAGTGCTCCGGGTGAGGCAATGTTGTGAGGAACCTTGAGCCAGCGCATCACCAGATAGGTTAGACTACTATTGAAGTACACTTGAATAAGTAGTGGAATCGCAATGAGGACAACGTGGAACCAACGAACAAGGAGGTTATCTGCTTGGAAAGCGAAAATTGTTACTAAGGTTAAGAGCAACGCCATAATTGTGACGGGGTGTAGTTTTTTCATGAACTGTTCGAAACGCGCTTCTCCCCAGCGACGAAGCATTATGATTCGGGATACGGCTCCCAAAAACAGCGGGATAACGATAAAAATAAGGACGGATAAGAACAGCACATTATAGGGAACCGTAATCCCCGCAGTGCCCGTTACCAAAAAGGCCACAAGGGGTGCAAATAGGACGAGCATAATAAGGTCGTTTATGGCAACCTGAACCAAGGTGTATGCCGGATTACCGTTCGTAAGATAGCTCCACACAAAGACCATAGCGGTGCAAGGTGCAGCGGCCAAAATAATCGCACCTGCAAGATACTGATTGGCAAGGTCAAGGCCTAACAGGGGCAAGAAAAGGTGCTTAAAAAATATCCAACCAAGAAGTGCCATGCTGAAAGGCTTTACAAGCCAGTTCACAACAAGCGTAACGATAAGACCTTTGGGTTCTTTGCCAACACTGAGTAAAGAGCGAAAGTCGATTTTGAGCATCATGGGGTAAATCATGAGCCAAATTAGAATAGCGATGGGAATATTGATATGACTGTTTGTGCCGAACTCAAGCTGGCGTATGACCGCAGTCACTTCGGGAAAGAACTTGCCAATAGCGACACCAATGACCATACAAAGAGCTACCCATACCGATAAATAGCGCTCAAAGATATTCATGCTTATAGTAACTCCTTAACCCAAGCCTTGATTTTGGCTTCGATTTCATCTCTAATCTTCCGAGTTCCGAGGAGTTTTTCCTCATGGCTGCCCTTGAAGCTGGAGGGGTCAGGAAAACCCCAGTGCAAGCGCGCAGCATTGCCGGGAAATATTGGACATTGTTCGCTGCTGGCTTCATCGCAAACCGTAATGACATAGCTATATAGATTGCCATTCTTATAAAAGTCGAACACGCTTTTAGTCAGATTTTTTGAAATATCGATCCCAACTTCTTGCATCGCTTCAACCACAATAGGATTTAGGTTGCCTGGTTCAAGGCCTGCACTTTCTGCAGCAATTTTGCCGTCACCGTACTTATTCACAAAGGCCTCGGCCATTTGACTGCGAGCTGAATTGTGAATACAAACAAATAATACTTTTTCCATTTACTTTTCCTCCTTATTTTTATAGGTGCAACATCCGCCCGAGATTCTAATTTCCTTTAAATTTATTAAGGCATCTGCTATTTTTTTATGTGCGGAAGTTAGGATTCTCGATACAGTTGTTCGATGTATATTCATTGTTATGGCAACCTCTTCCTGCTTTATATCTTCTTGATCGCACATTCTAAGCGCCTCAAACTCATCCAAGGTTAGGTGAACATAATCAAGGGTTTCATCCTTCGCACATTGAGGACGAAATAGACGCTCACCATTAATATCGCAACAAATTTGTCTTATTTTTTTTGGTCTCATTGGTAACACCCTCCTCCACAATAGCCACTAGTTGGTTCTCGTAATTCCGCCGAGGGAATCTAGTCTGCTATGTTATGCTCATATGTGCATAATAACATAGCAGAGACCTCTGTGCAAGGCACCTTTTGCTTAAAAATGCAGAGGTCTGGAGGTTTTAAAAGTTAAGCTTTGAGAATCCAGCCTATAAAAAGGCGATGGGTTTTGAGTCTAGCACGAGTGCATCTTAAATAATAAATTACTAGGGAACGATGAACTGGTTATAATAATCCCACGGGTAATTCGTTGAATAATCATGTCAAATTATTATTACAATAGGGATAAAAATGTGTTTATTTTTGACTCAAGATTTCTCGTTAAACCAGCCATATCCAAGGTATGCCTTTAGAATTTACTTATGCAAAGCAAGTGCCCCCTTTTTTCCCAATAGCAGGAGTTCGGTAGATCCCGAACAATTTTGCTTTATTATTTATTCCTGTATAATAGCCACATGGATAATTTACCTGCTCTTGTTAATGTAACTCCGGAGGAACAAGCCTTAATCGAGATTATTCGTGCAGAAATTGAGCAGGGCAAGGCTAGAGCCCGACAAGCCATGGAGCAAGAGACGAAAATTACGTACTGGAAGGTGGGTGCACACATTCGTGAACACCTTCTCCACAATAAAGACCGAGCGGATTATGGTACGTATTTGTATAAGCTGTTGAGCGAAAATTTGGCTATTAATCGTTCAGATTTATATCGTTCGGTTCAGCTATACAATGAGTATCCGGAGATTGTCGGCACGTGCCGACAATTGACATGGGGGCATTTAAGAGTGTTGGTAGCAATACCCGAAAAGCAAGTGAGACAAGCCTTTGAGGAAAAAATTGTTCATGAAAACTTAAGTGTTACTCAATTTAAAGAGCTTATAAAACGATATAAAAGAGGCGTGCCGACCAACGAAAATATTGTGGTGCCAGAGCCTAACTTGTCTTTGGTGCGTGGAAAGCCATGGACGTACCGACTGCGAAAAATGGGCGGGCAAATGGTTGTCGATTTAGGCTTTCGTATATATATTAAAAGCCCGTTGCCAGTGCAGGAAAAGGAGGCGGTTGTCCAAGTTGCCAAGGAGAACAAGAAATACCATTTTACTAACCAAGACTCAGGAGTAGACCCACATTACACCTATAAAGCACTTTTAGTGGAAGTTGTGGACGGCGATACTGTCTGGCTAAATATTGACTTGGGGTTTAATACGTGGACGACTCAGAAAATACGACTGCGTGGCATAGACGCTTTCGAACTAGGAACTTCTGCTGGGCAAAGTGCAAAGGACTATGTTGTGTCACGGTTGAAGGGCTGTAAGTTTCTGGCGGTAAAAACCTATGGGCGAGATAAATTTACTCGCTATCTGGTGGATATTTTCTATGCCAAGCAAGCAACAGACTTCGAAAGGCTTACGCAAAAGGGTAAGTTTTTGAATGAGGAGTTGCTGGATAAAGGCCTTGCGGAAAAGTATTAAATGGACTGCAATGTCTTTCGCTTATTAATATGCAGATTCCTCGACTACCAGACAATGTCTCAGACAATGTCTGGCGCTCGGAATGACGATTTAATCCGATTTACTGGATCCTCTGATCAAGTCAGAGGATGACATTTTTGGACAACTGGCGGGGGATTTTAAATTAATGCTATAATTGCTGTCTATGCATATATTTGTGGAAAAAATTGTGGGCGAAACGGTGGAAATTGTTAACGAAGATTTCTTCCATTTGGCCAGAGTCTTAAGATGCAGAAAGGGCGACAGTCTAACCATTGTCTCGCTAAGCGATTCATTCTACGTGCAAGCCACTGTAGCCTCTATTAACAAGCACAATATCATCGCCACGATTAATAGCAAAATAGAAAAACCACCTAAAAAATATCCGCAAATTATTCTTTACCAAGCCATCGCCAAGAAGGCCAAAATGGATGTTATCCTCCAGAAGGCGGTGGAACTGGGTGTGAGTAAAATAGTGCCACTAATTACTAAAAACGTGGTGCCAGAAAACCCCAATGTCGAGCGCTGGCGAACGATTGTAAAAGAAGCCAGTATGCAGTCTCGCCGAGTGGACATTCCTGTTGTAGAGCAACCCATTACGCTTTCGGAAATGCTCAAACAAAAGCCAGCGACCTGTATGTGTCTAGTGGAGAGCGGGGAACAGCGCTTGGACTTTCGCGATTATTTGGAGGGGCTGGACAAGAGCGTGCAACAGCTGGGCGTAGTGATTGGTGCCGAGGGTGGCTTCACTCAGCCAGAGAAGCTGCTTTTTTTGGAAAACAACGTAGCTGCTATTTCCTTTGGCGAAAATATTTTACGTACAGAGACCGCTGCCATAGCGGCGTTAAGCGTTTTGAAGTGGTTTTACAAAATATAGACAAGGGTCTGTGTTTGGGACGAGGGTACACAAGCCTTAATGAAAGTGATATTATTAAACCATGATAGAAAATATTATTGTTTATGAAGATAATATTAGCGAGGGATTTGCGCCCTTGCTCCATACTCGGCCTGTTTTTGAGCTGAAAGTGGGGATGTTTAGTTTTCTGGAAAGAATCCACCTGTTTTTTCCCAAGACCAAGTACTGTTTGTGGGTGCGAGATTATTTAAGACCTGCCGTTTCCCAACGCTATCCCAAGTATTTTATAAATACTCCCAATGTGGGGTTACATGCTCTCATCATCAACGGCAGAGCGGTTATTACGCAAGAGTTAGTGGAGATGATTGAGGGGTTGGAAGAAGAGAACTATCTGGTAGTAAAAGACGGTAAGGTTGTGCTGTTCTATTTGTCGGGTGAGCTATTGGCGGAGTTTATGAAGGGTGTAAAACAAACCAATTTTTCCAGCGAAGAGATTATTAGGTTTTTAAGAAAAAAATCTAATCTAAAAATTATCAACTATAGCGATATTGAGGTTTTTGAAAATATTTGGTCTATGGTGAAAGATAATGGGAAAATACTCACTGCGGATTTTGTGCAATTGGCTATGGGTGGCCTACTCATTGGCAATATTCACCCTCAAGCTGTTATAACTAATGGTGGAGATATTTACGTTGGTAAAAACAGTAAGGTAGGGCCTTTTGTACATTTAGATGCCGCCAACGGTCCCATTTACATTGGGGAAAATGTAGAAATTAAGTCACACGTGCTCATCGAGGGGCCTGTTTCTGTAGACGACAACTGCGTCATTTATCCAGGATTAATTAGAAAAAACACCACGATAGGTGAAAACTGTAGAGTAGGTGGCGAAGTCGAGGGTAGTATTTTCTTAGCCAATAGCAATAAATATCATGCGGGGTTTGTGGGGCATTCCTATTTGGGTGAATGGGTAAACTTAGGGGCGCTAACCACCACCAGTGATTTAAAGAATAACTATGGCAACGTGAGTTTAACCGTTGGCAATAAACGCATCGACACCCAGCAGCAGTTTTTGGGTAGCATTATCGCAGATCATGTGAAGTGTGGCATTGGAACCCTGCTTAACACGGGCTCGATAATCGGGTTCGGCAGTAATATTGTGGGCGCGGAAGAGGTTTTTCCTAAATGGATCCCTGCTTTTTCTTGGGGCAACATTTCAAATTTAGAAAAATACGAATTCAGTAAGTTTTTGCTCACCGTAGAAAAGGTGTACGCAAGAAGAGGTAAAAGCTTACTTATGCCCGAGAAATCCCTCTTAGAATACATCTACAAATTAATAACGAAATAAAGCTACTCGTTGTTTTGGGCAATAAGCGAATCTAGCTTAGCCACATATTTTACAAGGTCGGCTCTATCTCTCTTTTTTGGATTAAGCGTTAAGGCTAACTGCCAATCTTTTTTAGCCTGTTCGTACTGCTCGAGCATGTAGTAAGCAGAGCCACGACGAATCCAGGCAGTAGCATTTTTTGGGTCCACTTTCACCACGTTATTACACTCAGCAATAGTCAGCCAGTATTTGGCCTCATAAAAATAGACCAGCGCTAAATTTAGTTTGCGAGCGAGGTAATCTAAGGTGCCACCAGAAAGCTCGTCGTCTGCTTTCACATTGTCGGTGGTGTCTTTAGCCATTTGCTCTAACATGTCGTTCATTTTTTTGCGGGCATTGTCTTCTTTTTTCTGAATAACGTATTCCATTTCGTCAGCGGCTTCTGGCTTGTCATCCACGAACTTCTTTAAAGAATCGATAAGCATCTTTTGCTCGTCCATAACCTGGGTATCCTTGTTGCTCGACAAGGTGGCCGAGAAGGAAAAAGCAAAAAGAGAAAGAACCATTATTAATATAATTTTTTTACTAAGCATTTTACGTCACTCCTTACTTATTTTTTAGCGTCTTCTTTAGGCTTTAATAACTCCATTAAATGCGTTACGTTGGCATTGTCAGGATATTTTTTTAACAGTTCAAACGTTTGCGCTAAGGCTTGTTCTTTTTGACCATCGGTAATCATTTGTTTAATTTTTAAATATTGGGGCCAGATAATTTTTTCAGTATCAAGGTTGAGGTTTAGTTTGTCGCTTAGTTGCTCAAGCTTCTTTAGCTTAGCTAATTTCTTAATAATGTCTTCGTCGTGTGGATCTAAAATATAAGCTTTCTTCATGTCTTCTAGTGCCATCAAGAAGAAGCCTTCTCTATATTTATCTGTAGCGGTTTGGTGCCAGTCGGAAGCTACGTCTTTTTGAAAATCGCTTATTATTTCACCAATTCCGAGATTAATCGAAAATCTATTATTGGCGCCTAGTTCATCGTTGGAATAGGCATAGTCAAAACGTATGCCGCTAAACTCACTACTAAATCCAAAGTTGGTTGACTCGTAGTTTAGTCCACCACGAATGGTTAGTAAGGAATGGAACTTATATTCGGCACCTAAATACCAGGTGCTTAAGTCGTTCTCTATGTCGTAAGCTATCGTTAAGTTGCTTTCCTTAAAGGCTACCCCAACCCTCAAAGTGGGGCTAAACTTATCAACCGAATTGGTGTCCAGCTGAAAATCAAGTATGTTTTGCACAGAAGCTCCAATGGATAAAAAGCTGAGCGGGCGATACAGTGTGCCAATATCTCCAAGGACTCTGGCATCAGTGTTGTCGTAGAGTGTGCGGGTAACATACTTTAAGGAAGAGCCAATGGCTAAGTTGGGAAGCAGTATCGGTTGAGCGTAAGATAATCCAATGGCTTGCTTACTGTCGGTAAAGGTTCCTTGTGCGATATTGTTTTCGTCTCTTAGCTCCATGGCTTTCGAGGACAATTGTGTAAACGATACCCCAATGTAATTATCTACCATGGGATAAACCATGTTAAAGGCGGTGAGTTGGTATTCATCGTAAAGATTGGACTGAAACAAACAGCTCTCAATGTTGGGTACTTGCACCATGCCGGCTGGATTTACATAACTCGCCGAGGAGTCATTGGCCACCGCTACGAAGGCTCTGCCCATGCCAATACTACGTGCACTAGCACCAAAGTTTAGAAAGGCACCCGGTTGGCCGCCGTATCCACCAAAGGTTAATTGCAACAGTAACGCGCCACAAGATATTAATTTTATACTTCTCAACATTTCTCCCCCAAAACGACTAGCAAATTTTTCTTTTGTTCTCTTTCTAGCTATTTAAAGTATTCCCTGTGAGAAACATTTTAAACATTTATTTAAAATTGCTAGCAGCTACTAGGCTTGGAGGTGTTTTTTTGCATAAAAATAGGTATAAAATATATCGAAATATTTTAATCTATGTTTAGGAAATCAGTGGTTTTTGAAGAAAACTACTTGAGCGCGAGGAGTTCGTCAAACTCTGGACCGTCTAAAACTTCTTTCTCTAAAAGAACATTTTTTACAACTTCCAGCTTGGCTTTGTTGTCTCTAATAATTTGAGTGGCATTTTGGTGGCAAGTGTCGATGATGCGCGATATTTCTTTGTCGATAGACTCTGCCGTGTCTTCGCTGTAGTCTTTGGAGTGGTCGTACATGTCGCGACCAAGGAAAACATTTTCCTGGTTTTTGCCGAAGGTACGGTTGCCCAAGTCCGTCATGCCGTATTCGCACACAATTTGGTGCGCAATAATGGTGGCGCGCTTAATGTCGTTGGAAGCTCCTGTAGTAATCTCAGTAAAGAACACTTCCTCAGCACTTCTGCCGCCCATGAGAACGGTAATCTCGTTGATTAACTCGGTTTTGCTGACGAGGAATTTGTCGCGTTCGGGGAGTTGCAACGTATAGCCAAGGGCTAAGCCACGGGGCAGTATGGAGATTTTGTGAACAGGGTCTGTGCCTTTCAGCTTTCTGGCTACTAAGGCGTGCCCAAGCTCGTGATAGGCCACAATGTCTTTTTCGTGCTCGGACATGAGCTTGCTTTTCTTTTCTGGCCCAGCAATAATACGGTCGATGGATTCTTCCAGCTCTTCTACGCCAATAAGCTTTTTGTTTTTACGCGCAGCAAGTAGCGCGGCTTCGTTTATTAGGTTGGCTAAATCGGCACCTGAAAAGCCAGCGGTTCTTTTGGCAATGACTTCCATAGTGGCATTCTTCATTATTTTTTTATTAGCCTTATGAATGTTGAGTATTTCTAAGCGCCCAGTAATGTCAGGTTTGTCGATAATAATCTGGCGGTCAAATCTTCCGGGGCGCAGCAGCGCCTTATCGAGAATATCGGGTCTGTTGGTAGCAGCGAGAACAATCACCGAGTTTTTTTCGTCAAAGCCATCCAGCTCTACGAGCAGTTGGTTTAACGTTTGCTCTCTTTCGTCATGGCCTCCGCCTACACCCGAACCTCGGTGACGGCCAACAGCATCCATTTCGTCAATGAAGACAATGGCCGGTTGATTTTTCTTGGCTTGTGCGAAAAGGTCTCGAACGCGGCTTGCCCCGACACCCACGAACATTTCTACAAACTCGGAAGCGCTTATGCTAAAAAAAGCGACTTCGGCCTCGCCAGCAATGGCTTTAGCTAGTAAGGTTTTACCTGTGCCGGGAGGGCCCATTAAGAGAACGCCTCTGGGTATTTTTGCGCCAATTTTTATGTATTTATCGGGATGCTTTAGGAAATCTACAATTTCTTGTAGTTCTTCTACCGCTTCTTTAATGCCGCCAATATCCTTGAAGGTGTATCTTTTACCTTCGTCCTTTTTCCAAGACTTTGCGCGGCTTTTACCAAAAGACATGGCCTGACTGTTGGCACCTTGAGCTTGTCTAAAGATGAAAAACCAGATGCCGATAATAATCAGGAACGGAACAATTTGTATCAGGATGTTAATAAGCATACTGTTGTCATCGTGCTTAATGGAGGTCTTTACCCCTGAGGCTTGCAGTTTATCGATGAGCCCTGGGTAATTAATAATGTTGGTGCGGAAATAGGTATTGTTTACGAACTGGCCTGTCGCCGAAGAATTTATATTATTAATGGAGATGGAGGTAATTTGTTTGGCGTCGATGGCGTTAATAAGGTCGGAGAAGATTACTTCTTTATAATTAATCCCTTTATTTTTCATGGGAGCGATTAGCGAGAGAACAAATAAAAATATGATAGTGGCTAAGAAAAAATTTCTAAAATTGAAACTTTTTTGAAGCTGTGGAGGCTTCTTCTCGTCTTTTATCTCTTTTTTTGGTTCTTTTTCTTTTTTAGGTTTAATCATAACAACTCAATATTATCAATACCGTCAACTTCCGACAATCTAACCTTTATTATATCATCTTGTTGGGTATTTATAGAATGACCAATATAGTTGGCCGAAATGGGAAGCTCTTTGTGTCCGCGGTCGATAAGAACGGCGAGCCGAATGTAGCTTGGTCGTCCATAAGCCAGTATGTGCTCAAGTGCTGCTCGTACGGTTCGTCCACGGTACAGGACATCGTCAACGAGGATAACCGGTTTGTTTTCAATGTCATCAGGTATTAGCGTTTCCTTGAGGCTGAGAACGTTTTGGCTGTTTTCCAAGTCATCTCTATATAACGTAATATCGAGTTTGCCCAAGGGAATATTTTTGCCTGTTTGCTTGAGGATGTAGGCAGCTATTCTTGTGGCAAGCGGATATCCTCGGGTAAGAATACCAATAATAACTAGGTTACTTAAGTCTTTGTTATCCTTGATGATGGCGTCGCCAAGTTTTTCCACCAGCTGCGTTATCGTGTATTTTTTAATTTCCTGCATTTGAGTGTTATATCATAAATTGTAATAATGTAAAAAACAAGAATTAAATAACGCCTTTGGTTGACGGGATGCCCTTTTCTGTGGCGCTGTACGCTACGGCCATTCTCAGGGATTTACCGAGTCCTTTAAAAATAGCTTCTAAGATGTGGTGTGTGTTGTCCCCAGCAAGCAGCTTAATGTGCAAGGTGATGCCAGCGTTCAAGGTAAAGGCAGATAAGAATTCCTTTACAAGGACGTGGTCGAAATTTTGTAAGGGGTCGGTAATGGTTACCTCGTAGCCGAGGAAGGGTCTATTGCTGATATCCAAAGAGATTAGGGCGAGCGCTTCATCCATCGGCAGCATAAAAAAACCATAGCGGTTAATGCCTGCTTTGTCACCAATTGCCTTTTTAAAGACGGTGCCCATAACAATGCCTAAGTCTTCGACGGTGTGGTGGTCGTCGATTTCTCGGTCGCCTGTGGCTTGAATGTTTAGGTTAAAGTACCCGTGGTAGGCAAAAAGCTCCAGCATGTGGTCGAGGAAAGGGATTTGGGTATTTATCTTAGAGGGGCTTCCTCCATCTATATCCCATTCTACCTGAATGTTGGTTTCTTTTGTTTTTCTGGTTTCCGTGGCTTTTCTCATAATAAACCCCTTTTTTACTTTATATTTTCAAAGAGCGAAGGTTGCGACGCAATAGTTTTTTCTTTGTAGGGTATGTTTAAATGCTTGTAGGCATTGACGGTGGCGACCCTGCCGCGTGGTGTTCTTTCGATAAGTCCAAGCTGTAGTAGATAGGGCTCAAAAACATCTTCAATGGTGTTGGGGTCTTCCGAGGTAGAAGCGGCCATGGTGTCTAGCCCTACGGGACCGCCAGCAAACTTGTCGATAATCATGTGCAGTAGCTTTTTGTCGGTATCATCCAGACCAAGATGGTCGATGCCCAGTGCTAGTAAGGTTTCGTCAACGATTTCCTTCGTGGCCGAGGGAGCTTTCTTTACTTGGACCCAGTCTCGAACCCTTTTTAGCAGGCGCAGTGTAATTCTGGGTGTGCCGCGACTTCTTTTGGCCAGTTCCAGCGCTGCATTTTTATCCAGCTTAAAGTTTAGCTTCTGCGCGGAGTGGTGAAGAATTTCCATTAGTTCTTCGTGCGTATAAAAAGCAAGTTTGGCCACATAACCGAAACGGTCACGTAGCGGAGAGGAAAGCATTCCTGCCTTAGTCGTAGCACCGATAAGTGTGAAGTGCGGAATATCCAGACGAATCGAACGCGCCGACGGGCCTTTGCCAATGATGATGTCCAGCTTAAAGTCTTCCATGGACGGGTAAAGCACCTCTTCCACGCTGCGACTGAGCCGATGTATTTCGTCGATAAAGAGAATGTCGTTTTCCTGCAAATTGGTAAGGATGGCGGCCAAATCTCCGGGACGTTCGATGGCAGGCCCAGACGTTACTTTAATGTTTACGTTCATTTCGTGGGCAATAATAAAGGCTAAAGACGTTTTCCCTAGTCCAGGCGCTCCATAGAAAAGCAGGTGGTCGATGGTTTCCTCGCGCTCTTTAGCCGCCTGAATGAGGACTTCGAGATTTTGAATGATCTTTTCTTGCCCAATATATTGCGCAAAAGAGGTCGGGCGTAGAGAGGTCTCTAGAACAGGATCTTCAACAATAGTTTCAATGGCTGAATTTCTTTCCATGCACGTATTTTAGCATAGATATTTGGAAAAGAATAAGTAGGTTGCTGACAAGTGCATATCAATGCTTACTATTAAAACACCTCATGGGCCATATAGGAGCTGCGCACAAGTGGCCCTGCTACGACCTTTAGGCTAGAGTCCTTACCAAACTGGGTGTACTCTTCATACTCGTCAGGCTCTACAAAGCGAAGCACTTTGGCACCCTTCTTGGAGGGTTGTAGGTATTGGCCGATGGTCAGCGAGTCGATGCCTTTTTTCGATAAGAGGGATATCAACTCGAAAACCTCTTCTTTGGTTTCCCCTAGCCCCACCATAATGCCAGTTTTAACCTTTAGTTTGGGGTATTTCTCTTTGACGTAGCAAAGTATCTCTAGCGACAAATCAAAATTGCCGAGGGGTCGGTATTTCTTATAGATAGAGGGAATAAGCTCAAGGTTATGATTAAATACAAAGATTTCTTGCTGGCAAACTAAATCGACAGAGGCATAACGGCCTTGAAAATCTGGGGTGAGCACCTCGATCTTTATCTGCGGCTTTACCTGCTTAATGCTTTGAATAACCTTGGCGTAGGCCGCAGCGCCACCGTCAGGCAGGTCGTCACGAGTTACCGAGGTCAGCACCACGTACTGTAAGTCAAAATGCTTAATGGTCTCAATAATGGCCGTGGAATCGTCGACCACAGCAGGGTCAGGCGTTCCTTTTTGTACGCCACAAAACAGGCAGTTTCGGGTGCAGGTGTCGCCCAGTAGCAAGAAGCTAACCGTTTTATTGGTAAAACATTCGCCACGATTGGGGCACTTGGCGTGCTCACAAACAGTGTTTACGGGCATGGGTAGCTTGGAAATGTCGAAAACCTTTTTGCGATAATGGTTTATTAGAAAGCTAGGATATTTCAAGATTTTGAGAAATGGCTTCTTTTAGCAACTCACAATAGGACGGATGCGGAAAGATTAGCTTCGTAAGTTCGGTGAGTTTTACTTGGTTGGCAATGGCGAAACTGAGAAGTGGTAGCAAGTCTTCGCTGTTGTAGCCAAAGATTTGGGCTCCATAGAGGACTTTTTCTTTAGAGATTAGCTTTATCCAGCCCTCAGAATTGTTCTCGGCTTGAGCCTTGCCAGAGAGGTTGTAAGAAGTTTTGCTAATTATGAAATCTTGTGTGGCCTCTTTTTGGGAGATACCCAGAGAAGAGATCGACGGGATGCTGTAAATGACATTGGGGACTAACGCGCTGTAAGGGGCTGGCGAATGCCCAAGCAAGTATTCGGCTAACCACTCGGCTTGGTGGCTGGCCGCGTGTGCCAGTAGGTGCCTGCCATTGATGTCGCCAAGGGCGAAAATGTTTTTAAGGTTGGTTTGAAAAAAATCATTGGTTTGCACAAACCCTTTTGCCGATACTGTTATGTTTTGGTTATGCTGTGGCAAATTCACGCTTCGTCCTGTGGCCAGTAGTAGATGGCTAGACTCTATAATCTGCAAGGGCTTAGCCTCTTGGGCAACCTCTAGCGAAAGCGATTGTGTCGCGGTGGCCGTGGTTACCAGCGCTCCTTCGAGTAGCTTAACTTTTCTAATTTTTAGCAGTTGTTTAACCTCTTTTACCAAATCATCGTCCAAGTTGGGGAGGATGTTCGGAGCCGCTTCAATCAGGGTAACGGCTACATTAAAGGCGCTAAAGAAGAAAGCAAACTCGATGCCAATGGCGCCCCCTCCGATAATCGTAAGGCTGGTGGGAAAGGTTTCTAGCGAAAAGATATTTTCATTGGTAAACACTTGAGGGTGGTTGCTTATATTTTTAAAAACATTAGGAATAAAGGGTTGAGTACCGCTGGCTAAAATAAGTTGCTGGAAAGCAAAGGTGTTGCCTGATTGTGTTTCTAGCGACGTGTCGGAAAAGTGAATCACTTTTTCCTTTATTAAGGTAATGTTGTTGTCGGTAAACTTCTTTTCTATGGCTAGTGCCGAGCGCTTTAAGAGTCGTTGGGTTGGGGCTTGTATTTCCGCCAAAGAAGGGGGCAGACTGTGTTTTTTTATAAGCTCATAAGTTTTGGCTTTATACAGATAAGCTTTTGTAGGAATGCAGCCCACATTAAGGCAGGTTCCGCCAATCTTGTTGGCTTCAAAAACAACAACTTTCTTTCCGCCTTTAGCTAGCTTTAGCGCGGCATCTGCGCCAGCAGGCCCGCAACCAAGAATCGCAATATCGAAACGATCACTCATTTACAGTAGGCTTATTTTTCATGTGAGGAAATAGTAAAACATCTCTAATAGACTGAGCGTTGGTTAGCAGCATAACGACTCGGTCGATACCAATGCCTAAACCGCCGGTGGGGGGCATGCCGTATTCGAGCGCCTCTACAAAGTCGGTGTCCATCATGTGTGCCTCTTCGTCTCCAGCTTCGCGCTGTTTGGCTTGCTCCATAAATCTACCTTTTTGGTCTACTGGGTCATTTAGCTCAGTATAGGCATTGGCCACCTCTAAGGTGTTAATGATGAGCTCAAAGCGTTCAACCATCCCAGGAAGGCTGCGATGTGTTTTGGCTAGTGGAGAAGTTTCAATCGGATAATCGGTAATAAAAGTAGGTTGAATAAGGTGTTTTTCTACAAATTCATCGTATAAAAAGTTAACTAACTGGCCAGAGGAGGTGTAGGTTTCGTCTAGGTTTATTTTCAGTTTTGCTATTTCTTTTTTAAGACTAGCAAAATCATGCTTGGAAATATCAATATTGGTGTGAGTCTTAATAGCATCAGTCATTGTTATTCTTTTAAAAGGAGGCGTAAAGTCTAACACGGTGTCACCATACTCTACCTTAAAAGAGCCTGTAATTTCTTTTGCTAGACTAGAAAGCACATTTTCCGTTAGGGTCATCATGTCATTATAATCAGCATAGGCCTGATAAAGCTCCATTAAGGTATATTCGGGGTTATGCTTATAGGAAATGCCTTCGTTTCTAAAGACGCGGCCAATTTCAAAAACTTTTTCAAAGCCACCCACGATGAGGCGCTTCAAGGGGAGCTCTAGCGATATTCTTAGATGTAGCTCCATTTCTAGGGCGTTGTGGTGCGTGTTAAAGGGCTTGGCACTGGCGCCACCAGGAATCGTTTGTAAAACGGGTGTTTCCACTTCCATAAAACCTTCATTTTCTAAATGGCGACGCAAAAGAGAAATAATCTTGCTGCGATTTTGAAAAACCTTCTTCACATCGGGGTTGGCAATTAAGTCGAGGTGACGTTTGCGGTAACGCAGTTCTTTGTCGTGGAGTCCGTGAAACTTTTCTGGCAAGGGGTTTAAGGATTTTGCCAGTAACGTAAAATCTAACACTTTTAGTGTAAGTTCGCCCGTATGGGTAATGAAGGGTTCGCCCGTGATGCCCAGAAAGTCGCCAAGGTCTAAGGTGCGAGATAGGTCATATTTTTCCTCGCCGATAATGTCTTGCTTAAAGTACAGTTGCAGGGTTCCAGAGTCGTCGAGCAAGTTGGCGAAGGACGCTTTGCCGTGGCCTCTTTTGGCAATGATTCGCCCTGCTGTAACAAATATTAATCCAGAGGGTGCGTCTTTTTCAACTTTAGACGATTGGCTTCTGACTTCGCTTAAAGATAATTCTTTTTTGAAATAGTTGGGATATGGGTTTATGTTTTTACTGATAAGGTCGAGACGTTTCTCTCGACGCATCGCAAATTCATCGATAGGGTTAGTGGTAACTTCTTCTTTATGGCTCATTTGTGGACTCCTCGTACCAAGCTGCAATCGTAAATAGTGAATGGTGAATAGTGAGAAGTGATTAGTAAATCGATTCTCAATTCGATTGCCGATATTGGTTTAATAAATTTATTGCAGGTTTATTATAACGAATATCGAGGATTTAGTGAATGGTGAATAGTGAATGGTGAAGACTCACCCCCAACCACTCTCTTCTTGCTATGCTCGTAAAGAGGGGAGAAGTCAGTTGAAGAAGAGTTGTTGGAATGGTCTGTCCTTCCGAGTTTCGTCGAGGAATCTTTGGGCATAGAGCCGAGAGAACCCTCCTCTTTGGCTAGACAGAATAAGCGGGAAATAGGGTTTCGATATTTAGTCTTGACAAAATGATACTTTATGTATGATACTTTTTATATCATGAAGAAGTTTGTGTTTGACTCTTTAGTGGACGAGGAAAACTTTTGTAACTTTAAAAAAGAGCGAGAGCTCCTCCTTAAATATATTGAGCAACAAGCCAATGTGGTTTTGTACGCGCCTCGCAATTATGGAAAAACCTCACTAATTAAAAATTTAATATATAAAGATTTTAAGCAAAGAAACAAAAAATCATTTTTCTTGTATGTGGATTTAATTGAGGTAAAGTCTCGTGAATCCATGGAAGACAGAATAATAAAAGCCTTCGAGCATTACTTCTCTCTGGCGTTTCCAGTTAAAAAACTTGTAGATGAAGTTAAATCGCAGGTTTTAGGACTTAAGCCAGATTTTAGCCTAGACCCAGTAACTGGAAATATAACCATTAAAATTAATCCCAAGAGCAACAATAATCCCCAGAGTCTTGCTGATATTTTTGCAGCGATTTCTAATATATCCCAAAAAATACCCACATTATTAGTGTTTGATGAATTCCAAGATATTGCATTGCTAGATGAAGCCCAAGGTATTTTTAGAAGTCTACTGGAAAGCGTCAATAAAACGGCTACAATAGTGCTAGGCTCCAAGCAACATATGCTGGCGGATATTTTTTCTAATCCAAAGGCACCGCTGGCTATGTGGGGCAAGGATGTATCGTTACCTCCTATAGATTATGAGCGGTATCTACAATATATTTTGGAAAGATTTAAGGTGAAAAACATATTAATTGACCTTAAGGAAGCCGTATATTTGCAGGATATTATGCACCGAATTCCTGAAGCCATAAATATTTTATGCCAACAAATACTCGACGATTGTGAAGGCCTTACGGTTACGGAAAATATAGTAAATTCTGCCCTTTTAAATCTTTTAGAACAAAAACAATCTCGGTATGAAAACTATCTGGCGCACTTTTCAATAAATGAAGAGAAGTTGTTTGTTGTGCTTTCTAGAAATAATATTACGACTAATCCGCAGGGCAAAGAACTTGTTAAACAGTTGCAGCTAACTCATAGAACCATTGGCAGTTTGATGCAAAAAAACATTAAAGCAGGCATTATAGAAAATATTGAAAATGGCTATCGTCTTAGCGACCCACTATTTTCATGCTATTTGAAGAAATATAGATAAATGATTCGTTCGCAGCAGCTCACTAAACCCCTTTTTGCCTTTGGCAAAACAAGCAAGCTTCCTTCTCCCTTGACCCACTTAAGAAATTATTAGGACTAGTAGCAGAATAAGTCCTGAAGCTACACTATCCTAGTTTCATTTCCGCTTGTGCAGAGGAACAGCGTCTAATCTTGTACAAAGATGTTTCTTAACCAACGTCCAGTACCACCACTGTCAAATCGTCGTCCAGCGTCTCTGACGCTGTCCACGACTTTAGGGCTTCAATCAACTTCTCGACAAAGAGCTCGGGGGCTATCGAGGCGTTTTCTTTTATTAGGTCATGGAACCGCTCTTTTTCGAACTGCTTTTTGGCAGGGCTCTTAGCTTCTAAAATACAGTCGGTATAAAGAATTATCCGATCGCCACTTTGCAGGTCGAGCGAGACTTCTTCAAGGTCGTTGTCTTCCATCCAACCGATGGGAAACCCACCGTCAGTGGTGAGCTCTATGATTTCGCTTTGCGAAATCGGTGAAGGGTGAGAAGTGAATGGTGAATGGGAATCCGGGGAAATGCCCGTCATTCCGAGCATCGTCGAGGAATCTGTAGGTACAGAGCTGAAATTCTCCCTTTCTCCGTTTACGGAGAGAGGGTTGGGGAGAGAGGCGGACTCCCTCAAAACAATCAGCGGCAAATGACCTGCGTTAGAGAGGCTAAGCCTCTTGTTGGGAATATCGAGAGCGATGGCGAGCGCGGTAAGGTATTTGCCCTTGAACTGGTCAAAGAGGTTGGTGTTCATACTCGTGAGGATATGTTGTGGGCTTGAAGACAGTCGAGCATCCATAATGAACGCCAGTTTGGCCATAGAGCCAACCATGGCGGCGGGTAGGCCGTGTCCCGAAACGTCGGCAATGACGGCAACGAGCTGGCCGTCTGGTGCAACGGAAAAGTCGTAGTAGTCACCGCCGATTTGTTCCATCGGCAGGTACTTGGCGTAGACTGTAAGACCTTGAATAACAGGTAGTTTACGAGGCATGATGGACTCTTGTATTTTAGCAGCCAATTCCATCTCTTTTTTGATACCTTCATATTCAATCTTAACCTGTGAAGCTTGTTTTAAAGAGAGCAGATTCTTAACCCTAGCTAATAGTTCGTTCTTGTTGAAAGGTTTCGTGAGGTAGTCGTTGGCGCCAGATTCTAGGCCAATTTGCAAGTCAGTAATTTGGTTTTTAGCGGTGAGCATAATTACTGGAAGCTCAGCGATACTGTAGGTCTCGCGAATTTTCTGACACACCTCATATCCGGTCATCAGCGGCATCATAACGTCAAGAATGACCATATCGGGAATAACGTCTATTTCGTGTTCCAGCAGCTCAATGGCCTCTTGTCCACTGGAGGCCATAAGGACATTAAATCCGTGCAGAGAGAGTTGGTTTTGCAGCACCTGAATGTTAATAAATTCGTCATCCACAACCAGAATGTTTCCAGCAGAGCCAGAAATTGGTGAAGGGTGAGTAGTGAATGGTGAAGGGGAATCGCCTTCGGCGGGGGAATTACTTGTCATTCCGAGCGTAGTCGAGGAATCTGTATGTATTGATCTGGAATTCTCCCTTTCTCCGCCAGCGGAGAGAGGGTCGGGTACAGAGGCGGAATTATCCCCCATATTAATATTTGCTAGTGGTAACGTAAAGTAAAACGTAGACCCCTTACCAACCTCAGACTCTACCCAAATTTTACCGCCATGTAGTTCTACTAGTTGCTTAGTAACAGCTAGTCCAAGCCCTGTGCCACCATATTCTCGGGCTGTCGAGGAATCCACTTGCGCAAAGGACGTAAAGATTGTGTCAAATTTGTCGCTGGGAATGCCAATCCCCGTGTCGGACACAGAAATTTGCAGGAAACCTGCAACTGGTGAATGGTGAATAGTGAGAGGTGATTGGGTGGGGGCTGTATTTTCTTCTCTCGTCTCAGCGAAGCGGTCGTCTTCCGTCTCTCGGCAAACAGAGGCGCCCACCGTTACGCTGCCCTTGTGCGTAAATTTGATGGCGTTACCGAGTAGATTATGCAGAATTTGCTGTAACCTGTTTTCATCAGCAAAAATACGAGGGACTGAACTACCGATATTGTTAATTAAAGTTACGTTCTTCCCCGCCAATAATGGTTTGGAGAGAGCCAGCACAAGGTCGGTCATTTCTTTAAGTCCTATTAATTTTCGTTGAAGCGTTAGTTCGTTATTTTTAAGTTTAGAAAAGTCTAAAATGTCGTTAACTAGCGAAGATAAGCGTTTCCCAGAAGAGGTTACTAATAGAAGGTTGTCCCTCATACTGTCAGACACAGGACCAAGGGCTCCATCTAGTATAGACTCTGTAATGCCGATAATTCCATTTAGTGGTGTTCGTAATTCGTGGGAAGTATTGGCGAGAAAATCGTCTTTAATCTTATCTGCTTTTTGCAGATTTTCCATAGCGAGTTGCTGATTCAATAAAGATTCTTCACGATTTTTTAGCGCTTCAGCTTGAGCCTGTTCTTTTTCTTTTTTGATAATATTAATTTTATCCGCAAGGGCAATAGATAGAAGGATAACTTCAATAGCAGAACCAAATTGTAAGCTATATAGCGTAAAGAAATTACTATCTATTACATCATATAAACTTAAGGCTAACATGATGATTCCCACTAGTAAGGCGAAAAATGCTAAAACAAAAAAGCGAGCGGGCTTGAACCCCTTAGATAAAGTAAGGAATCCGCTATATAGCATTACGGATGAAACAAAAACCGGTAAAGCTGTGCAAAATTGAATGCTTATTTTGTAGTCTAGCAAAAAGGAAGAGAGTATTAACGCATAATTTACATAAATTAAGTATTTTATGACTCTGTTTGCTTTTGGAATATGTTTAGCGGTAATTAAAAATTCTTGAGCAAATCTAAGCCCTCCAAACGAGGCCATTCCTACGAAAAATGGAATTGCAATGTTTTGCAAATAGAGGTTGTTTGTCCATAGATAAATGCTACCTAGTCCGTTATGCGCAAACATGAATAACCCAAATCCCAGAATGTAGATAATGTAATAAATATAGGCTTTGTCTTTAAGCGTTATGAAGATAAACAGATTATAGAGGACCATTACTATTACTATGCCAAAATATAATCCCAATACAAGCAACTCTCTAAAAGCTTGTTTTGTAAAAGCTGGGTCTGTTTGTAGGCTAATAGGCAGCATTAGAGCGTTCTTTGTTTTAACGCTGATATATATTTCTTGGCTTATGTTTTGTGGTAGGTCAAAGGAGAATACGGGGAACCGGTATTGGAAATCTCTATTCTTTATTAAATTTATGCGTTTCCAACTTTTACTACTGTGTGTCTTATCTTTATTTAGATAATAGATAGTAACCTCATCAAGTTGAGCATAGTTAATAACTATTTTCCAGTTTTCCTCTGGCGATATATTTGAAACCTTTAATTTAAACCAATACCGAGATAACGTAAAACGCATGTTAGGATTAACTGAATAGCTTTTTTTCCAAGAAAGCTCAGAGTTATTGTCAATTAAGTAATTTAGGTTAAACGAGTGATCCTTATCTTCTAAGTATTCCAAATTGGAGCCGACAAGAAACGTGCTTTTGGTGGTATCTAAATAAACAATA
>CAIUUT010000030.1 GCA_903902445.1 uncultured Candidatus Marinamargulisbacteria bacterium
GAGTGAGTGCTTAAAGTCCTTGAGTTTATACTTCTCAAAATCACGCAGTAGGCGCTTTTCCAGCTCTGGGTAATCGAGTGCTGGCTTTAGGTCAAGGCTCACGTAGACCGAGCCCTTTAGCAGTAGTTCTCCAATATCCTTACTTAAATCCAAAATTATAGAACCACCTAATCCTTGGCTAGTAAAACCCAGTTCACCCATGGCCTCTAGTTGCTTTTTCTCCTCAAAAAATACACTTACTTTAGTGTTCTTTAAATCTAGTCCATGTAAATGTGTGACCCAATCTTCATTACAAATAATCGGCACCAAAGCTTGGCGGGTGGTGCTGATGGTGTGTCCCAACTGTTGTGCCCAAGAATAACCATCGCCCGTAGAACCTGTTTTCGGATAAGTGATTCCGCCGGTGCAAATGATGTGATGAGCGGCTTCTAGGGTGCCCCTATTAGTGACAATCCCTGTAATTTTCTTGTCTGAAGATATTATTTTCTCGACGGGGCAATCGGTAAGAGTGGTTACGCCACAGCGCAGTAGTTCTTTTTGTAGTGTGTTACGAACGCCCAGTGCGTCGGTATGGCTGGGGAACACTCGGTTACCACGCTCCACGCTCGTTTCAATGCCTAGTTCTTGGAAAAATTGTTGCGTATTTTCGCTGGAAAACTGCGCAAAGCAACTCAGTAGGAATTTACCTTTCTTTCCAAAAGCCTGACACAGTTCTAAGTTTGAGCTCTGAGCATGGGTAAGATTACAACGATTTTTTCCGGTAATAAGTAGCTTATTGCCAAGTTGAGAGTTTTTTTCTACTAGCGTAACCCTTCGCTGGTTACGAGCGGCGGCTATGGCGGCCATAATCCCTGCCGGGCCTCCGCCGATGACGATAACGTCCGTTTGTTTTTGCATGGTCATATTGTATCGGGAATGACGATAAGTGAATAGGGCAAGACTGTCGTTGGCTAATTTAGTTAGAGACTCTTGGGAGTTAAGCTAAAATGAGGCTAGTGGTCAATTGTAGGCAAACCCCTCATTTATCATTTTATAAAAGGATTCTCTGAAATCAACGGTTTCATTTTTGGGAGGAAAATATAATGGTGTTCCTCTTAAGGCATCTAGCAGTGGAACACGAGTGTTTTCCCAGTTTTGGCATAGAGCAGTTTTGGCGTAGTCTGACATGGCTTTGATTACTTTTTCTTCATGACCTACACTAAGTTTTAAAAGAAAATTAGCAACTTCACGAGGTGAAGTTTTCTTCTCATCCATCAGTCTACTAATATAGTCCTTAAGCTGAGCGGGAGAAAATTGAGATACTTTTGATAGCGATAGCTTATTGTAGATTTCAGAGGGTAAAACCTTTTCGCTTACATTTCCAAATCTTTTGGCTACATTTACCTGAAAGCTTTCAACCATAAGTACCTCCAATTATATTGTGTGATACTTAATATTTGCCCGCAAACTGGGCAGTTCAAACATTTTAATTAATTGATGCTTATATTTCAGTTGGTCCCCCATGTGCGTGGCAAGGCAATCAAATTTTTAATGTTGCTTTATAGCTAAGCAGTATAAATTAGACTTTTGATGAAATTGTCTGCCTTGCGAGAGTGGCATAAAGGGGGAACCTGGCAATCAGGTTGTGTCATAATGTCATCCCGCACTTGATGCGGGATCCAGAGCAATAATATCTTTACTAAACCCTTGTATATATTGGGATACACGTGTAATTCCATGTAA
>CAIUUT010000031.1 GCA_903902445.1 uncultured Candidatus Marinamargulisbacteria bacterium
TATTATATTACGGCAACCTTTGCTATTATTTAAAGATATTATGTTTAACTTCCAATTTAGCTACTTTGCGCTTCCCGATTTTTTTGTATCCCTGTTTTTAATAATATTTGGACTGTTTTTTTTCCTAAAGATCAAAGAAAAAAGTGTTGTACACCTTACCTTCATTGGCCTTTGCTTTGTAATGAGCATCTGGCTATTTAACTATTTCTTATGTTACCTGAGTCCCACTTCCGAACAGGCTTTATTCTGGGCCAGAAATGCCTATATTGGGGTATCCTTTATTCCCGTTTTTGTTCATCATTTTTTTATTTCTTTTGTGAAGCGCAATGAAAAAGATAAAGGGTGGATTATCCTGTCCTATATTCTTGGCTTCACTTTTGTAATACTCAGTAGAAGTCAGCTGTTTTTTTCTCATGCCTATAAGTATTTTTGGGGCTACTACCCTAAAGGCTCTACCGTCCTATATTCTACCTTCCTTATTTTCTTCTTTGGTTATTTCTTAAGAACTTTTTTTGTTGTATTCTTTGAATTAAAAAACCATAAAAATAAGGATTCCATTGAGTACAAAAACCTGAGACTCGTTTTTATTGCCATTTGTATTGCTCATTTTGGAGCCATCGATTTTATTGCCAAGTACGGCATTGAATTTTATACCTTCGGGTATGTGTTTATTCTAATTTGGGTAACGATTGTTGGTTACTCCATAGTGAAATATCGTTTCTTCGACATTGAAACCGTAATTCATAAAACCTTACTTTGGCTTTTTACTTCTGCTCTTGTGGTTGTTCCTTTCGCTGGCATTACCTATTGGTTGTATCCTTTATTTAAACATACCTCCTACGTTGAATTTTTACTGCTTTCTTTCTCTTTATCGATTACTACGCTTATCTACTACCTCGTTATTCAACCGCGAATTGACCATCTGTTTCAACGCAAAAAATACAATTACCAAAATCTATTGGAAGTGTATTTGAAAAAAGTTAGCTCCCTCAATAATTTAAGCGTTCTCTTGCAAGAAACTAAAACTGTAATCGAAGATATCTTCCATCCCAAAACGATAAACATCCTTATTAATGAAAAAGGCAAATTAATCTTTGAGAAAGCTGATAACAGCTCCAACGATAAATTTATTACTATTAACAAGGACTTGGAAAACTTTTTATTTAGCCTTAAGGAACCGATTGAACTGGACTTATTGGAAAGTGAACCAAGCTATTTACCTGTCAAGGCCGCCCTGTCTAAAATATTTAACCAAACAAAATCCGTTATCCTTCTCCCTGTAATTCACAACAAATTACTTGGAGTTATTTGTCTTGGGAAGAAAGTTACTCTCACCAATTACTCAAACCTAGACATTAAGTTCATCTCTGATTTGGCTATGGAATTTACTATCGCCTTAGCAAACTCCTTAATGTTTACGATTGTTGAAGAGCAAAATATTTCCTTGAAAAAATTAGATAAACTAAAAGATGATTTTCTGGCCAATACTTCCCACGAGTTGCGTACTCCACTCAACGGTATCATTGGGATTACAGAATCCATCTTGGACGGAGCGGTAGGCTCCATTTCAGACAGACTTCGTAGCAACCTTTTGTTAGTCACCTCCAGTGGCAAGCGCTTAGCTTCTTTAGTTAATGACATTCTCGACTTCTCCAAACTTAGAAATGAAGAGTTAACCCTACAAAAGAAATTAATTGGGGTGCGTGAAATGACCAACATCGTTCTGGCTCTCTCCAAACCACTATTGGCTGGCAAAAACGTTACCTTTATTAACCATATCGATAACCATACGCCCCGCATTTTTGCTGACGAAAATAGACTCCAGCAAATCCTGCACAACTTAGTGGGCAACGCCATCAAGTTTACCCATGAAGGCAGTATCACGGTGGGAGCTGCGGTTTGCCGAGAGACGAGAGACGAAAATACAGCCCACCCCCATTCACCTCTCACTATTCACCCTTCACCAGTTGCAGGTTTCCTGCAAATTTCTGTGTCCGACACAGGCATTGGTATTCCTGCCGACAAATTTGGCTCCATCTTCCAGTCCTTTGAGCAAGTAGATGCCTCAACAGCTCGCGAGTATGGCGGCACAGGCCTAGGACTTTCAGTGACTAAACAACTTGTCGAGTTGCATGGTGGCAA
>CAIUUT010000032.1 GCA_903902445.1 uncultured Candidatus Marinamargulisbacteria bacterium
GACTTAATTAAAGGCTTTACTGGTTTAATTTCCCTACTATTTTCTCTCTCTTGATATGAAAAAGCCGACTTAGTATTTCTTACATCAGGAATAATCGGTTCTTTTCTTACACCAGGTTTAAAACCTGTAGCTATAACAGTGACGACCACTTCATCTTTAAGTGATTCATCGATCATCGTTCCGACAATAATATGGGCATTAGGATCGATTGATTCATAAATAACTTGAGCTGCTTCATTAACTTCATACAGTGATAAATTTTCGCCAGATGCAATATTAAATATTACACCTGTAGCACCAGTAATAGATTCTTCCAAAAGAGGATTATTAATAGCAGCTTCTGCGGCCTCAATAGCTCGCTGGCTTCCGGTACTTTTACCAATACCCATAATTGCAGAGCCTGCATCTTTCATTATGGTTTTAACATCAGCAAAATCAAGGTTCATTAAACCAAGTCTTGAAATAATTTTTGTTATACCTTGTACCCCTTGCAATAGAACATCATCTGCTACCATGAAGGCTTCTTTTAAAGAAGTAGTTTGCTCAATAACTTGTAACAACTTGTCATTGGGAATAACGATTAAGGCATCAACTTCTTCTTTTAGCGCGATTATGCCTTCATCCGCTTGTTTCATGCGAATTGGTCCTTCAAACTTAAAAGGTTTTGTAACGACACCAACGGTTAACGCACCAGCCTGTTTCGCTGCTTTTGCAATAATGGTTGACGCACCTGTTCCAGTTCCTCCGCCCATACCCGCGGTGATGAAAATCATATCAGCACCTTCAATAATTCTTTTTACTTCTTCAATGCTTTCTTCTGCGGCTCTCATTCCCATTTCTGGATTTGATCCAGAACCTAACCCTTTAGTGATTTCAGTGCCAATTTGTAATATATTTTCGGAAAGTGAGCCATGAAGTGCTTGAATATCAGTATTTACAGCCCAAAAGTCAACTTCTTCTAAACCAGAGGCAATCATTCTATTTACAGCGTTGTTTCCACCGCCACCAACCCCAATCACTTTGATTTTGGTATGATTATTTGAATCAGCTTTCATTTGTTTATGCCCCTTTTATTTCTCTTTTGAAACATCAATTGAATGAGAAGAAAAGAAATTCTCATCACCTAGTCAAAGTATAGCATATTAAAATAAATCTTCAACTACCCTAATTAATTCATGGAAAAAGCCATTCTTTTTATTTTGATGATGATACAAATATATATCATTATTTATGGCATAGTTAATGGCACCATTAGCACATAAAAAATGTTTTTCTTTAAAGTTTTCGATTTCTGTAAGTATGGGTAAGCCCCATCTATTTTTCAAATAAACCTCGGCTCCAATTAAATGACCATTCCCAAGTAAAATGAGTGCGTTAGAGTCCTTTTTCATTTTTTCAAAATTGCTATTATTTTCAAGTTTTTCAATAATTTCCTCATATCGGGAAATGACTACCTCCCTAAAAAGTTTCATATCAACTTGAATTCCATTTAAGTTGATTTCCTCTTGGATTGTATGATCAGTTAAGTCAATGTATTGATCCTTAAGTTTTTGAGCGGTTTCTGTTTCAATTCCAAGCACCTGACTAACATCTCTAGTGATGATTTCCCCACCTAAATTTATGCTGTAAAAATTCTTCAGTAGACCATTACAGATATTATACAAATAGCTGCACTCTCCTCCAAAATCTAAAATTAGTGGGTTGTATTCCTTGTATTTTATATTTGTCAGATAAAAATTAATAAAAGACAAAGGTGGAGCGATGTATTTTCCGACTTGAATTTCTAATTCCTTGAGAATACTTTTAATTTTTTCGAATATCAACTCTTCATAGCCAATAATAAACACATCCATGGCTAATACTTCCCCTTGTAAACCTATGGGATCCTTTACTTCATTTCCATCAACAAAATACTTCATGGGGATGGTATGCAAAATAATATTTTTATTGCATTCTTCTTTTGCCTTATTGATTAGATTAATTTTATTTTCATATTTAACGATACTATCTTTAATTAAGGTCTCCTTATGAATTACTTTACTCAAGTAAGTGCCCATAGGCAAAATAACTAGGGCTTTTTTTATTGCTATTTCAAATAATCCCTTTTGTTTTAACTTTTCAAATATAGTAAGAAAGGCGGTTTTTATTATTTGTTCGTCGAAATTCTTATAATTCAGAGGACTTGAAAAGGGTTCTTCCGACATATCATGAATTAGGTAATTATTGGAATCAGTTAACTCTAGAGTCGATACTTTAAGCGATTTTGACCCAATATCGACTCCAAAAACAATGTTTTCTGCGATATATTTTATTTTATTATCATTTTTTTTATTAAAAAGGTTTATTTGCATATTTCTCAAATTATATCATAAATTATATTTTACAAGGTCAAGCAATTTAGGCAAAGAATCAATAGTATAATTAGCCTCAATATTTTCTTTATTATCTATCATTACAGTAATAGCGCCAACTTTTTTACCAAAAATGATATCATTTTTGGTATCACCTACCATGATAGATTTAGAAAAATCTATTTCAGGAAAATCATTTTTTGCCTTCTGTAGAGATAATATATTAGGTTTACGACAATCACAATGTTCTTCCTTAAGATGTGGACAAAAATATATGGCATCTATTTCCCCCCCCTGGTTATTAATAGTTTTCAGCATTTTATGGTGAATTTTTGTTAGATCATTTTCAGTCATTAGTCCCTTACCGATTCCTTGCTGGTTTGTAAATACTAATATACGACCAAATATTTTTGAAAATAGCCCCAGACTTTCAGGGACTCCCTGAATAAAAGTAAATTCCTCAACACTTTTAACATAATCATCTAATAGGCGAACATTTATTACCCCATCTCTATCTAGGAGTAACGTCCAACTTTTATCAACTCTAATCAATTTTTGATCCGAAATCATATTAATTTTACAACTGGATATTTAGGCTGACTTACATCAATATATTCTACTTTTTCCTTATCATTACTCTCTAGGTTTTTTAGTATCGATTTTATTACTTTTAGTTTATCACTTATATTATTGGGGTCCCCTATTTTCAATTGCACTAACTCTTTTGATAAAACCTTTATGGCCCAAGGGTCGTTAATATCAAAAGTTATTCCGGTTTTATCAAATTCTTTTATTAAGGTCGCCAGCGGACCTTTAAACAGATAGCTATAAAAAGCTGATAGTTCAGTCCGACCAAGAAGACTTTCCTCGGTAAGTCCTACAATTATAGGTAAATTTGAATATTCTGGAAAAGGTAGCGGTTTTTTATCTTTATCTATGTTTAGGATAATCCCATTCTCCTCAACTAAAAAATTATCTGGGTAAGCCACTATGTTTACAAAGGGTTTTCTCTCCCATACCCGAACATTTAAAGTATGGCTCAAATAATTTTTATGAAATTTAATCTTTCTTATCTGAGGGATATTGCTCATGATTAATTTTCTCATTTTGTGCTTAGATATGTAAAACAAATTTGTAGTTTTTTGATTAATAATAATTTCACCAATCCACTGTTCGTTAACAAAATGATTTTCCTCAATTACTATCTTTTGTAATTGGAAATAGGGCGAAAAGTATATATAGATTAATAAAATAGAAAAAATAGCTAGAAAAAAATATATTCTAACTCTATTTTTGTAACGAAACATTAA
>CAIUUT010000033.1 GCA_903902445.1 uncultured Candidatus Marinamargulisbacteria bacterium
AATTATAGCGATTTTTTTATTCTTACCGGAAATTTTGCCTTCATATATCATGATAATTCCTTCCTTAATAGATTACCTTATTATAAATTCTTTTACGTTAATTGGAAATGCTTAATTTTAATCCTTAAATTCAAACAAATGTCCCATTTTACTTTTTTTGGTATGCAAGTATTTATCGTTATGTTTATTTGGCTTTGATTCTATCTGAACCCTATCGGTAATTTCAAGCCCATAACCTTTTAAAGCCACTATTTTTTTCGGATTATTGGTTATTAACCGAATTGAGGTTAACCCTAAATCATATAATATTTGTGCCCCCATACCATAATCACGCATATCAGCAGCAAATCCTAGCTCCACATTTGCTTCTACAGTGTCTCTACCTAGCTCCTGAAGTTTGTAGGCTTTTAGCTTATTTATTAGTCCAATACCGCGTCCCTCTTGTCTTAAATAGACAACAACTCCAGCCCCTTCTTTTTCCACCAGTTCTAAAGCATGTTCCAGCTGGAAGCGACAGTCACAACGCGCCGAGTGAAAAACGTCACCCGTCAGGCATTCGGAATGTATGCGCACTAGAACATCTTTTTTGTTCTGGATATCGCCTTTTACGATAGCCACAGACTCCATTCCCGTTATACTGTCTTTATAGCCAATTCCTTTAAAGTTTCCAAATTCGGTGGGAAAGTCAAATTCAACTTCCCTCTTCACAAAACGACTTCTTTTTAACTGATATTTAATCAGATCTTCAATGGTAATAATTTTAAGCTTATGTTTTTTAATAAAGTCTTCTAAATCTTTCACTCTAGCCATTTCGCCGTCATCTTTGATTATTTCACAAATGACACCCGCCCCAATCAGGTTTGCCATTTTAGCAAGTTCCACTGAAGCTTCGGTGTGACCGGCTCTCTTCAATACTCCACCTGTTTTGGCGATTAGTGGGAAAATATGCCCAGGAGAAACTAAGTCGCTCACCTTGGAGGCAGGATTTATGGCTACTTGTATTGTTTTAGCTCTATCCGATGCGGAAATTCCAGTCGAAACACCATGACTTGCAGAAGCGTCAACGCTTACCGTAAAAGCCGTTTTAAGAGACTCTCTGTTTTCAGCCACCATTTCCGTCAACCCTGAACGTGCAGCGATTTCTTCTTCCATAGGCAAACAAACTAAACCACGCCCATGTTTTATCATAAAATTGATGGCTTCCGGTGTAACAAATTGAGCCGCCATGACTAAGTCGCCTTCGTTTTCGCGCCCCTCATCATCAACCACCACAATGATCTTACCGTTACTTATATCTTCAATTGCTTCTTCAATAGTATTAAAATCCATGATTTCTTAAAAACTCCTCTGTAATTGGCACTTTCTCTTCTTTTAGCACCCTTAAGTAATGATAAACATATTTAGCCATCATATCAACCTCTAAGTTAACTTCATCCCCTATTTTAAGATATTGTATATTAGTATCTATAAAAGTTGTAGGAATAATAGATACTGAAAATGAATTATTGGCTACTTCTAGCAACGTTAGGCTTATGCCATTGATAGCAATAGACCCTTTTGTGACTAAAAAATAAAATATCTTCTCAGCCCTTACTTTCAATATCCAGTATTGTCCATGATTTTCTATCGTTTCTACAACACCAGTAGCATCCACATGACCTTGTACAAAATGGCCACCCATAAAAGAAGAGGGGGTTAGCGCTCTTTCCAAGTTTACTTTGTCATTGATTTTAAGCTTTGCCAAGCTTGTTGTCC
The DNA here is from genome assembly GCA_903902445.1 of uncultured Candidatus Marinamargulisbacteria bacterium. Lineage (GTDB taxonomy): Bacteria > Margulisbacteria > Riflemargulisbacteria > GWF2-35-9 > GWF2-35-9 > CAIUUT01. The sequence goes on from CAIUUT010000033.1 coordinate 1,756, forward strand.
TTATGGTTTCTGCCATTACATCTGCCACAAAAGTGTCCCCCATAATGTCGTTAACGGTAAGACAAGTACCATTAACGGCAATACTCTCGCCTCTAACTGAGTCTTTCATAAGCTTAGGGCTTTGCACTGCGAGCCGCATCGTATCACTATTTTGGGTTAACACTGTAACGATGCCTAAGTCTTGTATTATTCCGGTAAACATATGACCTCTATCTTATTTGTTTCTTGAATGGAGCCTCTATCCACTGCCACACTACCCAACACTCCATTAATAAACTTAATGGCTTCATGGGCACTATATTTACGAATCAATTCTATAGACTCTGAGATAATTACTTTTACTGAGGAATTCGTAAACAACATTTCCCAAACACCAACACGCAAAATAGCCTTATCGATGCTGGCAATTCTATCTATCTTCCAGTCTATGGAATATTTTGCGATTAACGTATCGATTAGTACTTCATTGGACAAGACTCCATTGTAAATTTCACTGGCAAAATCTTGAGTTTCCTTGATGTAGGAATCTTTATGAATCGTATACTCAAGAATATCTTCTTGGTTTGCCTTTTGTATTTGAAACTGATATAAGGCCTGCATGGCTAATTTTCGCGCAGTACTTCTTTTGCCCATAAAACCAGCCTTTTTTTATTTAATTTCGGGCAATAATTCTGCCTGATGCGTTTCTATAAAGTTTGTAAAAACTTCACCTTTCTGGAAATCTTTATTATCCAGAATTCTTTGGTGAAAGGGGATAACCGTTTGAACCCCATCAATAACAAACTCATCCAAAGCTCTTTTTGCTCTAGCAATAACTTCATCTCTATCTTTTCCATAAACGATCAATTTCGCCAGTAAAGAGTCATAGTTAGGAGGAACCTTGTACCCCGCATAGAGATGGCTATCCACTCTAACACCTGGCCCACCCGGTGGTAAATATAAACGAATTTCTCCAGGGCAAGGCATAAAATTCTTGAAGGGGTCTTCCGCGTTAATTCTAAACTCGATGGCATGGCCATGAAACTCTATATCTTTCTGCTTATAAGACAACTTCTCCCCTGCTGCCACGCGAATCTGCTCTTTTAGTAAGTCTACACCTGTAATTACCTCTGTAACGCAGTGCTCTACCTGAATTCGCGTATTCATTTCCATAAAATAAAACTTCTTGTTGCTGTCGAGTAAAAACTCAATCGTTCCAGCCCCAACATACTTAATGGATTTTGCTGCCTTCGCCGCAATGGCTCCAATCTTGGCACGAATCTCAGGCGTTAAGGCAATAGATGGTGATTCTTCCAGAAGCTTCTGGTGTCTACGTTGTACTGAACAATCTCTTTCACCCAAGTGAATAACGTTACCATGCTTATCGGCCATTATTTGCACTTCGATATGGCGGGGATTCTCAATATATTTCTCCATATAAATATCGGGGTTTCCAAAAGAAGCCAACGCTTCCGCTGAGGCCATGGTAAAATACTTGCGCAACTCTTTAACATTTCTTGCCACACGCATACCTTTTCCACCACCACCAGAAACCGCTTTAATGATAACAGGATAGCCCGTTTTGATGGCAATCTTTTCTGCGTCTTTTAAATCCTGGACGATTCCCTTAGAACCAGGAATAACTGGAACACCAGCCTTTTGCATGGTTTCCTTGGCCACGGCCTTATCGCCCATATTTCTAATATTTTCGACAGTTGGCCCTATAAAGTTAATATTATGAGTACGACACACTTCCGCGAAATTGGCATTTTCAGACAAAAAGCCATAGCCCGGATGAATAGCCTCCGCACCCGTAACCTCGGCGACACTGATAATTGCAGGGATATTTAAATAACTCTGAGAAGATGGGGCAGGCCCAATACAAAAAGCTTCATTGGCTAGCTTAACATGTAAGCTATTACGATCAGCCTCTGAGTAGATCGCCACTGAACTAATGCCTAGTTCACGGCAAGCACGAATAACTCGAACAGCAATTTCTCCACGATTCGCAACTAATATTTTTTTAAACAAATTTAAGGTCCTCCTCAGTAATTTGATGCGTCATTATATCATACCTGCTAATTAGGCATAAGAGGGCTAGTTTTTACATTATCATATGAAAAAATATTAGC
>CAIUUT010000034.1 GCA_903902445.1 uncultured Candidatus Marinamargulisbacteria bacterium
GGAGCAGAGCCTACGGTGCGCGAAGACTTGCATGAGATAGTATCGGCTATCCGATCAGTAGGTAAGCATCCCGGCATATACACGAATGGGATAAAACTTGAGTCCACACCATGGTTTAACGTCGACAAATAAGTATAATGCCTCATAGCTTGTGCTTCGCTAACCTGCGGAAAACCCAAGCTTTTCTGCCTGGAAAGTTTCTGGGGAACATTAACAATTTCCGAAGAAGGCAAACTGCCACTTTTATAAAATATGGGGCGATTTTTAGTGTTCATAGACATAATCCTTAATGACCTGGACAAAACTATCAATGTCTTCATTTTGCATAAACTCATTTACAGTGACCAAGTAATAGCCTTTCCACTTAGAATCAAGTTTTGAGAGCACTAAGCCTCCTTGTACTCCCACACTTTTCAAGGCAATGTTAATTTGTGTAAAATCAATCTTATCTGAAATAATTAGTAAGTCCTGAAAGCTCTCTGTGGCATTTACAGTCAACTCTTCAATGGACATTAAACTCTTTCTTAAATAGTTAGTTTTCTCTACCAGTTGGCTTGCTAATTTCACAATTCCCTTCTGCCCCAGCAAGGTTAAGTAAATGGTTGTTCTCAAGGCAATGAGTGCCTGATTACTACAAATATTGGAAGTCGCCATTTCACGCCTGATATGTTGCTCTCGGGTTTGAAAAGTCAGCACATAACCGACTCTTCCTAAGGCATCTACGGTTTCACCCACAATTCTCCCTGGCAAATGACGGACAAAGTCCTTCTTAGTAGCAATGAAACCTAAAGCCGGCCCACCAAAAGATGGGTAATTGCCGAGTGATACGGCTTCTCCAAAAACGATATCAGCGCCCCACTCTCCTGGAGTTTTATATAGGGACAACGCTAAAGGATTTGTAACGCCAAAAATAACTCCAGCACCTACTCTTCTGGCTTCCTTAATTAAGTATTCATAATCGACAACTTGACCAAAGAAATCTGGATACATAAAAACTATAGCCGCTAAATCTTCAGGCAAACTTATATTCGCAGCACTTTCAAAATACTCAACCTCATAACCATACCCTGCATTATAGGTATCTAGAACGGCTTGATAATTTGGGGACAAGGCTCCTACAATATAATATTTTTTAGCAGACTTACTGGTCAACCTAGACGCCATCTTAACAGACTCCGCCAAAGCGGTAGCACCATCATATAAACTCGCGTTACTGATTTCCATACCGGTTAACGCAGCCATATACGTTTGAAACTCAAAAATGGAGATTAACGTACCTTGGCTAATTTCAGGCTGATAAGGAGTGTATGCCGTATAAAACTCGCTGCGTGCGCTAATGTAATCGACAGCCGAAGGAATAAAGCGGTAATAAATCCCAGCACCTAAAAAATTTCTTTGGGGTTTAAATACGACGTTCTTACCGGCCGTGGACTCAATGTTTTTGAGAACATCCAACTCACTAATACCCTGTGGTATATTTATATCCGCAACTAAAAAATTCTGAGGTAATTCTTGCAATAAATCGGAAAAACTAGAAACCTTCAGGCTAGAAAGCAGCTCTTGTTCTCCTTCACTATAGCCCAAAGGATCAGACATTATTCTTCTTCTTCTACTAACAGATCTTCATATTCCTCTGCAGACTTTAAATCCTCTAGCTCGGCAGGTTCATATATCTCCATTTTTATTAACCAACCCTCATCATAGGGAGAGGAGTTAATAATAGCCGGATTTTCAATAACAGCTTCATTAATTTCAGTAATTCTGCCACTGACGGGAATATATAAATTGCTTACCGTTTTCACCGACTCAATAATACCAATTTGATCCATTTGTGCGAAATCCTCGCCTACTTTTGGTAGCTCCACAAAAACGATATCACCTAAGGAATCCTCCGCATAGTCGGTAATACCAACGGTTGCATTCTTTCCCTCTACCTTAACCCACTCATGTTCATCTGTATAATACAAATTTTCTAATATCAAGCTCATTCTTCTGTGGCCCCTTTCCGCAGTTTTTAAGACTCATTCCTAGTTTTTCAGTTTTACGAACATCTGCCCCTTAGTAAAGCAAACTATCTACCGTGAAACCTTCATTTATTAGGCACGAGCATTTACTAAAAATCAATATAACAAATTTTTTTTAACTTGTTAACACCCTTTTTTTATAAAAGGCAATTTTGTCACTTCACCCTCTATTTCTTTATCTCGAATCTTCACAAAAACGGTATCGCCTTTCACTACTTCTTTATCGGTAATAAACAATGCAATAGACTTATTTAATGTTGGCGAAAAAGTACCGCTCGTAACCGTACCATATCCCTTAACCTCCACGCCTTGTCTCGGAATTGTCTTTTCTTTTAAGACTAAACCATAAAGCCTACGTTTTTGGGGAAGATTTTCAATAACATTTTTACCAATGAATTTCGGTTTATTTAGCTTCACAATCCAACCATAACCCAAATCGTAAGGGGAAATGCCCGTAATTATCTCATGTCCATACAAAGGCAAGCCTGCTTCAATGCGCAGAGTATCTCTAGCACCTAAGCCAATCGGGGCAGCACCAGCTTCCAGTAACCCCCTCCACAATTTAACGACATCTTTGTCGTTAACAAATATTTCATATCCATCCTCACCGGTATATCCAGTATGACTGATGAGCACCTGCGAATCGAGTAATTTTCCAGCAGTTACATAAAAGCTACTCATTACCAACTCTTCCTTAGCAAGTTTCGTCATAATTTCTTTAGCCTTTGGCCCTTGCAAAGCAATAATATTGAGTTCATCCTTAACCTCAATCGTTACTTTAAAGTCATTTTCCTTTTTGTTAATTAGCATCCAGCTATGAATCTTTTCGAAATTACTACAATTAACTACAAAACGGAAACAATCAGCTAATCTCGTAACGATCATATCATCCATAATTTTACCCTCAGTGTCCGCAATCATGGTATATTGAGATTGGTTAATCTTTAAAGCGCTTGCATCATTAACCGTTAGTATCTGCACAAACTCTAAAGCATGCGGACCAGAAATATCAATAACCCCCATGTGTGAGACATCAAAAATACCTGCCGATTCACGCACCGCATGATGTTCCTCTATAATCCCTTTGTAGTATATGGGCATTTCCCAACCGTTAAAATCAACGAGCTTAGCCTTTAAGGCTTTGTGTTCTGGATAAAGTGTTGTCTGTTTCATGATAATATTTCCTTTATAGCTTTTATAAACTTTTTATTTTCTGGCTTTAACCCTATCGAAACCCTAATTGCGTTAGGAAAACCAAAGCCATTCATCGGGCGAACAATAATGCCTTTGGCTAACAGCAGTTCAAAAACTTGTTTAGCTGGCAAATCTGTAAAAATAAAAACAAAGTTAGACCGAGAGCGCAAATATTCTACACCCAGTTTATCTAATTCGTCATATAGATATTTTTTGCATACTTCAACTTCTTCCCGAACCTCCTCTTCCCAAGTTTTTTCAGCCAGCATCGCCAAGGCGGCCTCTTGGGCAAAAGCATTAACATTAAAAGGCTGACGCACTCTGTTTAAAGTCGAAACAACCTCTGCACTGGCAATACCATAACCAAGTCGCAACCCCGCCAAAGCATAAACCTTAGAAAAAGTTCTTAAGATGAGCATATTATTATATTGACTCAATAACTCCAAACTTTCAGGATAGTCATCACCTTTAGCGTATTCATAGTACGCTTCATCCATAACCACCAACACATTGGCCGGCACATTTTTCATAAAGTCTGTCAGTGCATCTTTAGAAAAATATGTACCTGTAGGATTGTTTGGGTTACAAAGAAAAACAACGCGAGTATCAATAGAAATTGCTCTGGAAAAAGCCTCTAAATCGTATGTATAGTTTTTTAAAGGAACTTTTCTAAAAGGAGCATTGATAATACGTGCACAAAACTCGTACTCTGAAAAGGTTCCCTCGCTGATGAGCGCCTCTTTATCTTCGCCCAAATATGCCAAAGCAATAAGTTGCAATAGTTCATCCGATCCATTCCCAAAAACCAGCTGCTCACCACTCACTCCAAGTTTTTCACAAAGAGCCTTGCGCAAAGCAAACAAGGAACCATCTGGGTAAAGAAACAATTCTTTAATTTTACTTTCGAGTTTCTTAATAACACGGGCAGGGATACCACGATTATTTTCATTACTCGCCAATTTAACCACATCATCGAGTCCCATTTCACGCTTTACTTCGTCTATTGGCTTTCCTGGAACATAGGGATTTATCAGATTTAAGTAAATGTTGGCCTCTAACATAGCCAATATTATGCCACAAACAAATAGTTTGTTCTACTGGAGGTTTTATCTTAGATGTACTTTCATTCTGAAAACTAAAATTAAATATTGGCTTACTATACATAAATAATTAATAGTTTATTAATATAACGTACATAGTTGTATAATTAACCCTATTGATGAATAAATTATTATAAATTAAGGAAAAAATAATGGAAAAAATATATACCGTTTCCGGCATGAGTTGCGCCAACTGCGCACTAAATATTGAAAAGAACTTAGCCAAACAACCTGGTGTTTCCCTTGCTGCCGTAAATTTTGCCAGTGAGAAAGTAACCATCAACTTTGATGAGGCCCAGACCAGCGAGAAACGATTAGTCCAAGTAATAGATAATTTGGGATATAAGGTAATTGGAGCCACAAAATTGTCCCATCCTGAACATAAAATAAGTGAACTCAATCATTTAAAATGGTTAGTCTTTGTTTCGACCCTACTCAGCACTCCTTTAATTTTAGGCATGCTAGCTGCTGTAGGAGGACTGCATATCACTTTCTTACACGCACCACTGACCCAGCTCCTTCTGGCCACGCCCATACAGTTTATTATTGGCTGGCGTTTTTACCGTAACGCCTACCACAGCCTAAAAGCCAAAGCACTTGGCATGGATGTTTTAGTTTCCCTAGGCACAAGCGCTGCCTATTTTCTAAGCGTTTACAATGGGTTTATTGCCGATCCACCTCAAGCACTCTACTTTGAAGCCAGTGCATTAATTATTACCTTAGTCTTAACAGGCAAATATTTAGAAGCCCTTGCCAAGGGAAGAACCTCTCTTGCACTTACCAAACTTATTGGATTAAAACCAAAAACAGCCAGAGTCGTTAAAGATGGACAAGAACAAGACGTATCTATTGATGACGTACAAGTCGGCGATATTATCATTGTGCGTCCAGGAGAAAAAATACCTGTAGATGCCCTTATTCTAAGCGGCAACTCTGCCTTAGATGAAAGCATGATCAATGGCGAAAGCCTACCCGTAGATAAGGCAGCTGGCGACACGGTCATTGGCTCAACCCTCAATAAGTTCGGAAGCTTAACACTTAGAGCCACACAAGTTGGTGCAGATACGGTCCTTTCTCATATCATTAAAATTGTAGAAGAAGCTCAAGGCAGCAAAGCACCCATTCAGAAACTCGCCGATAAAACTGCAGGGATATTTGTCCCGACTGTTTTAGCAATAGCCACAATCACCTTTCTGGTCTGGACACTTAGTTTTGGCAACCTCACGATAGGAATCATTAACGCTATTTCCGTCTTGGTAATTGCCTGTCCCTGCGCTCTGGGACTGGCCACTCCCACTGCCCTAATGGTAGGGGTAGGGATTGGCGCTCAAAACGGGATATTAATTAAAAATGGCCAAAGTCTAGAGCTAGCTAACAATTTGGACACTTTAGTTCTCGATAAGACAGGGACCCTCACCAAGGGCGAACCAACCTTAACCGATATTATTTGTCTGGACACTACCATCCCAAAATCTGAAATATTAAGACTTGCGGGTATAGCTGAAAAAAGATCCGAACACCCCCTTGCACAAGCTATACTTAAGGCAGCCCAAGTTGAATTTGCTATATTAGAAGACCCAACGGATTTCACAGCCCTACCTGGCTTAGGAATAACCGCTATTGTTGAACAGAAAGCCATTCAAATTGGGACACGAAAACTTATGGAAAGTCTTCAGATTAGCGTTCATAACACACTAACAACTATTGGGATCTTAGAAGATGAAGGAAAGACAGTAGCTCTGCTTGCCGTCAACCAAAAGTTAGTTGGGCTATTAGCAATTGCGGACACACTCAAAGAAAATGCCGCCGCCACGATACATGAATTTAAAAAAATGGGGCTTACTATCTACATGTTAACGGGTGACAACCAAAGAACCGCCAAAGCAATTGCCTTACAAGCAGGCATTGAGAACGTAATCGCCGAAGTTCTTCCAGCACAAAAAGCCAAAACCATTGAAACGTTAAAGCAGGATGGACACAAGGTTGCCATGGTTGGAGATGGCATCAACGATGCCCCTGCATTGGTCACTGCTGATATTGGCATCGCTCTAGGCACAGGCACCGACATCGCCATTGAATCTGCGGACATAACCATTATGGCTGGCGACTTGCACAAAATCATTACAGCACTTAAGCTCTCAAAGAAAACGTTAAACAAGATAAAACAGAATCTCTTTTTGTCTTTTATTTACAATATTATTGGCATCCCTTTTGCCGCACTTGGCTTACTCAGCCCCATCATAGCTGGCGGAGCGATGGCCCTGAGTTCCATTTCCGTAGTATCTAATTCGCTGAGCCTTTCTAGAATTAAGAAATTCTAGAAAGCCATTTTAAGCGAACCATACCAAGACGATTCCTGGACTCTGTTGTACAAATAGCCCGCTTCTAACGATAAGCTTTGCAGTGCTATGCCTACGCCTAGATTAAACTCCATAAAACTCCAATTATTATTTTTTTCTTTTAAGTTTGGCTGGAAATACTCTCTCCAAGAACCACATAAATAGACGGGGTTAAAGACATCCCACTCCCCTTTGGCCTGCAAAAAAATACCAATACCGTTAGTCTGCATACCTCTTTTGAAAGAGAGTCCAAAATCTACATCAACCATGGAATGGTTATAGTAAGTACCTCCCCCCATATACAAAGCATAAAATCCAAAGCTATCGGTTTTGTCTCTAAACTCCTCGTACTTCCCCCCCCTCTCCCAAAACAATACATCATAAATAATAGGACTATTCTTTACCGTAAATTTACTGCTTACTTCTAACAACAACTGGTCCACATCAGTATTTTTATTCACAAGAAGCATAAAATCATTCATGCTATTTTTTCCATACATCGTTGTCCAACCAGGGCTACCATCCTGATACAAATAATCAGTCAAACCATAATACACATTATAATACTCATAGGGGTTAAATTGCACAGTCCACTGGCCTTTAGACCTAATCGTGGAAACCTTATCTTGCATAAAAATATTTTTCATAAAATTTCCGGACATAGCATCAAAGATACCTTCAAAGAAACCTGCTTTTTTTGACTCATAGCTTGTTGTTTCTAGTTTATCCACGACTATTGTATTAATTTCATTTAGTATAAATCGATACAAATCCGAAGCAATCAAGCCAGCTATTCTCTGATCCTTTAAACCAAATGAAACACTGACCAACCGTTCGCCGATAAAAGAAAACTCATCAGCGTTGAAACTTTTGCTAAATTTGTTACCACTAACCACATAACCATTAGTGTCCAATATCTGTTGTTTACTTAAGAGTTTAATTAGGTCACTCCCCTTAAACTTTCCTCGATAATATGTAGCCATGTTCGCAACTTTTATTATGTCACCTTTTTCGATGTTAAACCTTTCATCCACGTATAGATTATTAATTAATACTTTGCCCGTAGGAGAAATATTTCGCTCTTTCATTAAAACATGATAGGTTTCCAGCGCACGGCTTAAAGCGATTAATTCTAATATATCCGTAAAGTCATCAGGGGTAAATTTTTTGGAGGTATATTCATTACGAGAACCAATAATTTTACTTTCCGTATTGTAATGACCTTCTTTACTTTCTTCTTTTTTTGTTTCCTGGTTTGTCAACTGAGGCGTATTTTTCTCTTCCAGTTTCTTTTCAACATCTCTTAAACTGGCAAAACCAAAGCTACTACAAAACAACACTAAAATAACGGTCGATTGCACTCTA
>CAIUUT010000035.1 GCA_903902445.1 uncultured Candidatus Marinamargulisbacteria bacterium
CACACACGTTGAGAAGAAACAAATATCCGAGAATGAAAAAGAAGAAATTATGCTGTTATATAAAAAATTGGCTAAACGGTATCACCCTGACTTAGTCCAAGATCCTGAGGAAAAGTGTACGAGAGAAAATATTATGAAAATTATTAATTTGGCTTATGAAAGTTATCAAATAGAAATATTAAAGAAAATAGAGTTGGAGGAACAACAATTAGCGGATAATAGCCAGCTTTCTTCAAATATTGCTGTTAAAATAAGTATTTTGGAGAATAATATCGCAAAGTATAAGCATGAATCTGAAATGCAGAAGCAATCTCCTTTTTATAAATGGAAAATGCGTATTTCTAGATCTAGAGCTGAGGGCAAGGATTTATTTAATGATATTGCAAAAAATTTAACTAAGCAAATTGAGCAGATAAGAAAAAAACTTGAATTGATAAAAATGAACGAAAATATTGTAAATAAAGTTGAGCCACTGGTCAGTAAAAATATATAATATATTTATTCAATAGCTTGAGTTTAGTGTGCTTATTTCAATACTAATTAAATAAATATGGAGGATAAATTATGGCAGATGAAGTAAATAAAGTAATATATTCTATGATAGGAGTAAGTAAATTCTACGAGAAGAAGCCCGTTTTGAAGAATATTTATTTATCCTATTTTTATGGGGCTAAAATTGGTGTTATAGGTCAAAATGGCTCTGGAAAAAGTTCGCTACTGCGTATACTGTCGGGAGTGGATCAAGAGTTTGATGGAAAAACTACTATTTCTCCAGGTTTCACAGTTGGTTATTTGGAGCAAGAACCAAAATTAGATGAGACTAAAACTGTGCGTGAAATAGTTGAAGAAGGAATGCAAGAAGTTGCCGACTTAGTGAAAGAATATAATGCCATCAATGAGAAATTTGGTGAAGAGATGAGCGATATAGAAATGGACAAACTCATGGCCAGGCAGGGTGAAGTTCAGGAAAAGCTTGATGCTTGTGATGGGTGGGACTTAGATTCAAAATTGGAAATGGCAATGGACGCATTACGTTGTCCACCTCCTGATACTTTAATAAAGGTTATCTCAGGTGGAGAGAAGCGTCGGGTTGCTTTATGTCGACTGTTGTTAAAGACGCCCGATATATTGTTATTAGATGAGCCCACAAACCACTTGGACGCAGAGTCTGTTTCTTGGCTAGAACACCATCTTAAAGAGTATCAGGGTACAATTATAGCCGTTACTCATGATCGATATTTTTTAGATAATGTTGCGGGGTGGATACTTGAACTGGACAGAGGTGAAGGTATACCTTGGAAGGGTAACTATTCTTCTTGGTTGGATCAGAAACAAGAACGACTTCGCAAAGAAGAAAAACATGAATCGGAACGTCAAAAAACTTTGCAACGTGAGTTGGAGTGGGTAAGGATGACACCAAAGGCGAGAGGGGTGAAGGCTAAAGCGCATATCGCTTCGTATGAGAAATTGCTGTCTCAAGAAACGGACAAAAGTATAAGGGAATTGGAAATTTATATTCCTCCCGGTCCGCGATTGGGGAATACAGTTATAGAAGCAAGTAAGGTGGTAAAGGCTTATGATAGTAATTTACTGATGGACAACTTAGAGTTTTCCTTGCCAGCGGGTGGTATTGTCGGTGTTATCGGAGCCAATGGTGCGGGAAAGACTACTTTATTTAGAATGATAACTGGACAAGAGAAGCCTGATTCTGGTGATTTCAAAATTGGGGAAACGGTAAAACTGGCTTATGTGGATCAAAGTAGAAATGTATTAGATCCCGATAAAACTATTTATGACATGATAACAGAAGGGCAAGAAGTTATTAAGTTGGGTAATAGGGAAATAAATGGAAGAAGTTATGTGGCTAAATTTAACTTTTCAGGATCTGATCAGCAGAAAAAAGTAGGGCATATTTCAGGGGGAGAAAGAAATAGAGTGCATTTGGCAAGGATGCTTAAAGAAGGCGCCAATGTTCTACTTTTAGATGAACCTACTAATGACCTAGATATTAATACCATTAGAGCCCTTGAGGATGCGCTTGAAAACTTTGCTGGATGTGCGGTGGTTATTAGCCATGATCGTTGGTTTTTGGATCGCTTAGCGACTCATATATTAGCGTTTGAGGGAGATAGTAAGACCTATTGGTACGAAGGTAACTTTAGTGATTATGAAGAGGATAAAAAACGTCGATTAGGCGAGTCTTCTGTCCTACCAAAGAGAATAAAATATAGAAAACTAACTCGATAGTTTAAAGTATTTCTTGAAATTTTTAATCTATATGTTATCATTGGGAAAAATTTATGGGAGGTTTATTATGAAAAAGTCACTGAATCTTAGTTTGGTATTTGTATTATTTTTAGGTCTATTTAGCGGCTCGTTTTCCGTATTTCATATTAATGGAGCTTATACTGCCTATTCAAATAATTGTGGTGGACTGGGCGTAGCTGTGGAGTCTCCCATATCAATTCCATTTTTCCCACTCTACGTTTATTACACGCTACCTTATGAAAAAGAAACAAAAATTAGTTTTACTCAAGATGGCAACCCTTTTGCTAGTCCTAAAGCCAATGTAACTACTCTAGAAGCCCAACTAGGTTTTCCTTTTATTGATATTTTCGGTTGGAGTGTCGGTGCATCTGGTGTTGTAGATATTCTAAGTTTAAAAGATATTTCTGGGGCGGCCAAGCCTTTCCCTGGTTTTGCTTATGCAGGTGGATATGCTCAATATAAGCAAAGCATTGTTCCAATGTTTATGGATTGGTATGCTCAAGTTGGCTATTTAGTGAAAGTAGCTGATGCACAAGAAGAAATAAAAAAATTAGTAACAGGTCTAACGGGAGATATAAGCTCTATTGATAAGTCTGGTTTATACTTAAGAGCGGGTGTAAGTATCGGTTTTTAATAGATTGACATAATTAAGACTAATATAAAAAACTCTGCTAAAACGCGGAGTTTTTTATTTGCGGGGTTGAAAAGAAAAACTTTACGTTTTTATTATGCAGAAAGTGATGATTACGCCGGTAGGAAAATTGGAAATAATAGATAAAGGAGTAGAAAATTTCAAAAGCAGTAATTGGTGACAAAGTTAAAATTCATTATACAGGAAAACTAACAGATGGGAGTGTTTTTGATTCTTCTATAGGTCGTGAGCCGTTTGAATTCGTTTTGGGAGCTGGCTATGTTATTCCTGGTTTTGAAGATGCTGTTTTAGGGTTAGAAGTGGGAGAGGCGGTAACCAAGTTAATTCCTGCCAAACTAGCCTATGGTGAGTCAGATCCTAGTTTGATAATTTCCGTTAACAAGAGTGAGTTTCCTGCTGATTTACCCGTAGAGTTAAACCAGCATATACAAATGAATGATGGTAACGGTATGACCATGATAGCGCTAGTTAAAGAAATTGGTGAAGAGTATGTCGTTTTAGATGGCAATCATTCATTGGCTGGTAAGGATTTAGTTTTCGAAATTAGCCTCTTAGAGGTTGAAAGTAATTAAAAAAATCTTTACTTTGCAAAAAAATAGTGTATTATTATAAGAGTTGTAGCTAAATTAGTGGTTTTTGTTTAAATCTATTATAAATGAAAACAATGTATTAGTCGGAATTAACTAATTTTTATACTACAATTGAATAAGGTTTAAAAGGAGCGTTTTAGATGGCAAAGAAATTATATGTTGGTGGATTATCCTATGGTACTACTGATGCGGTACTTAAAGAAGGGTTTGAAGTTGTAGGACCAGTTGAATCAGCTGTTATCATTATGGATAAAGCAACCGGCAGATCAAAAGGATTTGGTTTCGTTGAAATGAGTACTGATGAAGATGCAGCAAAAGCAATCGAAAAGTACAACGGTAATGAACTAGATGGCCGTAGAGTAACAGTAAACGAAGCAAAGCCACGTCCAGAAGGTGGACCTAGCAGAAGCGGAAGCACTGGCGGTTACAATAAAGACCGTGGTGGTTTTAGCAACAGAAGATAATTAAATTAATCCGTAGACCGAGTTGCCTTTAGGTGACTCGGTTTATGTTCCTCTTAAATTCCCGAATCGTTCCATTACAATTGAAGAAGAGTTAATATACAAAATCCAGTTATTTGTGGAGTGGTTTGATATTCCTAGTTATTTAATAGTTTCCAGATTTATATATAATATTTATGAATTGAATTGGTTAGCGTTAACTAAACTTTATCTTTTTCTTTACATTCAGAAGTTTTATAGAATTCAATTTGCGGATAATTTTTTTGTATGTGTGCAAGTTCCCAATTACCTTTAAAAGTAATGACCAGTTGTTCTTCAATGTCTAGTGCCAATCTGCCTCCGTTTTCAAATTTAAATTGTTCTAATGCTTTACTATCCTTACATTTAAGCCAATAAGCAAAGGCCATATCGTAGGGTAAGTAGTCACAATTGGCGGAATATTCATTTTCTAGTCTAAATTTTACTACATCAAACTGGAGTGAGCCAACCGCCCCAAGAATAAGCTGATTATCCAAAACGGTTTTAAGTAACTGAACGACTCCTTCCTCCATGAGTTGCGTAAGTCCCGTGTAGAGTTGTTTGGATTTCATAGGATTGCGATTAATAACTCGGCGAAAAATCTCGGGAGCGAAGCTTGGTATACCAGTAAAGTTTAATTCTTCTCCCTGTGTTAAGGTATCGCCAATTTTTAGCAGGCCGGTATCGTGAATGCCGACAATGTCTCCTGGATAGGCTTCTTCTGTAATGCTTCTGGTTTGGGCTAAAAAGGTAACCGGGTTGGCTATTTTTATCTCACGTTTATGTCTTACATGCCAGACTTTCATGCCACGTGTAAATTCCCCTGAGCAGATGCGTAAGAATGCAATGCGATCTCGGTGTTTCGGGTCCATATTGGCATGGATTTTAAAAATGACGCCAGTCATCTTATCTTCAAGTGGCTCAACTGTGCGCTCTTGCGCTTTTCGATGTAGTGGGGAGGGAGCAAGCTCACTGATTTTGTTGAGTAAGTCCAATACTCCAAAGTTGTTAATGGCGCTGCCAAAAAATACGGGTGTTACTATGCCCGCTAAATAATCATTTATTTCAAATTTGGGGAGTATTTCGTTTATCATTTCCACATCTTCCTTGAGTCGATGTAAGTTGTCCTCACCAATTGTTCTTACGAAGATGGGGTCATCTAATGTCGGTACTTGTAAGTATTCGTAATCTTTTGCTTCTTTAGCCCCAGAGGTAAAACGTAGGAAACTTTTTTCGACTAGGTTATAAATGCCCTTAAACGTTTTCCCCATGCTAATTGGCCAACTTAAGGGAATAGCAATGATGCCTAATTGCTCCTCTAAGTCTTCCAATAATTCAAAAGGATTTAACCCTTCTCGGTCCAGTTTGTTCATAAAAGTAATAACCGGTATGTCTCTCTGTCTGCATACGTCCATAAGCTTTTTTGTGCGTTCTTCAACCCCTTTTGTTGAGTCAATTACCATGAGCACGGAGTCTACAGCGGTTAATGTCCGATATGTGTCCTCTGAAAAATCCTCGTGTCCAGGAGTATCTAGTAGGTTGATAATTTTATTATTATACTCAAAGACCATAACTGAGGTGGATACCGAAACCCCACGTTGCTTTTCGAGTTCCATCCAATCTGAGGTGGTATGCTTTGTGGCTTTTTTAGCTTTAATAGCACCAGCCTGGGCGATGGCGCCGCCAAATAATAATATTTTTTCAGTGATGGTTGTTTTGCCAGCATCAGGATGGCTTATTATGGCAAAGGTACAACGTTTACTAATTTCAGTTTGAAGTTTAGACATGGTTTATTGATTTTAACGATAGTGTTTATTTGTGGCAACAATATTTTTTCCCGAGTTTTTGACGAGGGCCTTCCAGGCCAAAATCCTCGGGAAAATATCGTCCAGAACATTGTATCCCCCGATACTTTTATAGTATTCCCATAATATAGATAATTAAACATATATTATAAAAACAGAATATATGTCTTTTCGGATTATTTTTCCTTATGCAATCTAGACATAATTTGCGATTGAAACATTCTCTAAATCAGTTATAATATGGTGTTAGTACTACAAATAAAGAGGAGATTATTTATGCAAATTACAGTTGCCGGTCAAAATATAGCAATTACTGAGGCGTTAAAAGATTATGCTGAAAAGAAAATCGGGAAAATTGATCATTTCTTTACGGAAGGAATCACCAATGGCAAGGTGGAAATGGTTTATCATAAAACTAAATCACCTGAAAAATCATGCGAAGCAAAAGTTATTATTCATGTACATGGGGCCATTCTTTCAGCAAGAGAAGAGAACTCAGATATGTATGCTGCTATCGATTTGCTGTTTGAAAAAATTGAGAAGCAATTGAAGAAATATAAAGATAAGCTAAAAGATAGAAAAGGTGAAAAAATTTCAGTTGTTTTGGAAGATTTTAATAAGGAAGATGAAGATAGGACTAAGGATAATCCCATTGTCTATGTTAATACACACAGTTTAAAGCCTATGTCGATTGAAGAAGCCTCGTTACAACTTCAATTACAAAAAAATATGGAGTTTATTGTGTTTACTAGCGATATTACAAATCAGATGAATGTTATTTATCGCCGCAAAGACGGAGATTTTGGACTAATAGAACCTGAATAGTTAGATAAAATACTAAATGTGATTTCATAGTTAGATTTATTAGGATTGATGGTTTACTGTGAGTAAATTTAATAAAGTTAGGAGTTTTTTTTGTTAAGTATCGTTAGAAAATTATTTTTTGGCTTATCAAGTGATGATAAATTAAAGGGATTTAATTCGGTCGTAGAGATTATTAATGCTTTGGAATCTAAATATCAGTCTATGACAGATGAGGAACTTTCATCACAAACAGAGAAATTACGTTCAAGACTCCAGCAGAATGACACATTAGACGATATTCTTCCCGATGCCTTTGCAGTTGTCCGTGAAACAGGTAAGCGTGTTTTAAATATGCGTCACTTTGATGTGCAGTTAATCGGTGGAATGGTGTTACATGAAGGCCGTATTTCAGAAATGAAAACAGGTGAAGGTAAAACGCTTGTGGCTACTCTGCCTGCATACTTAAATGCTTTATCCGGTAAGGGTGTGTTTATTGTTACAGTTAATGATTACTTGGCCAAGCGTGATAGCCAATGGATGGGCCAAATTTATAAATTTCTTGGGTTAAGTGTTGGTTTGCTGCAAAGTCAGATGCCCAGTGAATTAAAAAAAGAAGCTTATGCGTGTGATATTATTTTCGGTACAAACAATGAGTTTGGTTTTGACTATCTGAGGGATAATATGGCTACTGACTTATCTCATTGTGTCCAGCGAAACCTTCATTATGCCATTATCGATGAAGTTGATAGTATCCTTATTGACGAAGCTAGAACACCGTTGATTATCTCCGGTGTGGTTGACGAAAGTACTACTAAGTTTTTTGACGTGGCTAAAGTTGCCAAAAAAATGAAAGTAGACGAACATTTTACTGTCGATGAGAAAAATAAAAATTTGGTTTTAACAGAAGCGGGTATAGTTTTTGCTGAGAAAGCTTTTAATATTGAACATTTATATGATATTGAAAATATGGAAGAGGCGCACATACTTGTACAGAGTTTAAAGGCGCTCCATTTGTTTAAGCGAGATGTTGATTATATTGTGAAGGATAATCAAGTATTAATCGTTGATGAGTTTACAGGACGTTTAATGCATGGAAGAAGATACAGCGATGGATTACATCAGGCCATTGAGGCAGTAGAAGATATTGAAATCCAACAGGAGAGCCAAACCCTAGCTACGGTTACGTTACAAAATTATTTTAGAATGTTTGAGAAACTAGCCGGTATGACGGGTACTGCTTTGACTGAAGCGGCTGAGTTTGAAAAAATATACAAATTAGATGTAATAGAAATTCCTACAAATAGAGATTGTGTTAGAATCGATGCTCCCGATGTTGTTTACAAGAATAAAATGGGTAAATATCGAGCGGTTGTCAATGAAATTGAGGAAAATTATAAAAATGGTCGTCCGGTTTTGGTCGGTACAATTTCCATTGAAATTTCTGAGCTCATTAGTAAATTGCTCACAGCAAAGCGTGTTCCGCATAACGTATTAAACGCTAAGCATCATGAAAAAGAAGCAGAGATAATCTCTAATGCTGGTCAAAAAGGCGCTGTAACAATTGCCACTAATATGGCGGGACGTGGTACGGATATTGTTCTTGGAGAAGGGGTCGCCGCACTTGGTGGCTTGGCGGTTCTGGGTACTGAAAGACACGAAAGTAGACGTATCGATAATCAGCTGCGTGGACGTTGCGGACGACAAGGTGATTCTGGATATTCCAAGTTCTTTGTTTGTTTAGAAGATGATTTGATGCGTTTGTTTGGTTCAGACCGAATTATTAAAATAATGGAAACGCTTGGCTTTGATGATGAAACGCCTATTGAACATAAACTAATTTCGAACTCCATTGAAAGAGCGCAAAAGAAAGTGGAGATGTATCACTTTAATATACGTAAACAGCTTTTAGAATACGATGATGTGATGAATAAACAACGTGAAATTGTTTACCGCCAAAGAAGAAGAATATTGGAGCAATTTAAACTAGTTGAAAGATTTGAAGAATTAATTTCTTTTCATATGCAATTAGTCTTTGATTCCTTTTATCCTGAACAGTTTAAAATAAAGGATGTTGATTGGGAGGAAATGTTGAATGCTTTAAGTTCCATCATTCCCGCTACTTATGTTTATGAAAATTTGCCCAGTAGGGCTTCTATTTTAGAGAGCTTAACTGGAAATGCCCTTGAGTTTTACCGAAAATATATTTCTCAATTTGAAGCCCATGATGTAATGGCTATTCAGAGATTTTTGTATATTCATGCTTTAGATGTTCGTTGGATAGAACATCTAAAAAATATGGATACTCTCCGAGAAGGAATTGGGTTGCGAGCCTATGCCCAAAAGGATCCTTTGTTGGAATATAAACGTGAAGGTTATGATATGTTTCAGGAAATGATGAATGGTGTTGAGCAAGAGGTCTTAAGTAGTATTTTTAAAGTACAAATAGTAAATGATCAGGAAGCCAATAAAATGTTATTGGAAGAACAGAAACATGTGCGTGTTACTGCATATCATGGCGGAGAAGAAGAGCTTGGTGACAAAACCGTAATCAATAATGATGATAAAGTAGGGCGTAATGATCCCTGCCCATGTGGTTCTGGTAAAAAATATAAGAAGTGCCACGGGCAAAATAGCTAATTGGTGAGCTTGCGAACGCCTTGACGGCTCTTATCGAAACCAAGGTCAACGCGCGAAGGTTGAGATCAGAGATATCCTTAAGGTTACGAGTGTAGGGGGCGAATCGCCCTTGGAAAATGTAGAAACAGGAGATTTGAATGGAAGAATTAGTCCAAAAAGTCGATGAGTTGCTTAAAAAGATTAAGTTACTCGGAGACTATCTTTGACCTGGAAGGTCTAAATAAAGCCAGAGAAAGATTCCTAGCAGAGCTTGAACAACCTGAAACGTGGCAAAACACCGCACATGTCACTGTTTTAAATAGATCATTAAAAACTATTGATGATAAGCTGCAAAGCTTCAGTAAAATTAAAGAAGATGCTGAATATATCCAAGAGTTATTGGTTTTGAATGATGACTCCATGTA